>NZ_LAUM01000059.1:0-4248 GCF_000972265.1 Vibrio sp. ECSMB14106 | reverse complement strand
ATTACAGGGCCAGTCTAGAGAGACCGACCCAGCGACTTAGGATTTTAGGTATTGATTTGTGTTGGTGGGGTTATTTAGTGATGTGTTTTAGTTATTAACTACCTTGAAAGTCTTTTAGTCGATTGTCACAAACTTCACATGATGCATAAAGGGGTACATCAAGCTTCGAAGTGATCAAAGCGGTAACTTTATCCTCACACACATCGCAGTAATACTCCTCCATCACATAGAGTGGAGCTGGCTTGATAACATCCAGTAAATTTAATGCTTCTTGAACAGCACTTTTAAAGTGAATTAACTCTCGATCCGATAAGCTATAATCTTGCTCATGAATCAACTTGTTACGAATAGTTGCAGTCTTACGTAGTAACGTCATTAGCTCAGGGGATAACATATGCTCAATTGACGTCGCCTTTTCGTGTAGCCCTTTCCCTTGAGCTCCCAACTTAGACAATTCAGACTCTAATGACTTAGAAGAATTAATCACGATCTCATATTCACTTTGACTAGAAGAGTTTATTGATTGAGTAGCAGAACGCTTGCTCTCTTTTGCATAAAAGTTGTACTTGTTAGTCGAGTGCTTGACTTGATAATAGATTACGAATGCGGCAAAAGTAGCTATCACCCCCATCAGTGGCTTACTGATAAGAAGTATTAACAAAATGAAAGCTAAAGCTATCTTTAAAAAGCCATGAACTATTTTCTCCACTGTCTCGACCATATACTTCCTTTCCATAGTTTTTTGTGAGTGGTGGTGTATCCGAATCATCATTAATTACAAGCACATATTAACACCATGATACTGATAATCATGGAGTTTAATATGATCAAGGTTACAACTTTAAATAATCTATCAACCCTACCAATCACCATCACATTAGAAGAACAAGTCAAATCCACCCTCACTGAACTATTTCACGATGAAACCGAAACCCAACAGGTATGGGATGAGTTGCAATGTGAACTCTGGTTCCTCACCTCAATTAATGAGCTAAACGCTGTCGTCGTCGACGATCTCGAATTACTGAAACGAGCCCTAACCTATACCGAATTCGAAGACGTTCTAGATTACGGAGCTTCTATATCCCTAAGCATTGTCGAGGACAGTGGTAAGGGCCTCTACCTACTGATGCCTAAGGCGCTCCGCACTGAATTACATCAATATTTCTCAATCTCTGATGAGTAAGGGGGACTAATGCAATCACGTAAACTCAAATTCAATAAACGCCAACTTGATTCATTACCGCCGACGCCGTCGACAAGTCGAAGTAAAGAAACTGAGTATACGGATGAGCTCTGTAGCGGCTTAAAAATAATTATCAACAGACAAGGGAGACGTAGGTTCCTATTCAGATACACCTATTTCGGGAAAAAGAAATCGTTACAAATTGGTGAATACCCTGCGCTAGATATCAACACAGCTAGACAGATAGCCAATGACCACAAGCGAGATATCGCACTAGGTAATGACCCTAAGGCAATGAGGGATGAAAAATCTAATGTACTCACGTTTCAAGAATTTGCGGAGCAGCATTACCTACCCTACGCCCGGATGAACAAACTCACTGCTAAGAATGATGTCGGTAACTTAAAGCTTCATTTCTACCCCAAATGGGGTAAGAAAAGTATCACCGATATCAGCCAACAAGACATTCAAAAGCTACTCGATGGAGTTCTAGAAACAAGGAAGCCTTCCACGGTAAATAGATTGCGTTCCCTAGCCCTTAGAATGTTCAGATTAGCGATGGAGTGGGGGTTCGTGGACAAGAATCCGGGGCTGTATATAAGGAAGCTTAAGGAGAATAATTTAAGAAACAGATTCCTGAACCGCAAAGAGGTTTCATCCTTCATCAAGGCATGTAACGAGGAACCTAATCGGACCCAAGGCAACGCCTTAAAATTCGCCCTACTTACCGGAATGCGCATAGGTGAAATTACTAATTCCAAGTGGGACTGTCTTACCGTCGACGACGACGGCAATTGGAGCCTGTTCCTACCGCATACAAAATCGGGGTTATCAAGGACGGTTCTGCTCAATAATTTAGCTAAGGAGGTAATACATGACCAGCGACGATTTCAGATACGTAAGAACCCCTATATCTTTGCCGGAGATGCACCCGGTAGACCTATCGCACATCCGAAGAAGGCATTCGCCCGAATCAAGAAAGCAGCAGGGATCTATGATGATTTCCGCATACACGACCTCAGGCACTCTTTCGCTTCGATCCTTATAAACAGTGGTAACGCTACGCTCTATGATGTTCAGCATCTACTTGGGCACCAGAGCCCTCAAACTTCGACTAGGTATGCTCATTTAGCTTCGAGTAGGTTGAGAGAGGTCAGTGCTAATGTATCGGATCTGGTTGGGAATGTTAGTACTAATAGTAGGAACTAGAGAGTCCAATCACTAATTGAGCAAGTAAGCCTAATTAGTGGTTGACGGCTATCAAGAACCATTCGATTATGATTTTAATGTACTGTATTTATTGATAAAAAGAATATCAACAATGAAAATAACAAGAATTAAAGTAAAATCTTTCAGGACAATTACTTCTGATCAGGAGTTCACTCTTGATGGTGGTGTTACATTAGTAGGCCCAAACAACTCAGGTAAAACCAATACTCTACTTGCAATAAAGACTTTTTTTACCGGTTATGAAAATGAATGCAACTATAACTATGAGCGAGACCTACCATATGAAGCTAAAGGTGAAAAAACCAGTATTACAGTCTGGTTCAGCGGTGACCGAAAAAGCACTACTGATGCAGATAAGTTGTCTCGCCTTGACCGTTTAAGAGAATTATTACAAATTATCCCCGATGACGCTGATGAATTTTCTATCAATGTGTATTTTAATGGCTCTAAACCCGTATATCAGATCCACCCTGGCGTGAAAAGGCCCACGGAGAGAACTGAGCAGTCAAAGTTTTCTCTAGAACAAAAAAAGTTTATCAACTCGATTCTTGAGGGGTTCCAGTGGTATTACATACCTTCTAATAAATCAACTGAGGAGCTGTACGATGAATTTGTTACTCCTTTTGTCAGAAAAAAAGTTGCAGAAGTCCTTAGTGACTATGATGCCGATATAAGAAGAAGTATTTCGAATTTGACGGAAAGCATGAACGATTTGCTTCTTAAGAGTGGCGTTGAGAATATAAAGACTTCCATGCAATATCCAGGAAATTCAATGGAAGGATTTATCTCCGGCTTAGAGCTACATGTTGAGGATGAAAACACTAGCTCTATTTTTGAGAAAGGGATGGGCACACAAGCAGCCGTAATATTATCTTCGTTCAAGTGGATAACAGAGCAGCAGGGGGATAAAAAAGTTATATGGCTAATTGAAGAACCAGAAACATTTATGCACCCCGGACTTGCAGAGAAATGCTCTGCGTTGCTTGACTCTTTATCTGAAATATCCACAGTTGTTAAAACAACACATGCAATAAACTTTATTCCATCAGACGTCAATACAGTCCAAGGTGTAGAGTTAAACTCAAAAGGCTCTACAGTAATTAAGCCTTTCCTAACCCACTCTGAAGCAACAAACTCTATTCGAGAATCGCTGGGGGTCAAGTTTTCAGATTTCTTTGGTTTATCCAGTATGAATATCTTTTTAGAAGGCGAGACAGACAGACTCTACCTAAAAAAAGTGCTGTCAAGTCTCTCTCAAGAGCTTCTACAAGAGATTCCATCAGTGGCATCAAAACATGTACAATTTAGAGATTTTACTGGAGTTACGGATCTGAAAGGATTTATTAAAGCTAACTATGGCTTAATTCGTAAGGAAACAGCTTTGGTTTCGCTCTTCGATGGTGATGACGCTGGAGTGAAATGCATTCGTGAATTAGCGGGATTCTTTGGGAATAAAGGCGGGTATAATTCAGATAAAGATTATGTACTAATTCCCGGAAATATGGCTATAGAATCCTTATTCCCAAGTGAATGGATACAGGATGCTTTCGCTACAGAACCTGTATGGTTTGAAGAGTACATCCCGGCTGCTGATGATAGTATTAGTTTCTTTGCTATTAGAGATAAATCTAAAAAGGCTTTTATGAATCATATGTTCGATAAAGTCGACAATAGTGAAAATTGTCTATGGTCTGATAAGTTTATGACAATACTAAGAAAACTAGAGAAAAACATAAATGTACAGCTTCATTGAGTTAGCTGCTATTGAACTCACATCAGCCATCCTAAAATCCTAAGTCGCTGGGTCGGTCTCTCTAGACTGGCCCTGTAAT
>NZ_LAUM01000058.1:0-5599 GCF_000972265.1 Vibrio sp. ECSMB14106 | reverse complement strand
CTTCACGTCACCCCTTATTCCATAAGGGGTTTTCATGATCTTGCCCTGGATGAAGAAGTGGCGCATTTAGAAACACAAGCTAATCCAGATCTGGATTCAGATAGCTCTTATACACGCTAGCCCTTTGTAGGTTGACGGCCCAATATTGACTCACGATCAGGTTGCTCACATAGGTCAATAACCTTCCGCTATTACCCCGCACTTTGCTTGTTTATTTTAATCATTATTTATGCACTTATTCAAACAAAAGCAAAAGCAATCAGTTGCATTTAAGGTTAAATAAAACGATTTACGAACTAGCACTAAGCGTTAACAAATGCCTCCTGTAACTTGCTTTATGTCACAAGAATTCTATTGCGTAGTTAAATAATTTAACACTTACATTACAAGTGAAGTATTGTGTTGTTCGAAAAACAATCATAAGTAAAACTAACAGGGAAAATACTCATGCAGTCATTCGTTGATTTTTTGAATGGAATAATCTGGAGTCCAGTACTTATCTACCTATGTTTAGGTGCTGGTTTGTTCTACTCCATCATGACTCGATTTGTACAAATCCGTCACTTCTTTGAAATGTGGCGCTTGTTACTTTCGGGTAAAAGTTCAACCAAAGGTATCTCATCTTTCCAAGCTCTAGCTGTTTCGCTATCTGGCCGTGTAGGTACAGGTAACATTGCAGGTGTTGCTGCTGCTATCGGTTTCGGTGGCCCAGGTGCGGTATTCTGGATGTGGGTTGTAGCCTTCTTTGGCGCCGCGACTGCTTTCGCAGAATCTACGTTAGCGCAAATCTATAAAGAAGAAGACGAAGGCCAGTTCCGTGGTGGTCCGGCTTACTACATCGAAAAAGCGATGGGTCAGAAGTGGTACGCATGGATCTTTGCAATCGCGACTATTTTTGCTTGTGGTATTTTACTTCCAGGTGTTCAGTCAAACAGTATCGGTAACGCTGTAGAAGCTGCATTTGGTTCAGGAGCTATGATCGAAACAGCTGTCGGTACATTCAGTTTCGCTAAAATTTTCACTGGTACTGTTGTCGCTATCATTCTTGGTTTCATCATCTTCGGTGGTGTTAAACGTATTGCGAACTTCACGCAGATTGTTGTCCCATTCATGGCATTGGCTTACATCATCATCGCGTTCGTTATCATCCTACTGAACATCGGCCAAGTTCCGGTTGTTTTCTCTATGATAGTTAGTGATGCATTCACACCTATGGCGGGCTTCGGTGCTGCAATTGGTTGGGGTGTTAAGCGTGGTGTTTACTCAAACGAAGCGGGTCAAGGTACTGGTCCTCACGCGGCGGCGGCGGCAAGTGTTGATCACCCGGCTCAGCAAGGTCTGGTTCAATCCTTCTCTATCTACATCGATACACTTCTAGTCTGTTCTGCAACCGCGTTTATGATCATCATCACTGGTGCTTACAACGTTCACGGCGGTGCAGAAGGTGTATTCCTTGTTCAGAACTTAGCAGCCAACATTGGTGCGAATGGTCCTGTATTTACACAGCTTGCAATTGAAAGTGCTCTACCAGGGGTTGGTAAGCCGTTCATCGCATTTGCTCTGTTCTTCTTCGCATTTACAACGATTCTTGCTTACTACTACATCGCAGAAACGAACATTGCTTACTTACGTCGTACCATCAAAATCCCTGGCATGATGTTCGTACTTAAGCTTGTTCTTATCACTGCGGTTTTCTATGGCACAGTTAAAACAGCGAACCTTGCATGGGCAATGGGTGATGTAGGTGTTGGCTTGATGGCATGGTTAAACATCGTCGGTATTCTGATTATCTTCTTCATGTCTAAGCCTGCGCTTAAAGCACTGGCTGATTACGAAGAGCAACAGAAACAAGGCGTCACTGAGTACACGTTCAACCCTGTGAAACTAGGTATTAAAGGGGCGACTTACTGGGAAGAGAAGTACAAGCGTAAAACAGGTAAGTCTCCTGAAGCTGAAGCTGCAGACACTAAACCTGTAGAGCAACCTTCAGCTTAAGCTTGTGCCTTAACAAATGGATTGCTTTAGCAAATAGCTCGCTTTAACTCGCGCTATTAATAACGCATAAAAAAGGGGTTAGCCATTTCGGCTAACCCCTTTTGTTTTATTCATAACCAATAAACGGCTTATAACAAACTAACTGTTCCCGAGTTAGAGTATTAAGCAGCGATTTCTTGTGTTGCCAGTTGAGGTGCTTTCTTCTCACCGATAGGCAGAACTGTGCGGCCGTATTCGTTGTTGATTACTTGTGCCATTGCAAAGTAGATAGCTGAAGCGCCACAGAAGATACCTTCAAAACCAGCGATAGTGCCGATGAGTTCGCTACCAGTGAAATCACGAGCTGCAAGTAGGAAGAACAAGATAGTTAGTGAACCGAATACTACTTGCTTCGCTACTGGGTAGCATAGAGAACCGATGAACATGAAGCCAGTGAAGATGCCCCATAGAAGTAGGTACCAAACCATGAATGCAGCAGGGCTTGCTGGTAGGCCCATGTAAGGCATTACGATCAAACCAACTAGAGATAACCAAAATAGGCCATATGAAGTAAATGCAGTCGTACCGAACGTATCACCACGTTTGAAACACATAGTGCCCACGATAACTTGGCTCAAACCACCGTAAAAAATACCCATTGCAAGAATCATAGAATCGATTGGGAAAAAACCTGCGTTATGGATATTAAGAAGAATAGTGGTCATACCGAAACCCATTAAGCCTAATGGCGCTGGGTTAGCTAGTTTGGTCGACATTACGAATTTACCTTATTAAAGTGGTTAATTAAAAAAAAACGATAAAAATTATCATAAAATTTTAATCTATAAACCGTACGACTAGGTAATCCAGTTATCGAAAACTAAGATTGTACAAATGATCTTATGGAGAATTGATTTTATAGTGAACATATTGATTCATTGAAATTATCAATTAATAGGATCTCTATCGCGCTTGTTTGTTTAGGTACGAGTAAACGAGATTCGGGATGCGGAGAAGATGTTTAGACTGAAGTAAGTGAGATGCAGGTTATAAAATGAATAACAATAGATAGAGAGCAAGCTTTTCGTTACTCGTTTACTCGCATCCCGTATCTATTCATTAAGCCTCATCCCTCGTTTGTAATCTTAAATTACGCTTGTTGTATTTTAGAATCAGAGACTTGAGGTTGAACTTCTGAAGAAGCGTTTTTACTCGCATCACGCTTGGCTAGCAGTGTCACAACAAGCAACTGAACAACAAGAGCACCCAACACAACCAGTGCACTTCCCGTAAAGCCTGCCACTACAAAACTAATCAGAGCAATAGAACCGTTCATCAACGCATAAGGAAGCTGTGTCTTAAAGTGTTCAAACTGATCACACCCTGCCCCTGTTGAAGAAAGAATCGTTGTTTCAGAGATCGGTGAGCAATGGTCACCAAACAAACCACCAGACAACACTGCGCCAATTGCGACGAGTAGTGGTGCATCAATCGCAATCGCGGTTGGAATAACCAATGGCATCATTATCGCGAAGGTTCCCCACGACGAACCGGTAGCAAATGAAATAATGGCCGACAACAAAAAAGCGACCGCAGGCACTAGCCAATAAGGGAAACCACTCTGTGCTTGCTCGGCAATATAAGCCGCTGCACCCAACTCTTTACCGACTGTACTTAACGCCCAAGCCAATACCAAAATGATCGCCACTGGCATCATGTTTCCCATACCTTTTAAGTACACTGAAACACCATCAGATAGCTTTCTTACTCCGTAGTAAGCCATGAGTGAAATCAAGGTGATCGCGGCAAAGAAGTAAGCCGATGATAAAGCTGCTCTGAACGATGAACCCGCGACCTTTTGGAACGGGAAGCCTTGTGGAACCAACATGGCACACAACACCACCAGCATCACTAACAATGGTGCCCAGACAAAAGATGCCGTTGCATTTTTATTCGATAACGGATTTAGTGATTCGTTAATCACGCCAGAGTTAATTCCCGCTTGGCACTCGCGCTCAGCTTTTGCCATTGGCCCAAAGTCTAAACCTTTAACGGACACGAGCGGAACGATGAAAATCGCGAGGAATGCGTAGAACTGAAAAGGAATTGCACCGATGAACGCATCCCAATCGGACATGTTGACATTCAACGCCGTAAACTCTTTTTGGATCAGGCTCATGATGTAAACGCCCCACCCAATGAAAGGAATAAGGATGGCAACTGGCGACGAGGTTGAGTCGATAATGAATGCTAACTTCTGTCTAGAAAGTTTCAGTTTATCGAAAAGGGGACGAAAAACAGGGCCAACGATTAAAGGGGTGCCTAAGTCATAGAAAAATATAACGATTCCACCCAACCATGCTGACAATTGAGCTTGGAATTTATTGCTTACCCACTGAGTCACTCGCTTTGCAAACGCAACGCCACCACCTGACTTCTCCATCAGAGCAACAAAGCCACCGATGAACACCAACAGCATGATCACACCAGCGTTGTAGCTGTCAGTAAGTTGGGGGACTAAGTAACCTTTGACCATGGTACCAAACGTATCAAGCGGATTGAGTTCGCTAAACATGCCAGTCAGCATCGCAACACCACTTAGCACGCCAGCAAAAAGGCCAATCACCACATTCCTTGTCGCCAACGACAACACCAAAGTAATCACAATGGGGATGAGTGACGTGATATCTGTCTGTTCCATAGGTACACCTTAACCCTAAAATAAAAGAATAAATATAAATTAAATTTGAATATAAATTCACAAGGGGTGTTTGTACAGAACTTTATTTCCTAACAGAGTAATTAGTCTTCACATAGGGATTAGGTCGCTAAAATAGCTTGGAAGAATCCATGTCGCTAATCGTTTTTAGACTTGAATTTCTAACCTCATTGATCGCTTCGCTGATTTGTGGTGATCATTCGGAAGAAGCGGAAACAGGCCTAGCAACGTCATATTATAAGTAGATAAGCTGAATATATATCGGTCACAGAAGATCGTTAATCAAAGGTCAGTCACCAGAGTCAAACAGAAAAGAAAAAGCGCTAGGGGGATCTAGCGCTTTAAGACCAACTAAGTCCGTTTAGCCTGGTAGAGTTTTTATCTATACCTATCAGATATAAACCATTTTTTATACTTCGGTAAATCAAAAAGCCTATTATCTACGACTGCTTTGAGTCGTAATCTAAGTATAGTCGGATTGTGAAAAATGGAAGGAATTATTTCGTTTATTTTTGTAATAGCAAATGAGCCTAAAGTAGAAAACCAGTCCAAATGAACTAACCCTTAATCATGATAGGAAATCTTGATGAGGGGTAACATGGATTCAGAGACGACAACCGCATAACCCGCTCCTCACAAAGAACAATCAAACTTATTGTTGTCTTTACTTCATAAGTTTAGAAGAAACAAACTGATTTTATATTATGTTGGGTTCACGGCTCCGGTAACGCTAATTGTTAATTATTTTGTGCCTCATGAAGTTCGGTACAATATATACACCTACTTAGAGATCTTAGCTACAGTCTGCTACTTCACCTTGGGAGATTAGCCACTTCAATGACCAAGACTTATACCTCCTAGGGCAAGATTACGAAGCCCCTTGCCCTGCAAGGACTTGCGAAAGGT
>NZ_LAUM01000057.1:0-6677 GCF_000972265.1 Vibrio sp. ECSMB14106 | reverse complement strand
GTACCAACGTTTACGTGCGGTTTCGTACGTTCAAATTTTTCTTTAGACATGGGGTGTCCCTCTAGGTACGGATTAGGTGGCTTACAATAAGACCACGCAACCAAAAAATGGTTTTCTTAATAAAAAGGAGAAGAAGCTTTAGACTGGTGCTAATACTCAGACTCGAACTGGTGTCTTCACCCTTTACTGAGGGTGAAATCTACCGACTGAGCTTATATCAGCACACAAAATGAGTTGGAGCGTGCAGCGGGAATCGAACCCGCATCATCAGCTTGGAAGGCTGAGGTAATAGCCATTATACGATGCACGCAACACGTAACTCTGTTTGAGCTATTTAACCTTTAGAATATGGTGGAGGGGGACGGATTCGAACCATCGAAGGCAGTGCCGGCAGATTTACAGTCTGCTCCCTTTGGCCACTCGGGAACCCCTCCAAATTTTGAGCTTTCTCTCGCTTACCTTATTGGAAGGGAGAAAGTGGTGCCGACTACCGGAGTCGAACTGGTGACCTACTGATTACAAGTCAGTTGCTCTACCTACTGAGCTAAGTCGGCACAAGTGGGGCGCATTTTATTGAATGATTTTCCACCTTGCAATAGCAAATTGAAAAAAAGTGAAAAAATCTCGTATCAAATTCTTCTATATCGCTATTTCGCTCAAGGTTTCTGTCTTTAACTCGTATCTAACACAGGAAGATATTTTATTTATCTAGCGCTTGATGTATTTTCCATGCTCTTATTTTGTTATCCACTATAGAGTTTCGTATGAGCCCATTTATGTCATTTGACCGCGAACGCTGGTCGGAGTTAAGGAATTCAGTTCCTATGACACTTTCTGAAAGCGACTTAAAAGAGCTTCAAGGCATCAATGAAAAGCTCACAATGGAAGAAGCTGTGGAGATCTATTTACCGCTATCTCGCCTATTGAACCTCTATGTGGCAGCCAGACAAAACAGAAATTCAATACTTCATCAATTTCTTGATAAGAAAGAAAAAGCGCCACCTTTCATCATCGGTATAGCAGGTAGTGTTGCGGTTGGAAAAAGTACAACGGCTCGGTTGCTCAAGGCATTATTATCGCGTTGGGAGAATCATCCAAAGGTAGAGCTTGTGACCACAGATGGTTTCTTGTATCCAAATAAAGTGCTGGAAGAAAAAGGCTTAATGAGCAAGAAAGGGTTTCCCGAATCCTACGACATCAAACGTTTAGTGAAGTTTGTTTCTGATGTAAAAGCATGCCAAAGAAATGTCACAGCACCAGTATACTCGCATCTTACTTATAACATCACAGATGAGGAAAAATGCGTCGACCTGCCAGATGTGCTTATTATTGAAGGGCTTAATGTCTTGCAGACAGGCATGAACTACCCACACGAGCCGCATCGTGTCTTTATCTCCGATTTCCTCGACTTTTCACTCTACGTTGATGCTGATAGTCAACAAATTAAAGAGTGGTACATCAATCGTTTTTTCAAATTCCGCGATGGTGCGTTTACCAAACCAGGTTCATATTTTAGTCATTACACGAAATTATCAAACCAAGCAGCTTTAGATAAAGCGGAAGGGATCTGGCGTTCAATCAATGGGTTGAACCTAGAACAAAATATTCTTCCGACACGAGAAAGGGCTCACCTTATTCTACGTAAAGGTGCAGATCACATGGTTGAAGAAGTACTACTAAGAAAATAGGAAGGTCTTAGCTACCTTTCCTTAGTGAGATTTCACCGCCGATATAACTTTCGATACCATTCTCGGTTTTGAGTAACACAGCCCCCTGCTCATCAATACCTTGTACGACACCTTCAATTTCTCTAGGTCCAATAATAAGCCTTACATTGCGACCTAAGAAGTTATCTAAGCGATTCCAACGAGCAACAAAATTCGACATCCCTTTCAGCTCATAGTCGACGAGAGCTTTATCCCAAGCATTAATCAGAGTCTGAGCCAAGTGATTGCGATCCGGTACTTTACCATCGCAAACTTCTTTGAGAGAGGTCCAAGGCTGGCCAATTCCGGAGGTTTTTGGATCCATTGATAGGTTTAACCCCAAGCCAATAACGATATGAGCAGCGCCACCGGACTGTCCTGACAGCTCTACCAAGATACCTGCAAGCTTCTTGTCATTGTGGTAAAGGTCGTTGGGCCATTTCAGCTTAACGCCCTCAACGCCCATCACTTCTAAAGCTTCAACAACGGCAACACCAACAACAAGGCTTAACCCCATAGCTGCAGCCATACCAGCATCTAATCTCCAATACATGGATAGGTATAGATTCGCACCGAATGGGGACACCCACTCTCGTCCACGACGTCCACGACCTGAGACTTGATATTCAGCAATACAGACAGAACCTGATTCGAGGGTGTTAGTACGCTCTAATAAATGCTGGTTTGTAGAACCTATGATTGGAATCAGTTCAAGAGAAGCATCGCGACTAACAACAGACAATTTTTCTTCATCAAGCATATTTAACCGGCTAGCTAGCTTGTAGCCCTTGCCTTGTACTCGGTAGATATCTACCCCCCACTCTTGAATACCTTTAATGTGCTTACTGATAGCCGCTCGTGATACGCCAATCATCTCGCCGAGATTTTCTCCAGAGTGAAACTCACCATCGGCTAGGCACTTCAACAGTGCGAGCTTAGTGCTGTGCTCCCTCATGCCAACGCCTCCAGGGCTCTATCTAGGTTTGTCTCGCAGTCTCGTCCCATAAAGCGCACCTCATGTTCCAATCGAATATCGAATTTTTTCAATACAAACCGACGAATCCGCTCCGCAAGCTTGAGGATATCCGTAGCAGAAGCCTCGTCATAATTGATGATAACCAATGCTTGGTTAGGGTGAACCTGAGCACCACCTTCTGTTACGCCCTTGAGCTGGCATTGATCAATCAGCCAGCCCGCAGCGACTTTAATCATGTTATTACTCTCATAACCGACAATGTTTGGGTATAGAGCTAACAGGCGATCAAAATGATCTTCGGTGATCACAGGGTTTTTGAAAAAGCTGCCCGCATTCCCTTGTACTTTAGGGTCTGGTAGCTTACTTGAACGGATAGCACACACTTCATCAAATATAGTACGAGGAGAAAGACTATCAGCAGCTAGGCTTTTCAAAGGACCATAGTGATTACAGGGCTGCCACTCTTTAGGTAACGTTAAACCAATCGCAACAACAATCGCTTTACCGTAGAGAGCGTGTTTGAAAATAGAGTCTCGGTAACCAAAGAGACACTCTTCTTTGCTTAAGCGCTTAACTGTATAAGTATCCAGACACAGGATGTCGACATACTCACATACGTCTTGCAGTTCAACACCATACGCACCAATATTCTGAATCGGAGCTGAGCCTGAACAACCCGGTATCATTGCTAGATTTTCTAGACCACCCAGCCCCTTATCCACACTCCACTCAACCAAGCTTGGCCAATCTTCCCCCCCACTAACATGCAGTAGGTGATGACTGCCCGTCTCGGTCAACTCAATCCCGGCCAATTTATTCACAATGACCAGACCAGCGAAGTGCTCAGTAAAAAGCATATTACTGCCCTTACCCAGTATTAACTTAGGCAAAGCTGACCATTTAGGGTCTTTGTAAAGCGAAATCAGTTCTTCGGTAGTGGTGACTTCAACCAACGCATCACACGTCTGATCGATGGAAAATGTATGAACATTTTTTAAACTAGCATTGAGATGAAATTGCATGGCGATATTCAATTAACTTACACTGCGGTCATTCTACAGCAGATAAACCAATGGCGCAGTGATTGAATGAACAATGTCATCATTACTCAATTAGACCCAATAAAGGTTCCCCTAGTTAAACGTTTCTATAAAGAACATTACCCAACGGGAAAAGCGAATAAGAGTGAACTGATCTATTCGTTATTACTGGATAACGAGCTGTGCGGTGTCGTGCGTTTTCGTACAATAGAAAATAATCGCTTACTTACTGGAATGGCGATATCAAAACAACATCGTGGTAAGCAATTAGGCTCCCAGCTTATGGATTATTGTGCGCAATATACGCTTACGGAAGACGATTACTGCTTTGCGTACGCTCATCTCACCAATTTTTATGCACGACACAAATTCGTACAAGTAGACCCTAAAGATCTACCAAATGGTTTAAGAGTTTTATACGAGCGCTATTCGAATAGCGGAAAAGATCTCGTTCCTATGCATTATCAGCAAAATTGTTAGAGAATGCCTCGATTATCTAGTATTTGGTGCTATCCCTTTGGTAAAATTAAAGGTTCGCAATTTTGCATATTTTTAAGGTAAAACAGTCAATATGATTGCCAGTAGGAATCCATTCATACAGTTGCCAACCATAGCGCAGAATCCTGACAAGTTTGAAGTACTACTATCAGCGCAAGAGTTTCGAACTCGCCTACTTGATGAGATATCTCGCGCAACGACTCGTATTAGTTTAGTCGCTTTGTATCTTGAAGATGATGAGGCTGGCCGTGAGATCCTAACTGCCTTATATGAAGCAAAGCAAAAGAACCCAGAATTAAACGTGAGCGTTTGTGTCGATTGGCACCGAGCGCAGCGTGGATTGATTGGTGCAGAGTCTTCTGAAGGCAATGCAGCCATGTATAAAGAGTTTTCAGAAAAATATCAGTATTCTGTGCCTGTTTATGGCATCCCCGTTCGCGGCAAAGAAGTCTTTGGCGTATTGCACTTAAAAGGCTTTATCGTCGATGACAACGTGATATATAGCGGTGCCAGTCTTAATAATATCTATCTTAATTACCATGACCGTTATCGCTTTGATCGCTACCATGTTTTAAACAACGCAGCGCTTGCAGATTCAATGTTTGCGTATGTACACGATCAGATGGTTCCAGACAGTGCAGTTTACGACTTAGCTGATAAAAACAAGCCAATCACAAAAGAACTAAAACCAACAATTCGTCAGTTCCGCGCATCACTTGCGAGATCTCAGTATAAATTCGATGGGCAAGATGTATCTCCAGAGCAAGTCGCCGTTACGCCATTAGTCGGAATAGGTAAGAGACGTAACCGCTTGAATCAAGGAATCAACCAACTCATTGCCCAAGCTAAAGATGAGATATTCATCTGCACCCCCTACTTCAACTTCCCTCCTAGCTTAGCTAAGGAAGTTAAGAAGGCGTTAAAACGCGGGGTCAAGGTTAGTATTGTTGTTGGTGATAAAACAGCGAACGATTTTTTTATCTCACCAGAAGAAGAGTTTAAAACAATTGGTGGATTACCATACCTTTATGAGTTGAACCTACGCCGTTTTGCCAAAGCCAATGAAGCGAATATCGCCAGTCGCAATCTATCGATCCGCCTTTGGAAACATGACTCCAATAGTTTTCATCTTAAAGGTATTTGGGTCGATAAGCGCTATATGCTGCTAACGGGTAGTAACCTAAACCCTAGAGCATGGAAACTTGATCTAGAGAACGGTATATTTATCCAAGACAATTACCATCATCTAACCGATAAGTTCCAAGTTGAGGTTGATAATATCCTTCAACATACCCAGTTAATTTGCACTTATAAGCAGTTAGACAAGATAGATAGCTACCCGTTGGAAGTTCAGAAGTTGATTCGTAAGATCACTCGTGTAAAAGCCGACAGAGTACTCAAACAAATACTGTAGTCGGTGTATCAAAACACTATTTATCAACGCCTAGCAAACGCTAGGCGTTTTTGTATCTACGAGATAGCGAGATAGCGAGATAGCGAGATAGCGAGATAGGTTTGCTTGATGGTCTTTCGAGTCAACATCTCGATTCATTCATAATAAGAGTGATAGTTTGAAAAGTTAAAATCATATCTTTTCCTAAAAGTTAGTCTAAGGACTCTAGATACGTGTATCAGATGCAGAGAGCAGCTAAATGAGTACCGATACTAACATAATCGACAATTACTCTTTACGTATTCAAGCAATAACGTTCGTCACTCCTTACGGCGAAGTACGTACGCGATAGGGAATTTCACATAGTAAAGCAATCAGATTAGTGCTCTGCTCTATTTAGCTTAACTACCAGAGTTAGAAGTGACCACCTATATTCCCAAGCAGCACCTCCCGATATAGAGAAGTACTTCATAGCTAGCGATAAGGATCTGCTACTAAAACCCAAAACACATACGCCGGAAACGACGAAAGCCTAGTCGTCAGACTAGGCTTTCTAAATATGTGCCGAAATAACATGAAGAGCAGGGGCTCAGTGTCTTTACAGCACCCATATAACCTGTAAGCAAAACACTTTTCTTTAAATGTAAAAAAACCCTGCTATTGCTAGCAGGGCTTCTCTAATAAGTGGCGGAGTGGACGGGACTCGAACCCGCGACCCCCGGCGTGACAGGCCGGTATTCTAACCAACTGAACTACCACTCCGCAGTGGAATACTTGTCGTCGCTGACAAGTGTTCAAACTTTTTGTCTTCACTTTTCAAAAAGTGAAAATAAATTTGGAGCCTGGCGATGTCCTACTCTCACATGGGGAAGCCCCACACTACCATCGGCGCTATTGTGTTTCACTACTGAGTTCGGCATGGAATCAGGTGGGTCCACAATGCTATGGTCGCCAAGCAAATTTTAAAATTCGGAAAGCTGTTAAATTCTCTTCAAACTCATTCAAGCGTTTGGTATTTCTTTGAGTCCACAAAACCCCTTGGGTGTTGTATGGTTAAGCCTCAC
>NZ_LAUM01000056.1:0-9362 GCF_000972265.1 Vibrio sp. ECSMB14106 | reverse complement strand
TGTTATGAATCCCCAAGGGTGTAACATTCATCATAATGGTCAATATCAAATATATATGTGGGTGAACTAAAAAAAAGCATAGTTCTTATAGGAGTAGTGTTTTCTTTGCTGATTGGGATCGATTTGGGGCGATGTTGGCAAACTCATATCTGCCCCAAAGTAAGTTATGACGGTCAGATCAGGTCTGAATTAGTACAATTAAATTAATAGAGACCTGATTTTGCGATACTTAACCTAATGAAAGAATGCGCAAAATCAGATCCTATTGTTGTTTGTGACATCCTCTTCAGGATGGTTAACCCATCCATATGAACATCTCGGACGCCCAGCTCTATTACATTGATATGGGCTGCTTTTACAAAGCATCTTTCGCCAATAGCTGCATGTTAAGTGAACTTGTCTTTAAGCCTGCTCTGTTGAACCTATAGCGCATGTATGCAGAGATATCGTCCTCGTGGGAGGAGACAATTAGCTGGCAGTGCTTGAGTTCGCAACGGAGTAGATCGGTCAAGGAAGCAATGTTGACTTCATCCAGAGATTGAGACGGGTCATCAATCAGGATGAGAGGTACCTGAGCATAGACTTTATTGAGGGAAAGGAAGAAGGCAAGGCTGAGGGCTGACACCTGACCAGAACTCATAGACATGACTGCGTCGTGTTCAGACTTCTCTGCAGTCAGGAACCTCAACTGCGTACCTTCGCGGCTCTCGATAAACAGGCCCAGGCCACGCTGATAGTTTTGGATTAACCGACCACTGTAGATGTGGAATATGAGCTCAATAGCTGAAATTGTCTGGTCGGTATAACTCTGTTCTGTCTTCTTCAATGTGTTTCGGAGCTTTTCGATTTTACCTTGAGCTTTTTGGGCCGCTAGGGTTTCTTTTTCGATAAGCTTAAGACCGGAAATACAGGTTTGGAGCCTGGAGTTTTGAGCCTCATTGGCTTTAATCGATATATACTGTTCTTTGTCTTTTAGATCTTCAGCCGTGATTATGTAGAAGTCCTGCAGGTCTTTGAAGGCGCTGTTTGTTGTATCTCGCCAGTCCTCCGGCAGCGCTAAAGCATCAGCTTCAACCTGTTTTTTATTCCTTAGAATCGCTTTGAGCTTTTCAAGCCGCTCATTTACTACGTCATCAATTTCCGTAAATGAGTCAGTAAATTGAATATTGTCACTTTGCAGCTTCTCCATTAGCTGGGTTATTGCCGGGAGCCGAAGCTTAATTTTTGTCAGCTTTGCATGAAGATTTGGTTCAAATGTAGGCTTGATAAGTTTCAAACTGTCTTGTATATGGGTGTCGATGAGCTTCAGCTCAGCGTCCATAGCAGTGATAAGGTTAACTAAGTCCTTACCGTCTTTGCTTAGTGATTCAGAGATCTGCTTGGTTCTTGCTTCAATGGCATCCACCATTGATTTGTGATCTTCCCAGTCCGCGCCACAAAGGGGGCACAACTGATCATTGGGATAGGACTTCTTATGTTCATCAATCAGCTGCCTTTTCAGGCGTTCCAATTCGGCTATGACGTTCGCATTGGCGCTGCTTTTTTCGCGTAGGCTGTTTCGGGATTCAATTTGTAATTCAAACCACTCAAGGCGCCCATCTGCCCAGTTTGGTAGTGCTCGAGCTTCTTCAAAGCTAATTGCCGTAGCACCGCGTTTGATGATGTTTGCTGAACGTTCTAACTCATCAATCCCCTTCTTGATAACATCAAGCAAATCAAGCTTGCCAAGATCCTTACCAAACTGAGCCAAGCTTCTCAGGGATTCCTCGTTATGATCAATTTCGGCATCAATTGTCTCGTTGTGAACCCTGGTTTTTATCGTGGCTTTGAGTGGCAGAAGGGCGATAATCTTGCGAACAGATTCCTGGTAGGTAGTATGGTCTACCGCAGAATACGTCGAGAAGAGCTCCTCCTTGTCCCATCCTGGCTGGACATCAGTCGTCGAGAGCTTTTTGTACTCAACGATCCCAGCCTCAGCCTGCAATGTGCCTCTTAGGGTGGCTATCTCTTCCGTGAGTGACTCGACTTTTGCCTTACGCTCAGGATCGTTGATGCGCTTTGTAAGTTTACTGTATATGGTGTTGCAGCTTTCAATTTCAGCTTCGATATCGCTGATGTTAAAGAGGTTGCCTAGTTTATCCTTACGTTCGTCTACCCGAGTGTGTAACAGCCGGTTTTGTCCCTGCTCCAGATAGTTAAGGAAGGAGAAGTTTTCCCTGAAGTTTTTGCCGAAAATTTCGTCAAGGAAGTTGTTGTCGCGCAGATTGATCTTCGTAAAGTCAGATGATTCAAACTCCGGTAGCTCGTAAAGCTTAAAGTTTTCATACTTGTCTGCACGATTGTTCGCTGGTTTTTTGAATATCGCAGTTGGGCAATGTCTTGCCAAAATAAGTTTACGATCACCATTAATGAATTCAATTTTAATGCAGAGGTCGTTCTCGCCGGAGCGGTTGTTCCAGAAGAGATTGTCCGCGTAGTCCCTTTTGTTCTTGGTTAGTAAAGTAGAGAATAGGTTTTGTATTCTATTGATCTGGCCGGTGAGCAGTAGTTCGATGGCGTCGAATATGCTTGTTTTTCCATAACCGTTAGGACCGTCCAGAGTTAGTAAGGACGACTCGCCAAGATCTAAGTAGATATGCTTGAATGCTTTGAAGCTAGATACTTCAATCTTGGATATTTGCCAGTTCATTGTTAATCATTTCCTTGATAATGTCGTCGGCATTTTTGCCTGTGACTGTCTGGATAGTCGAATACATATCGTTCAGACCGGCTTCTGCAACGGCCTCAGCTGCTTGTAACCTCAAGGATACGAGGTTTCCTTGATGGCTAGGTAACTCTAAGAAAGGAAGTTTGATAAAGGTCTTCGCCGCGAAGCTGTATTGTGTGGCTACAAGAGGTTTTTCTTTGTAACTAAGAAACTCCTTTTTATCAGCAATCAAAGTCTCCAGTTTTCTGTAGGTGAAATTGGTGAGAGCGCTTTCTTCCGCAATACTGTAGTAGAGAACATATTTTTTATAAAAATGCGGGTCTTCCTCGATTGCGAAGATTTCTTCTTCGTGATCCTTGAACTCGGCCAGAACGTCAAGGCGATAAATGCAAATCAGATCGCAATTCTTCTTGAAACTTGGGTTTCTAAGAAATTCATCAGGAGCAAGGTGATTGATTCTGTTATTTAGCTCGGCTGGGTCAGGAAGGCCGTCTAAAGTATGTACGACTGCGAATCTAATAGCAGACCCAGACTCGCGAACATAAAAGCTTGTTGTGTCCAGTTCTCGCTTACTCACAAAGCCATGGGCAACAAGTGCTTCATCAATGAGTTGTTTTATCATTCAGTTGACCCTCTGCGTCCTCTTTTGTCATTACGCTAATGCATAGCGATTTGATGATGTTGCTTTCCAGCTTTTCAGTAGCTGGCTTGTTATCGAAATCATCTGAGTTTGTGAATTTTGTATTAAAGGTGAATGAGGCTTCCGCTTTGCTGGCGATTAGATGATTGTACTCAAAAAGTAGTCTCAGCAGATCCCCGTTGTTTTTCATTTCTCTGATCATGTCAGACTCACACTCCTCGCTTTCATCCACGTCAAGAGCGGTAGGCACGTAGAACCGATTTTCGCTGTCGAGGTAGTGCGGGAGATGGTTGAATATGGGCTCCACCGAAATAGCTTGGATGAGCTTGGTGTATCGCCTGATGTCGTTCGTCTGAACGTCTTGAAACCGCTCGGATGGTTTCATCATCTGGCATAGCGTTTTTAACTCGTTGATGGGCGTTTCGCGTATGTGCTCGCACAAACGTCTAGCTCTCTCATAAGTGGCGTCACTCATTGTTGGTAGCGCTTGATCCAGCCTTTCTTCTAGATGGGTTAGGAGCCTAGCCTTTAATTCAACTCCATAGTAGTCCCTATTCTGATAGGGGTTTTCGTTCAGCAGAACAGCTAAAAGGCTACTGGCTTTGATGCGATTCTCGTATGCGGCTCTGGCTTCTTGGACTCCGTCAACTTGATTTAATTTATGGCAATGTATTGCGATGGTGCTTATTTTTTCTGACAGTAAGCAGTAGTTAAAATTTATAAGGTTATCACTGATAGTGATGGACTGTTTCTCACATATATTTTGTATAAGTCCTTTGGTCAACCCTTCAATTTCACCCAGTCCACAATAATAGTTGTCTCCGTAGCGGTAAAATTTTACTGTTTCTCCGCTAGCACCTTTGTGATCGTCTGTATTGTTTAGCTGGACGGATACGTGAAAGTAACGAGTCGTCCCTTTGATTTTGTCGTATTCGATTAAAGTGGACTGCTCCAGCGCCGTGGTGTAGCCACTACGATATTTGCTAATCTTCGCTTTGACTTGATGGGCGGTATGTAGCTTTCCATCTTTATAAATAGCGAAGTCGTCGCTACTGTCTAGCTGAAGCTCGAACTCCAAGTCGCCATCGTGAATAAGCTTTAGCGAGTGATATAGTGCAACTTTCCCTTGATAAACGAAGCCGCTCCAGGAGGATATGGCGCTGGCTGGGTATTTTTCATCTTCTTGACTCACATGAACTCCTTTTTGCCAATGTGACGGAGTCATATTACTGTTTTTATGCCTTTTTGTACGTACTTCGTTTATTTAGCGAACATATTCTACATTTCCCGGCCTTTATCAAGAATATTGTCAAGAATGGCTACATATTAGTTAGTAGACGCTTTCGACCCCAAACTCGGCTTATGCGATGCTTGTGGTTTAGGGCCCCAACTCTAACTGATAATTGTCCAGTAACGTGTTACATATCACGGTACGCATAAAAAATTCCAATTCTCATAGCAAAGCATAGAACCACCCTTTATATATGTATACATGTACAGTCCAGCGAGGTTGTTATGCTCTGCATCAAATCCACATCTGACTTTGAGATAGAAAGCGTCAAACACCCTAACTTCCCCTTACTAACTTGGGAGAGTGATAATTCAGAACTAGGGATTGAATCAGGAATGCTTTGTGTAGAGGCGATGCAGTTCTTGATATATGAATGCTTAAAACGAGGTCGGGTGAATAGTGAAAATACTTGGTGGACGTATGGCAATCATTTAGCTCAATTCCTGACGTTTTGTGAGCAGAACAACTTAGATTGGCGAGATATTTCCGAAAGCAGTGAAGATGAAATGTTAGTTAGTGCTTATCGTGACCTTTGTGTTGGTGAGTTTGGTATGTCAGTTAACTCAACCAACCAACATTTAAGAACGATAGTGCGTTTCTACTCTTATGGAGTTGGCAAGTGGTTTAAGTCATTACCTTACTCTTTAGAATCGGTTTCAGTGAATAAAGGGCAGCAATTTTTAGCCCATACCGAAAGAAATGGTGGTAAGAAGTACAGCTCTGATTTGATGATGAAAACCTTTGAGAAGAAAGCTCAGTTTTTGTCAGCTATTGAAGTGAAAGAACTGCTATCTGCGATTGAAAATCCAACCTTAAAGCTGATGGTTCGCTTATGTCTACAGACAGGTATCAGACGTAAAGAGCTGTTGTTGTTTCCGTTGCACGTAATACGAAAGCCAACTGGAAATCGAGCTTACTACGAGGTCAATATTTCGCGAACCAAAGGTGAGAAAGAGCGTAAGATACACATTCCAACACGACTGATGGAAGACTTGTGGCGTTATGTCAATGAGGCTCGTTTTCAGAAGCAGCAGGAGTCAGAAGTGGTATCAGATTGCTTGTTTTTAACGCCTGATGGTCAAGAGTGGACTTCTCAAGGCTCTGCTTTTGGTAAGGCTCTCAAGTCGCTTAATTTGCCCTTTCACGTATCACCGCACATGTTAAGACATACTTACGCAACGCACATGCTGAAAGGAATGTTAGAACATAAAAGCAGTAGATTTGAACCCTTGATGTACCTACAAGCTCGGCTTGGACATTCAAGTATTACAACCACGATGAAGTATTTGCATTTAGTTAATGATTTAGTCGATGACTTGTCTATTGAGTATCAACAACAGATTGATGCGATTGTGTAGGTGAAGTATGGCGAGACAAAGAAAAAAACTGTCAATTAACAAAAACAAGCTAAAGAAAACGTCGGCAGTAGAGCCAACTACTGACACTGATCAAAATCGAGAAATAGAACGACCAATCAACCCTGTTGTGAACTATCCCAATATCGGTTCAAAAGGTGGTAATGGTACTAATTTTGACTTTAGTTCATATTACGGCGAAGGCTATGATGACATCACCAATCGAGCGTACTACACCGCAAAAGCACTACTGAAAAATACTGATGCTTTTACAGAGAGAACTCAATACGCTTATTTGACCGCTGGCTTTACCTATTTTGCTGAATACTTAACGATATTTAGGCATTCATTGGGTGAGGACTTGACGCAAGCTGATATTACCTCCAATTTAATAGAGCAATATTTGTTGCATCTCAAAGGCAGCAAGCTAGGGTATAACTCCCAAAAGAGTGTCTACACATACATCAAATCATTGCTGACACGTATGAAAGAAAAAGGCTACTGGCCTGCCATTGGTGACATCAACCTAAACAGTGATTTCTTTCCGAAGAGCCCATTTCCAAATTCAAATAAACGTGCAAAGGGCGCGAAACCCCTGACTTCCCATGAAAAAAGGCAGGTGGTAGTTGCGCTAAAACAAGCAATTAAGCCGATTTATCAAAAGACCGAACCACTAACAGGTTATCAGTTAACACTGTGTTTGTTAGCTGTGGCGATTCAGACAGGCATCAACACATCTCCGCTTCTCAATATGACTACCGAATCATTGAGTAACCATCCACTTAAAGATAATCGTAAGCTATTGACCGTATTTAAGAAACGAAGCAATGCAATGCAGTTACACAACTTGCGTAAATCAGAAAAACTTGAGGTAGTACAAGGGATAAAACTTGATGTTGCTTATCTAATTGAGTTGATGATTGAGCGCAATGCCCAAGTGAGAGAATTTACTGGTACCGACTTAATACTTTCCTATGAAACCTTACGAGGTGGACGAGGTGCGAAGAAAGGTACTGCTACTTCTCTTTCAGACCGATCATTGCTAAGTAATATTAACAAGTTCATCAAAGAATACGACTTAAAAGATGAAGATGGACGCACCATAAAACTTAATATAAGCCGTTTTCGCAAGACGTTCATCAATGGTATTTATGAGTTAAGTGGTGAGAGTTTGTTAATTGCTGCGCGGCAAGCCAAACACAGTGGGACAGGAACGCTTGACCACTACCTGCAAGCTCCTGAGCAATCAAAGCGCAACTTGGGCTTAATGGGTGAGATACGAGTTAAAGAGCTAACGTGCGCAGAGCCAAGCGTCCCTGTAGGGCATTGTAAAGACCCTAAGAATGGCGATAAAGCACCGAAAAATGGCTCGTTCTGTAATGACTTTTTAGGCTGCTTCCGCTGTAAAAGCTTCGTTATTACAGGTGATGATTTGTATAAACTCTTTAGTTTTTATTGGGCGATTATTCGAAGCCGTGACGAGTTTGGTCGTAAAGACTGGAAGCGTCATTTAAAAAATGTTCTAAGAATCGTAGATGAAGAAGTTGTCCCTGAATTTGCTAAGCTTGGCCAGCTACAGCGTGTAGAGGCTGAAAAAGAACGGGCAAGATCTAATCCACATCCGTACTGGCAAAACCTTGATATGTTGAAGGTGACGCAATGAGTTCAATTGAGTTAATACTCACGCAAGCTGAGTTTGCAATTCAGCAATGTCCAAAGCCAAGCACCAGTGCGCTTGAGCAAGTCATTGATGGCTCTCTAACGGGTATCGTGACCTACATTAAACTCGCCAATGGTGAATACCAAACGCTATCTCGATTTGAGGAAGATGTATGGGTGTTTCCTGCTAGTAAAGGTACGAAAGCAACTATAGCAAGTGCATTAAACCTTACTTTTTCTACGATTGATGATACTCAAATGAAGCGCATGGCAAAGTGGGTAATCTGGAGCAAATTCAAAAAGGGGTTAGCTCTTAATACTCATGTGAAAACATTGGACAAGTTGAAAAGTTATTTTCAGTGGGTTTTAAGTTCAGATACTACAGTTACACATGGGCTGACAGCTTTTACCTCAAATGCCTACGTTAGGCATGTAAATACCCTGCACTCAAAACGAAAAGGCGAGACTAAACCACTGACAGCAGTCACCAAGGTGGATAGATTCCGCGTTCTAGAAGACCTTTATTACCACTGCAAAGAGTTTGATTTTGTCAAAGAGCATCCTTGGCCTCAATCAACCGCTAATGAGCAAGCAGGGTATGTTGGTGAAGCGTATCGGGAAGCCATTACCAAAGGTAAGACCCCCATTATTCCAAATAAAGTGCTAATTCCGCTGTGCCAGTTTACTAAATCATACCTAGATAAAGCTGATGAAATTCTGAAATCGTCAAAAAAGAGAGAAACATTGCTACTGCGAGATAGCTGTATCTTCTGGCTGTTACTCACAACGGGTATGCGTATCCATGAAATATTAGGCATTAAGCGTGATGCGTATCGCTCTGAAACGAAAGGTGACACCACTTACTACCACATCGAAACTGTCTCTGAGAAAACACATACAGGGTTAGCTGAGTGGATTGCGCCAAGGATAGCCACGGAAGCGATTGATATTCTTGGCCGTTTGAGCGCTCCACTTCAAGATCAACTTGAGTGTGATTTACTAAAAGCGAAAGCAAGCAACGATCATGTGGAAGCACATCGACTTGAGGAAATCTCAAACCACATCTGCCTATCGAAAAACCTGGGAAAAGGAAACGCAATTTACCTATTGTCAGGGGTGGCAATGACTAACACTAGGTTGCCAAACTTATGTGAACAGATAGGGAGTAATTGGAACCTATCAGCGCACCAATTCAGACGTACCTTTGCTAATTATGCGGTTCACTCTGAATTAGGTGACTTGAGAGCATTAAAAGACCACTTTAAACATTGGTCAATTACCATGACCACTTTGTATGCCTTTAATGATGCTTTGGATGCTGAATTGTTTGAAGAAATGCTTCGAGAGAAATATCTGGTTGAAGAAGAAATTAAGCAAGATTGGTTTGAACTAGACATGCCTATCACTGGTGGCGACATAGCTCAAAACATCATGAAGGTCCGTGAGGATAAAGAGTTAATTAAATCTTTTGGCTCTCTTAGTGCTATGGCAAAGGCATACTCTAGCTCCATACCAATTCGCTCAACAGGTATTGGGTGGTGCACCAATGATGATGAGTGTAAGTGTGGTAAGCCTGATAGCTGTGAAAGCGGCATTGTAGATAAGCGACACCTGCCTTATTGGGAGGGAATGCTAGTGCAGCAAATGAAACTGATGCAATTGGATGATATTGGTGAAGCTGGTAGAGCGGCGGTAAAAAAAGGCATGGAA
>NZ_LAUM01000055.1:0-8298 GCF_000972265.1 Vibrio sp. ECSMB14106 | reverse complement strand
TACCTTTCGCAAGTCCTTGCAGGGCAAGGGGCTTCGTAATCTTGCCCTATGGAGAAAAGCGATCAGGAGATAAAACTAAAAACGCTGGAGGGAAAGACTACCCTGCTCACTTATCACTAAAGAACTTACTATATAAGTTAGTTAGGTCTCCAGATGAGAATTATGCTCACGGTACAAACGTGTTTATCCCTGACGCCCCGTTTCCTGATCTTCCTTCATCAGCTGATGAACTTTTTGTACACTTTAAGAATGTTCATGAGGGTTTACATGAGAAGAACCGCATTTTCTGGGGCTTCATTAGTGATGCCGCATATTCAAATGATGGTAAATTATGGCTGAACGCAGGTAGTCGCTCTGATGGATTAAGTGTCGCCATAAGGCCAGAAATTACGGAAGAGTTTCTTCAATACTTCAAGGTGGACACTGATTTAGAGCATTTACAAGGCTGCCATGCTTTGATCATTGGTGATTGCTATTATGCAACAACAGGGAAACCTGTCATTTGGTGTAGTAAGCTCGACTTTGTTGTATTGAGAAGATATAACTTTGACACTCACTAAATAAATATTTGGTTCCTGCTATCCACGCAGAGCACCAACCGTCAACGCCGCCACCAGAAAGCAAAAAAAAATCCGGTACCAGTGAGCAATGCCACCGATACCGGATGTGATAATTAAATTAATGGCTTATCTGAAACCATTATGTAACGCTCTGCATCTCGTCCAAACTTGAAGTAGATGCCATTGGCATTCAAGCTTGATTCTTGACCCTTAATCTTTGCTGACAACGCCGCTGCACCTTTAGGTAGATACATGCTTTCTTCAAACTCTTGAAGCTTATTCAGAAGCTCGGAAGGCTTGCCCTTCCACGGCTTACCTCCAGCTTTCTTAAGCAATGCCGTAAAAGCAATCGTTAGACTATCATCTGCCATACCCGATGCCATCAGCGACTCTACATTCTTCTCGTACACTTTTTGCAGCTTACCCTCTGGGATTTTCCAGATTGTTTCTAGCGCTCCTATCCATTTGGCATAGTCCATCATTCGCGCTTCATGCACCACCTCAACATCAGGTAATACCGCCAACGCTTTGGATGCAAGAGTCAGTAAGGCACCGAATATCTCTGGCATAGCTGCTTCTAACTCAGCTTTCAGCTCTTGTTCAGGACGTCGATTGCCTTTCTTCATCGGTTCCAAGTTGACTCGGAGGCAACGGGAAGCTAAGTCGGATTCTTTAACAAAATCATGAATACCGTTTAATACTAGTGGGCTATGTAGCTCTAGCATCGTCACTTCTGCTGTCTTGTACAGTGTTCGCTTCGTCATGGTTCCCTTGGTAGCTACGGTACAAAGCAAATCACTTTGACGCTTAGTTAAGCTTCTAAGGTTATCAATAACAACTAGCGACATGTCGTTAATGGTCAGAACAAAGTCACTTTGCTTAGGAAAAGCCATCGCTGAGACAGCGCTAGGATCTAACAAGCCACGAAGCACGTTATTACAGAAGAAGCTTTTTCCCGCCCCCTTCTCACCTTGGATCATCAGAATAGGATAAGGGACACCTTTTACCTTAGGATGCGCCATCAAGTAGGTCATATACGCTACTAGCAAAAGAAAGGTGTCCTGATCAGTGTTGATGAAACCTCTAAGCTTCTTCAGAGCTGATTTCATATCAACACAAGGTAGCTTTGGCGTCACCATTGGCAACTGAAAACTTGGTCTCTGAAAGTACAACTCTTCGTTGCTGGCTGGCATGCTATCCAACACATCAACACCTTGAGCGCTAAGTTGAGCAATCTGACCGTTCGAGAGATCAATGGTGACTGTTTCAGTTCCCGGAGCCATACCATATCGAATTTGAGGTTTAATCAACGGCTGCTCATGCTCCCATGCGATAGCTTTGACTTCCTCGAATGCATCTTTCACGTTTTTACCAACCAATCTTAGTTCTACTCGCTTAGCGAACTTACGCAGCATCTGCTCTCCCTGATCAGAAGCCAATGGGATAGCTTGCTTAGACTCTCCGGTATGCTCAATCAAATATGGTGTGCGTGACTCGTCCTGCTTAACTACGCTAGGGGTAAACTGTTCTAAGAACTCTGCGAATGCATTTTTATCAGCCATTGTAAAAATCTCCTTTAATACTATTTTTCTTGGGATGGCAGCATCATTTCGACTGCCACTTTTAAACGGAAACCATTTAGAACATCGGCGGCGGCGTCGGTGAGAGCCTGAGTTGCCGCATCCAATTGGTTTTGAAATTGTGCTTGTTCTAACCTCACCAAGAACGAATCGTGGTTGGTGAGTAGAAGTGGAATGTTGGCGTCATCAAGACGTAGACAGGCTCGACGCATAATGTCGGCACCTGTTGCTTGAATCTTCCAATTAGTTAGCGAGAGTTGCCCGTCCAAATCCGATATGGTGTATTTCCAATCTAAGGAACGAGCGAAGCCTTGATGCCGAATAACATCGGCAGATCTAGCGAGATAGTGGTCAATTGGGTAAATAAGACGAGATAGCTCATGAGACAGAGCTCTAACTCGACTCAACGCAATCCCCAGTTTTTCAGCGAGTGTCCGATAACCGATACCATATAGGCGTCCAATGAGCATTTGCTTACACTGGTCACGGCTAAATTGGCCGCCAACTAACTGAACGATATTTTTGTATATGTCCCCCTTTTGGTACCAATGCATGAGCACCTGACATTGCGCAAAATAAGCGGCAATCATGGGTTCTTGTTGCTGGTAATCTAAAAGAGCATAAACACTGCCTTTAGGTGGGCTCAGTACAGACTTCCAGTACTGCTTAGGGACTTGGTTCAGAGAAGAACCAAGCGTATGATCACGACCTGTTTTAGTATGAAAAGTCGAGACGACCGGACGATACCAATTCCCGGTAGAATCTGTGTTTAGTGCTTTAACAATGCCTTGATATTGCTTAGCTACGAATTGGCTTGTACCCGATTTTTTCTGTGAGTACGAACCAATTCGCTTAAGCATTGCAGCACGATTTACTCTAATCGCTTCTCTACTCTTTAGATGCTCTATATGTCGCGTAATGCGACGTTGAACATCCAAAGGTGGCAAGCTCGAAACAGATTTAACCTCTTGAGCGATATGGTCAGGTAGGTAACCTTGCGCTGAGTGAACAAGTAACTGTTTATTTAGCGCATAGGTATGTGGTCCGAGACCATAACGTGCTATTACAATTCATGCTGCCATATCGTCGAAGTCCAAGTCATCAAGGTCAATCTCATCTTCAATTTCGACTTCCTCCAATTCTTCTAACGGCTCTGGGTCGTCCGAGAAAATTCCATCTTCGGAAGGATCTCTCACTCTTTCAGCGTCGGTGTCGTCATTACTCACTTGCTTTTGTTCAGTATCACCGTCAACGACGTCAACAAACTCACCTTTATTTTCTAACAACGCTTGAGCTACAGGATGTTCTAGGGAATCGATGTGATACTCTCCACCAAACGTTTCATCAAAAGCTTTCGCTACAAGAGACATATCAACATCAAATGGGGCGATATCATGCTCAACCGAGTAACTATAGACACCAGCCTCTTTGTTACGTTTTACTGAGATAACCTTCCCCTCAGCACTCGCCTTCACCGCGTCTAGCTTGCTGCGGTTCCAAGAATTTGATGGATTGCTACTCAATAGAACTAGGCGAATCTCGTTTTTTGTCGTTTGCAGAACATGAAGTACCTTTTGAGATACTTCTTTTTTTGGTAAGGACTGCGCAATGTCGGCATCTACATAATATATATACTTATATCCTGTCTCGTCATCGTATCGCTCAATCGTTAGCATTTTTTGTACTTCAGACTTTGTCATAAATGGAACACCATCTGACGGCATCATGTTTGACAATGCGTTACTAGGAATCTGCGCTTTGAAGTTAGCTACTTTTTCAGCCTGTGCATTTAGTTTTTCAAATAGATTCATTTCATCTCTCCTAAGTTATCAATAGAAATTGATGCGATTTAATTCAGCATCGCAATGGGCAGCCATTCAGCTACCCATTAAGTTGCAAAATCAATATTCAAAAGTCGTAGAGCGTTACTTTCCAGATTGTTAAAGAGCATCGAGAAGGCGTTCCGTCTCGTTGGTTTGCATTAAACAGCAATGTTGTGGCGTTGAATTTCCAAAGTGCTCGAAATAGCTAAATTTATCGTTTGGACTTTCTTTCCTAACCACGAAATACATTTAACCAGCTCCCCCACGAAGATAATTTCCAAAGTGCTTGTAAAAGCTACAGGCATAAAAAAAGAGAAGCTTTCGCTTCTCTTTTTTATCTGGTTCACGCTACTTTGACTGTTGTGACTTTTCGTAGGCATTCCTACTTTTACTGAACAAGCTATCTGATATATAAGCAAATGGTCCATCATACTTCTTCCACTTACTAAACTCTGAGTTGAGTTGCTTCTGTCTTCTGGCATAGCATTCATCATCAGACTCAACTACACCATCCTTGCCCACTTTCCTACTCACTTTATCCAGATAAAAGAAACTATCATTTTTTGCAATTTCTTCTGCTGCTTTATTGGCAGACACTGCATTAACCTTTAACCATGAATATAGCCACGCTTTAATAAATAACCAGCGATACGTTGCTCTGATATCGCTAGCTTTGTAACCACCATGCATTCTCGTATACATAAAAGTAGCAGGACTCGAAAGCTTAGCCTTACTACGCCCTTTCTGCTTTTTCTCGATATCTAAAGATTTCATTGAGAGCTCATGCATCAAAATTAGGTCAATGTACCGTTTCGTGTCTATTGCGATCGACACCTCTCTCCCTGATTTCTCATACTCAAACAATCTCCATTCATTCAAAACTTGCTCTATGTATTCCTCTAATCCTTGCTTGTAAAGCAAATACAAAGAAGTTGATAACAACGCAAACTTTTGGTTTTGAGGAAAGTCGACTAGCTCTTTACGGTTTAAGTAAGGCTTATTTGCAAACTCCATCAACTCCTCTACAACCGCCGATACCTGCGTAATCATTCCTTCTAGTATTTCAATACTGAGTGATGCTTTCCGCTTACTTAACTTCGCTCTGATTTCTTCAATGATCCATTTATCCCAGACCTGAAAAAGCTTATCTACAAGCCCCTCTAAATAGTCATTGACAGTCATAGGCGCTGATGACGTTGGAAGTCTTATTTCAAGTCGATCCATAACTTCGATAATGGACAACGCAGTCGTATTAAAAAAATAATTTTGGTGTAAATGCTGATACAGAGGAGTTTTAATTTTATCTAAGAACTCTTCTTCATAACTCTGTACATCACCTTTTTCAAACTTACTCAAAGCCAACGGACAATAAGCTTCATTACATCCTGGAAAATATGAAAAACCTAGTGTTTTTATGTGGAAATCTAGATGCTCATAGCTAGGTCGTTCTGACGTCTTTAACTGAATAAATTCGGGGTGAGATGATGCAATAAACATTTCAAAATTTATTAAATCAGGATCTTCTGGGGCAATACCGAAAGCTTTTCTGGCCAAAATTGCTATCTCTATAACATGAACATACCGAGTTTCTCATCCTATCTCAGTGATTGTTATGATATCCAGTCAATAGCATTATTATTGTCGTCGTCGACTTAATTCAGACGCCGTCAGCGTCAACGCGCAGCAAAAAAAGCAGAGGTTATCCCCCTGCACACCTAGTTTGCCCGTCAATCATCTATAACCTCGTCGGCGACGACACCAATTACGAAACCAGCTAGACCACCGATAAATACCCCATATGGACCATACCTAGCACCAATAGCAGCACCGACTTGAGCGCCACGGATACCAGTGTTCTTCTTTGATTGGGATGATGATTGTGAGAATGTTTTACTTTGCATACTTCCCTTCCTCTTTATATAGATATGAAAAAAGGCCATGCTCGATGAAGAACATGACCTTTTAGATTTTTACCAATACAGCTTTAGTGAGAGTGACCGCACACCTGACAGCTACCATCATCATAAGCACGATCACCACATGCAGGACAGGTTGTAACTAGTGTTGTAATTGATTTAATCGCCATGTAAAGGCTCCTTCTTGTTGGTTGATTAGGGTGTTGCGGAGCTCATTGATACCTAAGCCTAGAGAGTTCCAATTTCGAAACTGAGATATCGTGAGCCAAGCTCCGCAACAAAACTTATTGTGCTTTACCTTTCTGGGTATCTGGGCCGCATTTCGCCGTATCAGTGACATGACCATTCATGGTTCCACAGACATCCGCTTTCCATTGCACGATGACACCGTAAGACGCTGTATTCTGAATACCTGCCTTGCCATTCCATTGAGGCTCTAGCAGCTCTTTCATTTTCGAGATATCGCCCGGATTACCACCGAACGTACCACCTGCGAATACCGAAGATGTGAATAGCCAAGTTAGACCTAGCAGGATAATTGATTTTTTCATTGTTGTTTTTCCTTGAAGATTGCATGCCCTCTTTCTAAGAGGACATCTGTTGATTAGTTTGAAGGTGTGGACTGACAGGTGGTGTCAGTTGGCAAAATTAATTTGAGGAATAACGGCAGGGCTTAGGTTTCGTGGGCTATGAAACCTATAACAAAATCGGTCACTTACTCATGACTATCGGGAAATAATGATGGCTGACACTACCTGTCAGCGAATCAGTACATCATTGGTGATATGAATAAGAGTGAGAAGTTAGCCTACCGATTGAGTCAGATACTTTCCCGATTACATTCAGGAGAGAAACTGAGCCTTATCGACTTACAGCAGGAATTTGGAGTACATGAACGAACTGTACTTCGAGATTTCAGTCGACTGGCATTTCTACCTATCGAAAGAGAGGATGGATATTACTTCTTAAAGCAATTAGATCATCGTAACCCTAAAGCTCATTTAGCTCTGAACTCCCTATCGAGTATGGGGGTAGATAAGTTGTTTCCAGATAGAGCAGTCATGACTCAGGCACTAAGCCATAAGACACAATCTATTCTGTTCCGTCATTTACCTATCGAAGATTCCAGTCGCTTTCAGACAACATTACGTGTCATTGCGAACGCTATTCATCAGCGAAACACTCTAACCTTAACGTGTCAGCGTCGTCGTTATCATCGGATTGAGCCTTACCAACTCATTAACGAACATGGGATTTGGCATTTGGTTTCAGTACTTAGGAACCAGTCATATTCGTTTCGAGTATCGGAGATTACAGAGTTAGTTCAACACGATGATATTTACACTCCCTCCCCTAGCTTCAACGAGAAACTAATCAGAGAAGAATTACACTGGAATACTCAGGGTATTGTAGAGGTCATCGCACAGGTAGGTTCTAGTCGAATTGATGATTACCAGAGGTCAGAACAACCTATGGCAATTCAGGTGCTGAAAGAGTTAGGTTATGGTTCAACGCTTATAAGCATTGAGACATCAGATATTCACGCATTAATGCCAGTCCTTAAATCTTGGCTACCTGATATCGATGTAATTTCTCCGTCATGGGTAAAACAAGCCTTGGTTAGAGATGTTGAAGCCTACCTAGCGACTTGTTCATGAGTAGGTTTATCGACGGCGTCGTCATTACGTCGACGACGACAAGGTTTTTACACACTATTTAGCCCTTGATTTTGACAGTGCGAGAAGCTCCTTTTTCCTATCTTGATATTTCTCTGAAACGACATGTAGGTAAATAGAAGACTCAGCTTTAACAGCTAAACCTAGACCACGAACGATAGCGGCACAGAAACCCTGATTGTTGGCTGAACCAGAAGAATAGAGGGATTTGTAGACCTGACTTTTCCATGATTTATCACCCTGAGATTCGATAACCTCGAATAACTTAGAGCACGGAACCCATTGTTTTGAATGTAACCCTGCCCCTCCTGTCTGCCCAGCAATCCGGAAGTAGAGTTGTTTATCCTCAATATTTTGCGCAATCTCGAAGAGGATTTTCCCTTGAGATTTTGAACCTAGTTTGTCTGCTTCCCCTGATTTGAGGATGTTAGAGAATGGATTGTGTTTTGACGTGTCTTTAGATGCATCAGCATCTGTATTCGCTGTACTACCTTTAGATTGGATCATAGAAACTTTCCTTTATTTATTGAACTAGAAAGAAGACCTTTATCGGTAAAAATCATTCTAATTCAATAATATAAATTCATTTCGAGACTTATTACGCCTAGGGTTCCTTCCTGTCTTTTCCTGTCCGGCTCCTGTCTTTCCACCCAAGTTTAACCCCATAACCTCGTCGGCGTCGTCGTACTAATCACGTTCGACAATTCCCGTCGTCGACGTCAGTAAAATCATGCGGGTAGTAG
>NZ_LAUM01000054.1:0-1804 GCF_000972265.1 Vibrio sp. ECSMB14106 | reverse complement strand
TACAGGGCTGAAGCTTGGCTCATAATCGTTCGGTCCCCAGTTCAAATCTGGGAGGGGCCACCAAATTAGAAAAGCCTGAGAGCAATTGTGCTTCTCAGGCTTTTTGCTTTTCTGGTTCAGTACCAATCGCGCCCTGCACTTCCTAACCACAAACGAATCGTCCCGCACACAATTCCAATTGTCTCTCTGTGACTAAGCTTACTTTTCTTTTATAAAAAAATCGGCAATATGAGCGTACACAAATCGTTCAATAGTTCAGGGAAGACTCATGAAAGACGAAACACTCTCGATTCACTTCGGCTACGAAACCGATCCAACAACTAAATCGGTTGCGACTCCTATTTATCAAACCGTCGCGTATGAGTTCGATGATGCACAACACGGTGCCGACCTGTTTAACCTTGCAGTGCCAGGCAATATCTACACTCGCATAATGAACCCAACCAATGATGTGCTGGAAAAACGCATGGCAGCCTTAGAAGGGGGTATTGCCGGATTAGTGGTGAGTGCAGGCAGTGCCGCGATCAACTACGCGATTCAGACCTTGGCGCAAATCGGTGACAACATTGTTTCAACGCCTCAGCTTTACGGTGGTACTTACACCCTATTTGCACACATGCTGCCAAACCAAGGCATAGAAGTTCGCTTTGCCAAAGACGACAAACCAGAAAGCTTAGCAGCACTGATCGATGAAAAAACCAAGGCGGTTTATTGTGAAAGTATCGGTAACCCAGCTGGTAATATCATCGACTTAGAGCGTGTCGCAGAGCTTGCTCACGCACAGGGTGTGCCAGTGATTGTCGATAATACAGTCGCGACTCCAGTGCTATGCAAGCCTATCGACTTTGGCGCTGACATTGTGGTGCACTCACTCACCAAATACGTTGGTGGCCATGGCACAACGTTAGGTGGTGTGATTGTCGACTCGGGTAAATTCCCATGGGCAGATCACAAAGATCGTTTCCCTGTGTTTAACCAGCCTGAGCCTTCTTACCACGGTGTGGTGTATACCGAAGCCTTTGGTGAGGCCGCCTTTATTGGTCGCGCTCGAACCGTACCATTGCGTAATACAGGTTCAGCACTGTCACCAATGAATGCTTTCATGTTAATGCAAGGCTTGGAGACGTTGTCGTTACGTATGGAGCGACACACAGAGAACGCATTGAAAGTGGCGGAATATCTCAAGCAACACGAGAAAGTCAGTTGGGTAAGTTACGCTGGCCTGCCTGATTCAGAATTCTATCCACTTGCTGAAAAGTATATGCAAGGTAAGCCATCGGCCATTCTATCTTTTGGTTTAAAAGACGGTTATGAAGCCGGTGTTCGCTTCTATGATGCGCTGCAAATCTTCAAGCGCCTAGTAAACATTGGCGATGCCAAGTCTCTTGCTTGCCACCCTGCTTCGACGACACACCGTCAATTAAGCGAAGCGGAACAAAAGCAAGCTGGTGTATCACCAGAGATGATTCGCCTCTCAGTAGGTATTGAACACATTGACGATATCTTGGCTGACCTAGAGCAAGCACTTAATGCTTAACGCCGTTAAAGCTAGATCTAACGCCGATCGTTAGCTAACAGGCACAAAAAAGCCCATCACAGGATGGGCTTATTTTTATCTATTGTCGGAGGACATTAAAGTTTGAAACTTTTCTCTCGTGTAGGGTTGAATGCTACGTAGCACTAGATAAAGGAAAGTGACAATAAAGTTTGAAACTAAATTAACACAGCACCTTCCGAACAACATAATTATTACATTAATTATAAATAGTTCGTTACATGTAACTGTAGCTAACCTTCTGTTTTA
>NZ_LAUM01000053.1:0-13817 GCF_000972265.1 Vibrio sp. ECSMB14106 | reverse complement strand
TGATCATCATTTCGCACGACCGTCACTTCCTAAACTCTGTTTGTACACATATGGCTGACCTTGATTACGGCGAACTTCGTCTATTCCCAGGTAACTACGATGAGTACATGACGGCTGCGACTCAAGCTCGTGAGCGTCTACTGTCTGACAACGCTAAGAAGAAAGCACAAATTGCTGAACTTCAAACGTTCGTATCTCGTTTCTCTGCTAACGCATCGAAAGCGAAGCAAGCAACGTCTCGTGCTAAGCAGATCGATAAGATCCAACTAGACGAAGTTAAAGCGTCTAGCCGTCAAAACCCATTCATCCGTTTCGAACAGTCTAAAGAGCTATTCCGTAACGCACTTGTGGTTGAAAACCTATCTCAAGGTTTTGAAGAAGACCTATACAACAAGTTCGACGGTATTTTCGAAGTAGGTGAGCGTGTTGCTATCATCGGTGAGAACGGTGTGGGTAAAACAACACTACTTAACACACTAGCGGGCGCTCTTGAGCCTCGCACTGGTGAGTACAAGTGGTCTGAAAACTCAAACATCGGTTACTACGCTCAAGATCACGCACACGATTTCGAGACAGACATGAACCTGTTTGATTGGATGAGCCAGTGGCGCCAAGAAGGCGAAGACGAGCAAGTTGTTCGTGGCTTCCTAGGTCGTATGCTATTTGGTCAAGACGACATTAAGAAATCTGTAAAGGTTATCTCTGGTGGTGAGCAAGGTCGTATGCTTCTTGGTAAGATCATGATGCATAAACCAAACATCCTGCTAATGGATGAGCCAACAAACCACATGGATATGGAATCTATCGAAGCGCTTAACTTGGCTCTTGAGAACTACAAAGGCACATTGTTCTTCGTATCTCACGACCGTGTATTCGTAGACTCGCTTGCAACTCGTATCCTTGAAATCAAAGATGGCAAGATCAACGATTTCCGCGGTACTTACGCTGAGTTCTTGAAAGCACGCGGCTAATACCGTGTAGCAAGAGATAATACGTAATAACACGTTAGTACGTATTCAAAATTAGAAAGGCCTCTATCTTAGCAATCAGATAGAGGCCTTTTGTTTTTCCATACCGCATAAATCAACTAGCTTGCGTTAATCACTAATCACTAGTCACTAGTACTTAAATTGCGCGACAATCTTCTCTAGCTTCACACTCACGCTCGAGACTTGTTCACTGCAACGCACTGATCCAGAAACCACGGTATAAGTATCACTGGCAAGGTGTGCGATATCCGTAATGTTTCGGTCAATCTCAACCGAAACCATCGATTGCTCTTCGGACGCTGTTGAGATCTGACTGTTTAAGTCGAACATCTCGCCAACTTGGAAGTGTATTCCTTCTATCGCATTCACCACATCTTTGGTTTGGCTTTTCACCAGCTCAGTTTGTTCTAAGCTCGCTGTCATCTTAGCAACGGTCTTGTCTATTCCAGTGGTTAAACCATGAATCGTGGATTCTATTTGATGAGTTGAATCGTTGGTCATTAGTGAAAGCTCTCGTACTTCCGAGGCAACCACAGCGAAACCTCGTCCATGGTCGCCAGCACGCGCTGCTTCAATCGCAGCATTAAGTGCCAATAGGTTAGTTTGCTCAGCAATACCTTGAATGGTCGTCACCACCTGATTGATTTCACGGCTCTGTTCTTCGAGCTGAACGATGAGATCTTGCGACTCTGCGATGTTTTCTACCAAGACATTAATACTGTCGTTGGTTGATTGTGTTTTTTGTAGCGCTTGATGGGCATTTTCTTTGATCTTCTCGGCAGTGGTTGCGGCATTTTCGATGTTCGCCGTCACCTCATTACTGGTCATCACTAACTCGTTAACTGCCGTCGCTACCGATTCAGATTGCTGCTTTTGTTTTTCTGCATTGCTCATGCTTTTAACTGCCGCTTCTTCAGAGCTGCATGAACTGTCTGTCAGCACCGTCATCACGCCGGATAGCTCTTTGATGTTACCGTGCAGTTTATCGATGAAGGTATCGAACGAGTGGGCAAGTTGAGCGAGCTCGTCGTTACCTTTGGCGTTCATTCTAACGGTTAAGTCTCCATCTCCATTTGCAATAGACTCCATCATCACGTTTATCGCTTTGATACGACCCAGAATGTTGCGACCGATGAACACCAATAACAGAGAAAGCAGAGCGACGATAGCTGCACCAAACAGATGTAACATGTTTTGTGTGTTTCTAACTGCCGCTGTAATCGCTTGGCTTATCTCATTCTGCACTTCTTCAATGGCTTGTTCCGTTTGATGAACATTGCTACGTAAGGCGCCTCTAAGCCCCAGCTCTGCAGACAAACCTAGATTGCTGTTAGCAACCAACAGAGTTTCAACCGCAGCCTTATATTCGGAATAGGCTTGTTCAGTCGCAATCGAAGTTTGGGAGTAGGGTTCAAACTCAACAAGAGCCTTGGTTAACGCCGCATTCGTTTGGCTATTAATATGTGCGAGGTAATGGAAGTCTTTTTCAATCAGCTCTAACAACGCAAGTTCCAGTGCCAAACTTGATTCTGATTCGATTGCTGACTTCAACGCTGTTCTTTTTCCATCGAGAGCTGCGACAAAGCCCAAAGGTGGGGTTGTGCGCTCAATATCGTTCACTTGATTGACGATCTGGTGGAACTGTTTCTGGTATTGATGAAGGGTATCAGAGATCTTGGTCATTTGATCGGTCAGGTGAAGCTCGTGCGAGGTTAGGGTTTGGTTCAACGTCACCAATCTTTGATTCAATGTGGCGGCGGTTTTATCGAAACGCTCTGCGTATTTTTGATCGTGGCGAGACAAGAAGTCTTTCTCATGTCGCCTAAGCGTTAATAAATCGACTGAGCTTCTGAGGTTTTCGGTTGCAGCGATCTCCAATGATTCCAATTTGTCTAAGCTGAACTGCTCGTAGATGGCATAGATAAAAACAGAAATAAACAGGGTGAGGTTGATTAAAATAAACTTACTGCGAATAGAAAGAGACAGCAAACGATGCTGAGGTTCTGATGGATTGTTCATGGTTAACTCCCTTTAGCCGATGACGTTTCATGTCCATCTATGCTTAATAGTTATTAGATACATTTAAATGATGGATATGTAACTAATAGCCTATAGGGTTGTTAAAGCAAGGTCGGTTGGTGGGGAAAGCAACTTAATCGATGATATGCACCAACTTAACGATTAACTTAGTAATTTGAAGAGTCTAGTTTGCTTGATCAGATGAGGTTAAGCACATGAGATTAGATACGAAAAGAAAAAGTCCTCATTAACACTCATGTCGGCAATCTTGAAATCGCAGGCATCGCATTAAATGAGGACTTTCAGTTATTTTAAGTAGTTAGCTTACTATCGAGTTAACAGTTGTTAGTAACTTTACCGATCAATTTTGTTCGTTTTGTTCATCGAGAAAGTCGGTGTGCTCTAACCACAGCGCATTAATGATTCCAAACGCGCAGGCGAGTAATACGCCCAGTACCCAACATAAATACCACATAGGTTATCCTCCTATTTCATCTTTAATTAATACAGTGACGAGCTGTTATCGTGAATGTATTGGCTGTCTAGTCGACCGAACATTTTGTAGTAACACCAGATTGTGTAACCCAAAATAATTGGCACCACGATAACTGCCACAACCGAGATAATGCTCAGTGTTAACTCACTCGATGTTCCGTCCCACAGCGTTAAGCTATGCGATGGCATCAAGCTAGATGGCATGATCATTGGGAATAGGGCAACGCCCGCTGTCGTTATGATGCTTGCTATCGATAAGCTCGAAGAAGCGAAGGCCAAACCAGCGCGGTTAAGTCGAGTCATCACTGCACAGCTCAGCATTCCGATGATGCCTAATGCAGGAATTCCCCAAAGTACCGGATAGTTTTCGTAGTTATGTAGCAGTAGGTCATCAAACTTCATGACATGTTTTAATAACGGGTTTGAAACACCATCAGTCACAACTGGGCTAGTAATCAGGTAACCCGGAAGTGTATACGCGTATATCCCACCAATAATAAACAGTCCGACAGTGACAAGCGCCATACATACGATCACTTTCTGCGCGCGTTGTTTTAAATCACCCGTCGTTTTCATCTGTAGGAATGCCGCGCCTTGCGTGACAACCATCGCCAAGCTCACCAAGCCACATAGCAGTGGGAAGGGTGTGAGTAGATCCCAGAAACCACCTTGGTATGACATCATTAGCAATTCGTTAAATTCAAACGGAACGCCAATCATCAAGTTACCGAAACCAACACCAAAGATAACCGGAGGAATGAAACCACTGACGATAAGTGCAATATCACACGCTTTCTTCCATTGTGGGTTGTCGATTTTAGCGCGGTAATCCATACCGAGCGGTCTTAACCACAAGGTCGCCAACACGATAATCATGGCTAAATAGAACCCGGAGAACGCAGCCGCGTAGATTGCAGGCCATATCGCAAAGATAGCGCCACCCGCGGTAACCAACCATACTTGGTTGCCATCCCAGTGAGGGGCAATCGAGTTAATCATGATTCGTCGATCAACTTCCGACTTCCCTAAAACAGGGAGCAACGCCGCAACGCCCATGTCGAAACCATCGGTAATGATAAAACCGATCAACAACACGCCAATAACTGCCCATGTAAACAGGCGAAGATTTTCGTAATCAAACATCTGAATTCCTTAATGAAGGTCGATAGTTTTATCTAGCTGACGCGGTGCGCTTTGCTCACCTGTAATGGCTAGATCTTGGTTTGATTGCTCATGGTGATAGCGACCAGTTTTCAGTGCGCTCGGGCCCATTTTTGCAAACTTAACCATCAGGAACATTTCTACAATCAGGAATGCGGTGTAGAACAAGTAAACCAATCCGATAGAGATCCATAAACTTGAAGCGGGTAGATTAGAAGCCGCCATGTTTACTGGCAGAATTTCACCAATAGCCCAAGGCTGACGACCGTATTCCGCAACAAACCAACCGGCTTCACAGGCAATCCAAGGAAGTGGAATTGCGCATATTGTTGCTTTCAGTAACCAACGATTGGTACCTATCTTACGGCGACAAATTTGTACGAATGAAAGACCAATGATGGCAAACATCAAGACGCCACACACCACCATGATGCGAAAGCTCCAGAACAGAGGGGCAACCGTTGGGATTGTGTCTTTGGCTGCTTGTTTGATCTGTTGCTCTGTAGCATCCACCACATTATCGCTGTATTTCTTAACCAGCAATCCATAACCTAAGTCATGTTTAACCGATTCAAAATCATCGATATTTTGTTGTGATTTATCACCAGAACGCAGCTTTTCTAATAGTCCATAAGCTAAGATACCGCTGCGAACACGTTCTTCGTTCTTTGCCAATAGATCATGAATGCCGATAACTGGCGTATCCAATGAACGCGTTGCGATAATACCCATCACATAAGGGATCTTAATCGCGTAGTCCGTTTCCATGGTTTCTTGATTCGGGAAGCCGAACAGTGTGAATGAGGCAGGGGCTTCTTCTGTGTGCCATTCAGCTTCAATAGCCGCTAGCTTCACCTGTTGAACATCACCCAATTCATAACCAGATTCATCGCCTAGCATCACTGTCGACACAATCGCAGCCATACCAAAAGCACTTGCTACTGCAAATGAACGACGAGCGAAAGGTAAATCACGCCCTTTAAGCATGTAGTAAGCACTGATACCCATGATAAATAGCGCGCCGGTTGTGTAACCTGCCGCAACGGTATGTACGAACTTCACTTGAGTCACTGGGTTGAAGATCACTTCGACGAAGTCTGTCATCTCCATACGCATGGTTTCGAAGTTAAACTCTGCGCCCACTGGGTTTTGCATCCAGCCATTGGCCATCAGAATCCACAGACCAGAGAAGTTCGAACCCAACGCCGTCAACCACGTTACCGATAAGTGCTGACGCTTAGAGAGCTTGTCCCAACCGAAGAAGAACATACCGACTAAGGTTGATTCCAAGAAAAACGCAATCAAGGCTTCAATGGCGAGCGGAGCGCCAAAGATATCGCCTACATAATGCGAGTAATAAGCCCAGTTAGTACCGAACTGAAATTCCATGGTTAAGCCAGTAGCAACACCGACAGCAAAGTTAATACCAAACAACTTACCCCAGAACTTGGTCATGTCCTTGTAGATGGTTTTGTTGGTCATGACATACAGTGATTCCATCACTGCAAGTAAGAAGGAGAGGCCTATAGTTAGGGGGACGAATATAAAGTGATAAAGAGCGGTACTTGCGAATTGAAACCGCGACAGATCAACGACATCTGTAAGCATAAAAACTCCTTCCCGCCACGAGTGTGACGGGGAAGATAATGGAAAATAAGATGATAATTAGAGAGAACTAATTAAGGGTTTTACATGTAGCTGTGTGAAAAGAATCTATTACCAACGAAGTGCTTTGTTTTGTTTTTTAGAGAACTGTTTACGCAGCCAGTAATCTGCACTCACGTAACGGCCACCACCGTAAACAAGCAGTACTAACAACATCACGAAGTAGGTCCCTGCGAACTCCATACCGTTGTTCAGCATTACCGGGTCGCCAAGTTCTGTGATGTAGTTATAACGACCTGGGAAGTTAACCGCGAGCCATTCGATGAAGCCGTTAAGTCGAACAGTTGCTTCCATACCACCAGTCGCAATCGCATCCCAACCGTGTTTCCAGTGAACCATTGCACTTGCTACGCTCATCATGAAAATCATTGGAATCGAGATAAAGCGAGTAAACAAACCTAACGCGATACAGATACAACCTAATACTTCGGTCGCTGCCGCTAGGAATGCCAGTAGCTCAGGGAAGGGAAGGTTAAGACCACCGTCGGCCGCTGAAGCACCAAACCATGCCACTGTTCCCGAGAAGCCCAGCACTTTAGAGCGTGCACCGACATAAATCACCGGAATCAAATAAAGACGTACTGAAAGCAGTACTAAGTAATCGTATTGTTTGCATTTTTCGACAATAGCGTCGTACCAGCTGAGGGCTGACTTAATCATAATTTTTCTCCTAAAGAGTGAACGCCAATCAGTTCAACTTCACTGAAATGTTCGACCCAATTAATAAACTCGAATCTCGCCAATTGTTGAGCAATTATTTGTTTTATATCGGCTAAAGAACGATTTGGTTGTTGTTGAATTATTTGAATAATCGCAACATCAATTTCTCTTAGTTTTATCGTGTTGACGCGTTGGTCACGGTCGCGATAAATCGCGTAGTAAATGGGGTGTCGCCTTTGTGTTAGAAACGTCAGTGACTCACCATGAACAAGGAAAGGTACCTGTACGAGCTTCATCGTACTGTTGACTAACAAACCCAATTGAAGCTGTTGTTCATCAACACGAAGGTCACCCGTCCATGACATCGGCAATACTTGCTTTGAAGCGTCAATTTCAACGCAAAAGGCACACCATTCGTACTCCAACACCGCTAGCTGGTCGGCTGTAAGATCATGACTCGCACTCAAAGTAGACAAATCACTCAGATTAGACATACCCATTGGTTGAGTGCGACGCTGGATAAAGCTAACAAACTCAGTTGCTATATGATGAAACTCTGGCTCTGAGGCGTAATGCACGACAACAAACTCATCAACCAATATCAGTAGTTGGTCTTGGTCGACTTGCTGGCAAAACAGCGGGAATGTGTTGTTCAATACACCAAATACGTTATCTCTAATGAACTCGCTGTATCGACACACTGCGTTGTCTTCAAGTGGCGAACGTATCAGTGCGGTTAGTGCGTGTGTTTGAGTGATCATCATGCTAGGAGGGTTATGCATAAACCAACTCCTGATTCATTGGGCGATGAGCAACACCAGCATCTAGAACCTGACTGTGCATCGTTCGTAATTCCTCAGTCAGAACGACCAAAGGTGGTACGTTGTTGTCTCTTTCGAGCAATAACGGTTTACTGCCATGAATAGAGAAGGTGTAACGCGCCAAGTCAATAACCGCTTGCTGTACCGGCATACCGTGGGTATCAATCAGCGATTTGTTACTTCCACCTGAGCCATCACTTTCAACTAAATGCCCAGCAATGTGGTAATAGCGAATAGCATCGCTCGGTAAAGCCTTAAGCATTTCAGCCGCATCAAAGTGGTGGTTCTGACTGTTCACGTAGAGATTGTTGATGTCGACCAACAACTCACAGCCACTACGCTTTGCTATTTCAGCGATAAACTCACCCTCAGGCATCTCATCTCCGTAGTTGTGGTAATAAGAGATGTTCTCCATTACCAAAGGACGTTGAATGATGTCTTGGACTTGCTTGATTCTGTCCGCTAAATAGCCGATGTTTTCTGCGTGACGTGGCACGGGTAACAGTTCATACAGGTACCCTTGGCTGTCTCGAGAGAAGCTCAAATGCTCGCTGTATACCTGGATATTCAGTTCATCGAGAAATTGACCAACCTGACGTACAAACTTCGTGTTAAGCGGCTGACAATCTCCAATGGATAAGCTTAAACCGTGTGCGATCAAAGGGTATTGCTTCGCTATATCCTGTAGTTGTTCGCGCTTAAGACCACCTAAGCTCATCCAGTTCTCGGGAGCCAATTCCAGAAAATCAATATCAGGGTGCTTTGGGGAACGAGCGAGCAGTTCAATATGCTCACTGCGTAGCCCAATGCCTTTGTCTGTATTCTGAATGGTTCGCACTTTATGGTTTAACTCGCTGCTTTTAGGGGCTCGGTCATTTGATGCTAGAGCCTTAGTTTTTAAAGCTTTAGTTTTATGCGTTTCTACTGGCCACATACTCCACCTGTCACCTTGCTATTCGCCGTTAGGATGCGCTCTTTACTAGGCGAAATACCTTCAGCCGTTAAGCCACATTTCCCGTCACGAGCGCGCACTAAACGGTCTTGAGGGTTGCTTGTCAGTTCCGCTTTTTCGAAGCGTTTTTCTGTACCACATTTACCTGCAGCACATTTACCACCGTGTCCTGACGATTGTTTTGCTTCAACAGGGGCTTCGGCAGGTGCATCAGCAAATGCCATTGCAGAGTTAAGGCTAATCACAGACGTGATCGCGATTGATAGGGCGATTTTGTTGTTCATATTATTTCTCCTTTACAGCAGACATAGGGAAGCTCGCTAAATCACGACCAGACATGATTGGTCCGTCGTAGTATTCGCGTACGATTTTGATTGATTCAGATTTGCGCTTAAGGCCTAAACCCATCCAGTGGTTAAGTACCAACATTTTTGGATTGATCTCTTTCGCAATCTCACCAATCACAGAAGGCTTAGCGTGCATGAATGTAGAGACACCATCGGCTTGTTCATGAATCGCCATTGGCATCATCATGATGTCGGCGCCACGAGCGAAGTCTAAGAACGCAGGGTTGCTACCGTTTTGGTCAGCTGAAATCACCATTACGCCTTCTTCACTTTCAATTCGGTAAGCGAGACAAGGCACATCACCATGAGGAATACCCAGAGCAGTGATCTTCAAACCATCTTTTTCATAAACAACGGTTGGCACTGTGGATTGATAGTCAACATCGGTAAGATTGACTGGGAATAGGCCATCGGTTCCATCGTATAAACCAGCAAGGTAAGCGTATGCGCCATGGTCTGGGTCAAAGTTCGCTGCGAAGTAGCCGTTGAGGCTAGGGAACGCTGAACCTGCGGCTGGACCTGAAATCTCCAACGCCTTTTCACGTTCAAAGAAGTAGCCGCCTTTAAGAAGAGCGGGCATGTCATTGACGTGATCGGTATGGAAGTGAGTGATACCCATGAAATCTAGGTCTTCAAGTTTTGCACCCGCTTGACCGAAACGTAGGTAAACACCACCACCGGCATCAATCATGATTCGTGATTTGCCTTTCCACCATACGATTTCACCTGATGAAGCACGTAGGTCATCCGAGATAGGGCCACCTGAACCCAGTATTTGTAATGTAAAGTCGGTATCGACCGGCTTAAGTTCAATTGCGTGACAGTTGGCGCCCAAGGTCAATCCAAGAGCTATTGCTAAAGCTTTTAAAGGCTGTTTCATATTGTTATCCAATTCTTTTTTCTTATGTGTTTTCTTCGAAGTGAGCATTCAAAGAAGTGAAACTTTCGCCAAGCAGCACGATAAGTGCGTGCTTCGTTCTGTTCACGGAGCATAAGATAAAGAATTGTTAACGTTTGGTATATCTAGTAATTTTGAAATCAACGTTAAGTAAAACTAAACAGTAATATTAAGCGCGTTCTGTTGCTGAAATAATGTGCAGAAAGGGGGGTAACAGCGAACTAGCTGTTAAAATTATGCGAATAGAATGATGGAGTAAGAAGAGGGAATGCTAAGGAGAGTAAATGGTATAAAAGAAACAAAAGAAAAAGGTGCAAGCCTTCGCCTACACCTTATATAAGTTCACCAGAAAACTAGCTTTAGATAGCATTTGCCTTTAGAGAAGTTTGCCTTTAAAGAACTTACGCTGATTGTTCGCCTTTTACATCAAAGTCGATCTTGCCTGCACCCGTGAACACTTGGAAGCGTAAACCTTTAGCGCGAGCAATCGTGGTGATGCCGAACTTCTGAGCCAAGTCTAAACCCATTTGCGTTACGCCAGAACGTGATAGCAAAACAGGGATACCCATCTGAGCAACCTTAATCACCATCTCAGACGTTAAACGGCCGGTGGTATAGAAGATCTTATCTTCACCTGTCTCTTTGTTAAGCCACATCTCACCAGCCAATGTATCAACGGCATTGTGTCGGCCAACATCTTCAACAAACGATAGAACCTTGTCGTCTTTGCAAACCGCACAACCGTGCACCGCGCCTGCTTTCTTGTAGGTATCGTTGTAGTGAGTCAACGCTTCAAGCGCTGTGTAGATTTCAGATTGCTTAATCTTGTTTTGAGGCACCTGGTAATCTTCCAACTGCTTCATCACATTGCCATACATGGTGCCCTGACCGCAGCCAGAGGTTACAGTCTTCTTCTTAAGCGCTTGCTCAAGTTGGCTCGTGTCTTCTTTGGTGATAACCGCAGCAGAGCTGGTTTCCCAATCGATGATAATAGATTCAACCGCTTCCGGATCAGAAAGGAAGCTTTGGTTCTTCAAATAGCCTAATACTAATGACTCAGGACGAGAGCCCAATGTCATTAGGGTTACTATCTCTTTCCAGTTCAACATCACGGTAAGAGGGCGCTCACACGCGATCTGTTTTGTTAGCTTTTCGCCATATTCATCAAACACTTCAACTTCGATTGTCTGAAGTGGGTTCTCACTGGTTTTTATTATGTTTGGTTTTACCACAGTCATTTCCTACTTAATGAGATAGCGATTTTATGAGATAAGAAGTCAACAAGAGCAATAAGGGGTTCTAGGGATTTTCCCCTCTAAAGTAACATAGAATGCTACAGGCTTTGTATTATATAGCCTCCAGCTGTGGGTTACTTTCGTTTCCAAGCTTAATCATCCACGATTGGCTTCGTAATTTCACTAATATCAGGCAATTTTCCGGTATTGGTGAAGTTATACGTCCCGCTTAAGTTGATATTTTGCCATGCAACGGGCGAAACAGCACGAGTGATAGCCGCTTTTTCTTCATCACCTGTCGCTTCAAAGTGTCCCAGAAGATGACTCAGTATCGCGGAGTTGAAGTAGATGAGCGCATTGGCAAGCAATCTTGCGCATTCATTCCAGATAGCGATTTCAGACTCGTTTTTGCCAGTGCGACCTGAAGTCGTATGAAGCGTTGTTCACCGCTTTATGAGTGAACCCTCTGTATCACCAGATGAACCTATGAGCCTGAATAAAGCAGCGGCTCAGACAATGTAACGAAGAGCGGGAATATCCCGTTCGGGATTTGAATCGTGAGAAGAAGATCCTCCTGATAACCACAAATCGGGTGAGTGCTAGGTAGTCAGTATGATGAACGTAAGTGAATCCATTTAAGGTGCGTTATACGATGAAGCAGCGGAAGTGGTTATTACGCTGTAGCCAAAAAGGCAATGGGAGTCGGAAAGAGATTGGGCAATGCTCTTTCGTGATCGATACGCTCCCCGCACTAGAGTGGGCATCTAACCTGACATTTTACGTAACGTACGGAACAGGGTAAGCCTGTATCACTCCCTAAGGGAAAGCCTTTGTGGCCGATAGTGATGCAGGTAGAGGAGGTCGGAAAAAGCGAAAGTTGCATTGTAATGATGCAGATACAGGCTCCTGCCTGATCACGAAAGTGAGCCCACTTCCGACTGGTCTCCCTTTGCGAGAGAATTTGAAGAACTTTATTTAAGGAGAAAAGCAAATGATGATCTCGAAAGAGATTAGTGCATCTTCTGACGGTGCTCAGTGGCAGTCTATTGACTGGAAATCCGCTGAAGCGCACGTATTAAAGCTTCAAATGCGTATCGCAAAAGCAACGAGAGAAAAGAAATACGGTAAGGTGAAATCCTTACAGTGGCTCTTGACTCATTCTCGCTCTGCTAAATTTTTGGCAGTTAAGCGAGTCTCTCAAAACAAAGGCAGTAAAACGCCTGGAATAGATGGTGTCATCTGGAACACAGATGCACGCCGTATGAAAGCGGTTAATCAACTGAGTCGCAAGACTTACAAAGCAAAACCACTCAAACGGATCTACATCCCTAAAAAGAATGGCAAACTCAGACCTCTAGGTATTCCGTGTATGATAGATAGAGCGCAACAAGCGCTCCACCTGCTTGCACTAGAGCCTGTTTCTGAAACACTAGCCGACCTCAATAGTTATGGTTTCAGACCAAACCGCAGCACCGCTGATGCCATTAGTCAGTGCTTTATATGTTTGGCACAGAAGAAATCAGCAAAATGGGTTCTTGAGGGCGATATTAAAGCTTGCTTCGATAAAATCGGGCATCAATGGCTTATGGAAAATATCACCGTAGATAAACGTATGTTAGAGCAATGGCTGAAGTCTGGCTTTGTGGATAAAGGCCTGTTCTACGACACCGATGAGGGTACACCACAAGGAGGGATAATATCTCCAACCTTGATGCTAATGACCCTTGCAGGACTAGAGCAACGCGTAAAATCCACAGCACTGAGAAAAGGAGCTAAAGCCAATTTCATTGGTTACGCTGATGATTTCGTGGTCACTTGCTCTTCAAAGGAAGTGCTAGTGAGCGATATCAAACCGTTGATTGCTGACTTTCTGGCTGAAAGAGGGTTAACCCTATCCGAAGAGAAAACGAAGATTACTCATATTGATGATGGTTTTGACTTTCTGGGCTTCAACCATAGGAAGTACAAAGGGAAATTGCTCATTAAACCGAGCAAGTTCAACACACTGTTATTTTTGAGAAATTTACGTGAGCTTATCAAAAAGCACGCAACTATCCCCGTTAATGATCTTATCAAACTGATAAATCCAAAACTCAGAGGATGGGCGAATTACTACCGCCACTGCGTTGCTAAACAAGTATTCGGGTATGTAGACCACAAACTATTCCAAGCACTATGGCACTGGGCAGTTAGACGTCATCCAACCAAGTCTAAAGACTGGGTTGTTCATAAGTATTTTCTCAATCGAAAAGGCCAATGGCAATTTCATGGTTGGCAGAAAATCATGAACATGGATTGTCAGTTCAATCTGTTCCAAATTGCGAAAGTGCCAATAGAACGACACGTGAAAATCCGAAGTGCCGCAATCCCTTATGACCCCGACTATCAAGAATACTTGGCTAAGCGGAAGTCAAAAAGACAAGCACGTAACTCTTGGATTGAACCTGTTCCAACTGCTTTGTGAGTTGCTGGGTATCAAACGATGCCTTAGTGGAGGCTTGAGCCCAGTGCAGTGAAAGTTGCACGCTGGGTTCTTAGGGAGACGGCACTTGGTAACAAGTGTCGTCCACCCGAC
>NZ_LAUM01000052.1:0-546 GCF_000972265.1 Vibrio sp. ECSMB14106 | reverse complement strand
GCACATACTGCCGCAAACTGGCATCGTCGATGTAGTCAAGTAAATATTGCGCTTTAACCAGTCGATTATACTCCGTCAGAGCCTGTAATATTGGGTGTCCAGAAGGGTAACCAGACAGCTTTCTCACCAGCATTGCTTGTGTCGTCCGCTTTGTCTGAAGTGACAGAACAATACGCCTGATATCTTGCCATCCCGTTGTAATAACATTCGTTCTGATAGGCTTCTTTAGCGCCAGTATGGTGCTGCCTTGTTCACTTTCAGTCACATCAAACAGATCGTTGATGACACTATTGAACTGCGCGTATCGAGGTGCAAAGCTGTAACTGCATAGATCCAATAAGGCGAAGTTAACATGATTGACACCGTGCGTATCTGTCGAGAGCACATCTGGTTTGACATCGCTGCTGTTTGATTGCAGCAGATCATAAATATAGTGTGATTCATGCTCGTTAGAGCCGATGATCCGAGCATTGAGGGCGCTGTGGTTGGCCACCAGAGTCATGGCCGTGATCCCTTTGTTGGTGCCGAAATACTTAGAGGAGTACC
>NZ_LAUM01000051.1:0-18240 GCF_000972265.1 Vibrio sp. ECSMB14106 | reverse complement strand
TATTGGGAAAACTCTAAAACCGTGGCCAATTTTAGTTGACCACTACATAAACCTTGTCATGTCCTCAGATTTTTTGGTTAACACCGCTTATAAAACTCAGCCCAAGTTTGCTATTCAAGCAAAGTACTCCAAAGATTTAAAAGACCCAAGAACCATTGAAAAGCTTGAAATAGAACGCCGTTATTGGCGGCTAAAAAAAATCCCCTGGTTTCTCGTAACAGATAATGAGATAGACAAAACAGTCGTATCGAATATTGAGTGGTTATACGGCGTTAAGGGGTACTTTGATGAAGTAATAACGGATGAGCTATCGCTTACTTTTGAGCATATCAGTGCTTATTTTGTTCAATACCCAGAAAGAAAAGTCGTTGATCTGTGTAAAGAGTATGACATGGCATACCAGCAAGATCTTGGTCAGTCGCTTTATGATATTCGTTTAATGTGTGCGGCAAGGCTTATAACGTTCGATATTCGTTTACCATTTCATAGTTTGAAAGCGAAAGAAATTGCGTTTAGAAGCGTATCTGTGTTCGGAGGGCATCGTAATGTGGCCGGTTAACGAAACTCTAGCGTTTGACGGTAAGGCTTACCGCGTGCTTTTTACCGAGACAAGTTACTTCTATTGGATTGCTATTGATGAGGATAAAGGTTTACCGGAAAGAGTCTATTTTGATGAATGCCGCAACTGGGTCGATGAAGGGCGTATAGAACAAATTCCTGACCCTTATTCATACCTTCAAGGAGAGTCTTGGACCAACGAGTCAAATGCATATCAGAAAAGGCAGAACGACTTTGATTTGATTAAGCCTATCGTAGATGGTGAAGGAGCGTTTGACAAAAGGGTTCGAGCAAAAAGGGTTAGTCATGCGGTTGCCAATTCAAATAAAACCAAATCGACCATCTATCGTTTAGTTCGGAGATTTTGGCAGCGTGGACAAATAAAAAATTCCCTAATACCAGATTACAAAAACTCAGGTGCAGCCGGAAAGAGAAGAAACTTCACAACAAATAAAGCTGGTAAATCTAGGGTTTACGGTGTCGGTGATGGCAAACAAGTCACTGAAGAAATCAGAAAACAGTTCCGAATTATTTGTGATAAATATTTGATGAATGATAAAGGGAACTCCGTTGCTTATGCACATAGGAAGTTTGCAAAAGCATATAAGCTAAAGAACCCTGGTGTTGAAGAGCATGAAATTCCAACACTCCGCCAATTTAGATATTTCTACAAAACCGAGTATAGCAAGGTCACAAAGCTTACCGTTCAAACACCTCAAGGCAATTACAACAAAGATGTTAGGCCACTACATGGAACTGCAACTGAGCAAGTTTTAGGCCCAGGGAGTCGATATGAGATTGATGCCACCATTGCAGATATTTACTTGGTCGATGATGACGATGCAGACAAGGTAATCGGTCGGCCGACGATTTATATGGTCATTGATGTTTTTAGTCGTATGGTTGCAGGTTTTTATATTGGTTTCGATAACCCATCTTTCCCCGTTGCAATGAAAGCTCTGATATGCAGCTTTAGCAGCAAAGTAGAAACTTGCGCAAAGTATGGTATCGATATTTCAGAAGAACAGTGGCCATGTATAGGTATTCCCGATGTGTTGCTGGCTGATCGCGGTGAATTGATGAGCCACCAAGCAAATTATTTGGTTGATGCTATTGGTGTACGTCTTGAAAGTGCTCCACCTCGAAGAGGCGATGCTAAAGGCATTGTCGAGAGATCATTTGGCACGTTACAAGCTAAGTTTAAGCCCTATATGCCAGGTGTCGTAACTGGTAACAAGGTTAAGAAGCACGGTGAAAAAGATTATAGAGTTGAAGCTGCTGTGGCGAGATCTGACTTTGTTGAGATATTACTTTATTCAATACTTGCTCACAACTTGAATAAACCTTTAGAAAAGTACGATCGTGCTCCTGATATGCCAGAAAGCCTTCCATCGCTCCCTATTGAGCTTTGGAGGTGGGGCCTACAGAATCGTACTGGGCGTTTACGAGCTATTGATACGGATATTGCCAAAATACTGCTGTTACCTCGTCAAAAAGTCACTGTATCTGAATTGGGCATAAAGTTATGGGGATTAACCTACACAGGAAAAGAAATTATTCAGACAGGTTGGATGCACCGTTCTTCGGAAGTATCTAGACCTAAAAAACTATTTGCAGCCTATGAGCTTGGTTCTGCTAATCACATATATCTGTTTCCTGAAGAAGGAAAAAATACATTTTGGGTTTGTGATCTTTCTAGTCGAAGTAGAGAGTTCCGTGATTTAACTTTGTATCAAGTATGGGAACGTCAAGCAGCTCAAAAGCAGATTTTAGCTGAAGCTAAGTATCAATTTGCACCCGTAGAACGAAATTTTGATGATCTTCTTGAAAAGAAACTGAAGAAAGCTACAAAGAATCGTAAAACCAGTACATTGAGTAATGCACAAAAGATAAACGAAATTAAAGACAACAAACTGAATGTTCGAGAGCAAGAAAGAAAAGAGTTAGCAATACAGCCCGCCAGGACTAAACAAGAAGAAGTCGCATCGGTGATACCTATAAAGGGAGAGGAGGAAAGTTATCAACTTCCTGACTTCATACCGGAGCTATTTGATGATGAGGATGATAGCTGATGAAGAAAAGCCAAGATCATCGTGTAGTAGCCGTCTATCAAAGTGCTACGCTCTCAGCTTATCGGAATAACCCGCTGATAGAGGCATTACCACCGATAAATAGTTTCCTAGACGACTCGATTGCTCTGAAGGGCTCGTTAAGGTGTACCGCAGAAGATATCCATCGAAATGGCATCGAAAGAGCGCATAGTATCTGTCGTGTTATAGATGATTTTTTTCAGCCCCTCAGTCAGCACATACAGTTGCATGAACGACTTTCATTGATGATACGGCGTGGCTATGTTGGAAGAAACCCCGAAACAGGTGACTGGGCAAGGCACATACAAAATGGTTACGAGCGAGTTTTATCTGGTGATTTGAAGGCGATCAAGTTCACGGAAGTTAGTTCTACAGCCCAAAGTATGACATTGATAGGGTGTAGCGGAAATGGCAAAACAACAGCGATCAAGCAGCTTTTGTCGTTATACCCTCAAGTTATTTACCACCCTGACAGAAATCTTGAGCAAGTCGTTTATCTAAAAATTGACTGCTCCCATGATGGTTCGCTTAAAGAGCTGTGCTTGAATTTTTTTCGTGCGATGGATAAGGCATTAGGAACATCCAACTACGAAAGACAATACTCGATGAGCAAAAGACCCAGTATTGAAACACTTTTAGCTGCAATGGCTCAGGTTGCAAATGCTCATGCAGTAGGTGTTCTTATTATCGATGAAATACAGCACCTTAGCCGTTCTCGCTCTGGTGGCTCTGAGAAAATGCTTAATTTCTTTGTGACATTAGTAAATACCATTGGCCTTCCTGTGATTTTGGTTGGAACACCACGAGCCCGCGAGATATTTGAGGCTGATATGAGATCTGCAAGGCGAGGCTCTGGTCTTGGAGCGATTTTTTGGGATCCAATGGAAGAAGGAAGAGAATGGAAAGCGCTCACGGATAAGTTATGGACTCTTCAATGGCTACAAAAACGTGATGAGGTGTTGTCGGATGACATTCGTTCTCTATGGTATGACCTAAGCCAAGGTGTCTTGGATATTGTGGTTAAGCTATATGTCTTGTGTCAGCTAAGAGCAATCGCGACAAAAGTAGAAAGGATCACACCTAAATTAATGCAACAGGTTTACGAGGATGAATTAAAACCTGTTCACCCAATGCTAGCTGCTCTTCGCTCGGGTGATGTCGAAGAAATGATTAAGTTTTCAGACCTTAAACTAAGCAACACTGATAAACGGTTACTTGAGTTGCAAAAACAGGTAGCAACAACTGTTCAGCAGACACCAGAGGAGTTTGCATATCAACAGCTCAGAACCGATGAAGAGCGACGTGTATATATGGCCCTAAAAGATGAGTTTGACTCAACGCTTTTAGCTCCTGTAATACGACAGCTATTTGAACAACATCCTGATTTGACATGGATAAGCTTACTGCCACTGGTACATGAGCAACTTGCCAATCCTGAGCCGTTAAAATCTAAAAAAGAGGCTAAGCTAAGTAAGGGCAAGAGGGCATCCGCAATCAAACAGACTCAGTGGCATACCCTTGATAGTGAGGATTTGAGGTTTGTTCACTCTCAATCTGATTCTGATAATGAAGTGTACACCGCAATGTCAAAGTCGGGTTTGATTCTAGACATTCAGTCACTGTTAGAAAAGGCGGTTTAATATTGCACTGCTTCCCTGTCCCTTATCCAGATGAATTAATCTATAGCTTGGTGGCTAGAGCTGGAATTCGCAGTGCGATTACAAGTTCTAAACAGCTACTAGATGAAGTGTATGGTGACAGAAAAGTGATTGCGACAATTGACCTGCCTAGTCATTTGTCTTCGATATCAGAGCAGCTAGTTAACACGGGACGATTTGACGTCCAACAGCTTATTTATGAACATACAATGTTCCCGATTTACGCTCCTTTTGTTGATGAAAGCATTAGGATTAGAGCGATGGAGCGAATGGAACATTGCGCTAAGGGCTCTGTTCATCTAATGCTAGGAGCCCCAGCTTCTATTGTAAAAACGTCGGATAACTTTTGTGTTTGCCCAGCTTGTGTCGCGGAACAAAAGCAAAAATATGGGGAAAGTTATTGGTCTAGATTGTGGTTTTTGCCATCTTTACCTTACTGCCCTAAGCATGGACTTCTAAGTCAATCGACAACCTCTTACCATGATAGTAGGCACACGTACCATGCATGTGGCCGAATACAATGTCAGCCCCTTTTAAGTAATACCACGGATAAAGCGGAGCAGCAGGTTGCTTATTTGGCCAACAAAGCTAAAGAGGTAATATGCTTACCAGCCCAAGACTCTCCGACTCAGCGTCAATGGAGTCTTTTCTACAATCATCTAGCGCACGACTTTGGGTGTGGAAAAGGCACTAAACAGGTTGCTCACGATAAGATTGCAGACTTAGTTGTAAGCAAGATCGTTACCCCTGAGCTAACCATTAATCCTGATAGAGAGACTAATTGGCTTCGCACGTTATTTCGCCATCATCGTAAAGCTTTTAGCTATCTACAGCACTTAACGGTTTGGTCTGCTTTTATTCCTGAAATGTCGGCTAGTGAAATCATAAAAGAAGTAAAATCAAAAGATAAAGTGACAGTATCTCTCCCGAAGGACAATGCTCATCTTGAGCCAAATCCAAGTGAAGAAAAACGTAAGCTATGGCGTAACTTAATAGGTAAGACCCCTATTAAGAAAGCACGCAAACTTCCAGGTGGTGGTGCACTGTATGCTTGGTTGTACCGAAATGATAGAGATTGGCTATTAGCTTTCAATCGAGTCCATCAATCCCAATCGCATGTAAGGCACAAAAAAGTAGAGTGGAGCGCAAGAGACCGATCACTAACTAAGCAGCTTATCAGGATTGTCGAACGATTAGATACAGTTATTGATGGCCCTCGAAGAAGCAAAAATTTCTTACTTAAGCAGCTAGATGATTACGGCTCGGTGAGCAAAAAACTGAACTTATTACCCTTGCTATCTCTTGCTTTGAATCGGTATCAAGAAAGCGTCTTTGAGTTTCAAGCTCGTCGGCTAGTCATAGCTGTAATCGCAAAATCAAAAATAGGTTCAGGAATGAGTCGCTGGCAATTGATGCGTTCAGCAAGCCTTCCCAACGAAAGAATAATGCCAGTTATCGCAGATTTACTTGGCTGGGTAACTACAGGATCAGATTATAAATAAGGAAATGATATGGGAGCTAGGTTTTACAAGTGTGACGATGATGTACGTATAGTCCATACAGGTAAAGTATTAGTACGAGCAAATGATAAGTCTTATCGGCCTTTAATTGAAGTTTGGTGTTATCCACCTCAGAAGAAAAATAACTTTCATGCGACCGCATTTTCTAACGTCCCAGCTTTGTACCGAGGAAAAATAATTAATGAAAGAGGGTTGTCAGAAAGCTACGCCAAACGAGGGCGTCATACATTTAGAAGTCATGAGTTCTTTCGGCACAGTACTTTGAGTGAGTTCCCCGACTCAGAGTCAGCAGATTCTTTGAGAAAGAAAGAGTCAGAGCAACATGCATTTGTATTAGATCGAGGCGCTGCCCCTAAACTGGTTATTCCTCAGCTTGAGCTGGCAAGGGTTCTATTTTATGCCAGCTCGTACTTATCGCGAGCGTCATTAATGTCTTCTCGTTTGCTTACAGACTTCAAGGTCGAAGTAAACACCAAGGAGGACTATGCCAATATCGAAGTGTTGCAAACATCAAACTTTCCTCCTTCGGCATTCAATGATTCAGCAACAAGATCCATGTTGAGTTGGTTACTTATTGATAGCAATGCAAAGCGTTCATTTGAGTCGATTTTTAGATATTTCAACGTCGAAAAGGAACAAGATGTATCTGCGGGATATAAGCGTTGGCTATTTCACTTTGATCCGCCACAAATGTCTGGGTGGTCTTTCTCATATGACGGTAGGCTTGATGTAAGTGGCCGCTACTTTTTGGTTGAAAAGATCACGGATATTGAAATTAACGCACAAATGCCGTCTAAGATCTACTTCCACAACCCATCATTTACGCATGCAGATGAAGGCCAAGAGCCGACGATTGGTGGTGAAGGCCCTGAACCGTATGAGCGCCCAGAAGATCATATGATTGATGATGATCGCGAGGCTTCGGATGCAAATCAAGCATTCTTGCTGGGAGAAAATACCTGTTCAGTAAGGTTTAAAAATCGTTTTTCAACGTCGAAAGCAACAACGCCAAAAAGGAGTCATCGGCCAGATAGAAGCAAAGATACAGCTAAGAAAGCTGGTGAGAAGGTCAGTACTAATGAGCCTGGCAGTAATGGTGAGATACCTTCGGCAGACATGGCCGGAGGTATGCAAGATTGTACTGATAAATCTGAGGAGTATGCTTCTCGTTTTACGGCCTTTAACATGATGGTGCAAATGCTAGAGGAAAAATACGCCTGCACAATCATTGACTCTTACACTCATGAGCTGGATCAGGTTGGACGTAGTAAATGCCACTTGATTGACTCTGATGCAAAGAGAACGATTCGTTGCGTTGTCGTGGAGCGAAATGGTCATGTGAATTACTTGCTTGAAGTTGATGTAACTGGCCTGAGTAAATGGATCTCTACAAAATGTATACGGCAGATTGATACACGCAATTGGAAAGAGCAGTTTTCTCGAATCAAAACAGGTGTGGTGACAAAGTCTCTTGGATGGCCAACACAAGAAATGGATACCATGTTTGGCTTCAAAAAGCATATTGGCATTTCTCACCCTAAGTCAGTAGAGGGGCACCCGACAGGTATTCCAACCGAATCAATCTTAGATTGGGCAGGAAGGGTCGCTGAGAAGCTATAGAGTTTTTTGCTATGTCGTTAAGATACCCGTAATCACAGATGCTCGTGACACTGTCTAATTCGAAAGTCCTCCCTTTTTCAGTTTGCAATCCTGTAAATTTTCCAGCTTAAAGTTATTAGTTCAGATTATTTCAGCTAATGGATACCAGTAATGGCTTAGATGCTGGCATTTAAGGAAAATGTTGACTGTCTCATGTTAATATTTTTAGCTCGCATTATTATGTAAATTGTATTTTTATTATTCAGCATTCGTGTGTTGTTAGTCGAAAAATGTTGGTTTGTAAATGTTCCAGATGGTTGATTAATGTAATGTACTGAGCATAGGGAAATGTAACGCTACATAAAATAATCAATTTGTTATTAGGGACTGTTGACCTTTCTATCTGGCTTTTACAGCACTTAGTGGGAAATTTATACAAAGCAGAGATTTTGACGTGTAGCTAGCCTATATGAAAAGCCGATAACGCAGTAAAAATGAACCACAAAGACTGCCCGAAGGGTTTGAGCTGGCCCCCCCCCGCTAAAATCGTTTTATGCTTTGTTGGAGAGCATTTGCTTAGAATGAATAGGCTACATACTTTCCGCCGTGCCTAAAACGACTATACCTCGAACCAAATTTAACCGCGAAAGGTCAACAGCCCCTAGTTATAGAAATAAAACCATAAAGGAAGACTATTCTATGAGGAAAAGGAACCTCCTCTTACTATCATTAGCTTATGTAACATCTTATTCTGCTAACGCTGAAAATGATGATTTACTTTGGCCTGCCACTAACTTTAGTGGGTATATTTTTAGTGACTTCAACTCTGGATCCGGCAATAGTCAGCGAGGGCTGGCAGTTGGTGGAAACCTCGACATTGGTGGATATTCTATTGGTGCTGGCTTGCCCCCAGACTATAGCGACTTTGGCTTGCTCGTAGAAGGGGATGCTAACTTTAGTTTAGGTCGCCTTTATCAAGGGAAAATACGTGTTGAAGGCGACGCTAGCGGAGTTAGTAGTTCAGTTATTGCTGGTTTTCCTGATGGTGTTAGTATTGAAAATATAGCTCTTGAAAACTCCATACTCTCGTCGAAAGAATACTATCAGGAAGTATCAAGGCAGCTTGCTGCAGCGGAAGTAACTGGTGAGTCAAAATATCAGTGGGGCGGGTTATACCTCGAAGGTGATTGTGCTTCTCCGGTTCAAGTATTTAATATTGATGGTGCTCAATTCCAATCTGCTCATACCTTTGAGTTTAGCTGCCTTCCCCCAGAAGCGACCATTATTATTAACATGCTTGGTGACAGCACGAGATTTAATCGTGTACAGAATAAAAGTATGTCATCTCTTGCCGTTCACAGAGAAAGAGTACTTTTCAATTTCCCTGACTCCAGTGAGTTGAATCTTGCAGGAATAAAAATTGAGGGTCATGTGTTGGCTCCTAATGCAAATATTAACGCACCACATGGCGATTTGATGGGAACCGTGATAGCGAACCAGTGGATTGGATCAATGCACTTGGGCGGGGAGTTGTTTAAAGGAGACTTGACCACTTTAGTCAGTTTCAATGAACCACCGGTGATTGAGTCAACACCGGTCACTCAAGTTACTTGGCCCGATGAATATCAGTATGTTGTCGTGGCCACAGACCCTGATCAGGATCCAATTACGTACTCGTTGGCGCAGTCACCCAATGGTATGATGATCAATCCAATCACTGGTGTGATTTCTTGGGTTACAACATACATTCCAGCGTCTTCTTTTGGTAAGTTTCCAGTCGAAGTGATTGCGACTGATGATAAAGGGGAGTTTGACAGCCAGATTTTTGCAGTGAGATTAGATGCACCATCTAATTATGCCCCTGAAATCACGTCGACGCCTATTACAGAAAGCACCATAGATACTCTGTATAGCTACATGGTCTCCGCTATAGATTTAGACGGGGATATACTTTCATTCCGTTTGGATAATGCGCCACAAAACATGCTAATCGACGCTGAAACAGGATTGATTACATGGCCTATTTCTTACGGAGACACAGGTAGTCATCTTGTTAAAGTCGTTGTTAGCGACGGTAAAGCTGAAGACAGACAAAGCTTCAATGTTAACGTTACTGCGCCGGGTAACAATGCGCCTGTTATCGTGTCTGCACCTATTTCTGAGGCCGTGCTGCAAGAGCTTTACCTCTATCAGGTTGTCGCGATAGATGAAGAATCTCATCCTCTGACGTTCGAACTGTTAGACGCACCAGTGGGAATGGTTATTGATGCGGATACTGGCCTTATTACCTGGAAGCCGGAAAGCATAGAGCCACCGGCGACAGTAAGTGTTCAGGTTAGAGATGCTCCGGGGTTAACCGATAATCAGCAATACCAGCTAACCGTTGTTTCGGTGGCCAATGAACCGCCACAGATTACCTCACTACCCGTCGAAGTGGTTGCTAAAGAGCGGCCTTATCATTACCAGGTTACAGCGACGGACGACAAGGATACACAACTGCATTTCAGTCTGGTGCATGGCCATAAAGACATAACAATTGACCCTATTACCGGAGAAGTGCAGTGGCAGAACGTCTTATTGCCACCTCAGGGATTTGAGCAAACTAACCAGCAATGCAAAATCATTCAGGGAACGACCACTCGCGTGAGCGGTAGTGCAGATGTTTTTGTCGTGGTGGATGAGTCTGGATCTATGTCTGGGGAGCACAACTGGCTCAAAGACCTGGTGCCGTCATTGGAAGCAGGTCTGGCTGGTGCGGGCGTTGGTGAAGACACAGCGAAGAACCTTTATGGTCTGATCGGATATGAACGCGGGCCCCGCTATCTGGTGGTTGATGGGGAGAAAATGGTGGAGTCAGCCAGCTTTAGCCGTTTAGCGGCGCAGCTAAGACTCTATGGCGGAACCGAAGATGGCTATCGAGCCATGAAAGGAACGCTGGACACCTACCCATTAAGGACGGACTCGGCGAAGAACTTAATCCTTGTCACAGATGAAGATAGAGATGTCACCCTATCTTGGTCTTACCAACAGATGTTGGAGCAACTCAAGTCAACCGGGACCTTACTTAATGCTGTCACTAACTCATCGTTCAGATGTGACGATGGCAGTTCTGCAATGGGGATGACAGCTGAAGGAATAGGTTTTGTAGCCGATGGCAGTGGCAGTTACTACACCTGTAGTGGAACAAGGGCTGTAAGCGGTTCTGGCGCCAGTATAAGAGATTACGTGAACTTGGCCATTGAAAGCGGGGGAGCAGCCTGGGACCTTAATTTCCTGCGAAGTGGGGGACTTAGAGCGAAGTCTTTCTCTGAAGCGATTGTTGATATCAAGATTAAGGAGATCATAGATCAACTCCCTCCTATTTATCAGGCGGACTTACAAGTTAACCGGATAACGCTTTCAGAAAGCAAGAATGGGTTGGTAGATTTAGCTGCGACGCTCAACAACCGGGGTCTGGCAGACACAGCGCATCCTTTCGCAGTTGCTTTCTATAGCCAGGGTGTGTTTATTGGACAGGTTGATGTTCAAAGCATCGCTGCAGAAAGCAGTCAGCTATTGGTGTTAAAAGATATACCAGAAAGCGCCTTGGGTGATGATATTGAAACCATCGTTGTTAGTGGTAATGAGGAGTGCCTGACCGATAACAATGAGACACGCGCTGCGATTGCCAAAGTTAAAGTGACGGATAGTCAAGCGGCAGAAGCGACACAATGGTTTGCGGTTAACGTGACGGAAAGCAATGAGGCACCAGTCATTGAACCTGTCCCTCCCGTTGTCCTTGAAGTTGGTGAGAAGTTCCAACTGGCGTTGAACGTTTCTGATCCGAATGTAGGGGATGATTTTTCATTCGCTCTTGTTGATGCACCTGCCGGCATGCGTGTTAACGGCACCAGTGGTGTTGTAACGTGGCAGCCAACGCAATCTGACGTTGGGCAGCTGTTGGCTGAAGTTGCAGTGCAAGATCTCGCGGGACTGCAGTCGACGACACTGCTTTCATTTGATGTTCTCGATTTCCTACGAGCACCAATAATTATCAGTGAGCCGCTGTTGCAAGCGCAGGTAGGGGCGAGTTACTACTATCAGGTGGTAGCAGAGAGCGATCGAAATGCCCGTCTTGTTTATCAGCTTATCGAGTCACCAGAAGGAATGATCATTGATGCAAACACGGGTGAAATTAGCTGGCGTCCAGATCAAGCCAGTGGAGATGGTGGACACAGCGTCATCGTCGAAGTTATCGATGATAAAAACTTAGCTGCCATCCAGTCGTTTGTTATCTCTGCCGTCACCACAGGAGACGCTCCAGAGTTTACCAGCACACCTACAACGTATCTGCAATTGGGCGAAACGTTCACATACCAAGTGTTGGTATCGGACAGCTTAGGACAACCAATAGACGTTAGTCTGCAAGCTTTCCCAGACGGAATGACCCTTGATGCTAACAACTTGGTATTGTGGCAGCCAAGTAAATCGGGGACGTATTCTGTTAGGATTGCGGCGAGAAGTGCCGGAGGACTCGTCACAACTCAGAGCTTCGATGTACAGGTAGTTGAAACCGCAAATCAACCACCACTCATAGCAAGCCAACCAAGCTGGAAAGTTCAGAGCAATGGGGACTTACACTATCAGGTATTGGCTTCCGATCCAGAAGGTGAATCGCTGTCATATCTGCTAATGGAAGCACCTGCTGGCATGGTGATAGACACGGATGGCTTAGTCATATGGCCAGCCAGTACACAACTTGACGGAAAGTTCAGCGTACGTATCCGAGTTGCCGATCAGTCCGGTGTATTTGCGGAGCAAAGCTTTACCTTTAGTTACTATCCGAGTAACGCCGCACCGGAGTTTACGAGTAGTCCAACAGGTATTGCAGCAATAGATACCCCCTATAAGTACTTGGTGTCTGCTAAGGATCCAAATGGTGACCCGGTATCGTTCTCGTTGGCAACGGCTCCTGAAGGAGCAGTACTAACAGCGTCAAATGAAATCGAATGGACACCAAATGCTTCCCAGTTGGGGACGCACACCTTTGTTGTTGTTGCGGAAGACCCTTTCGGTATGCAAAGCACACAAAGCTTCAATGTTACTGTTCGTGAAGTGTTAAACAATGCTTACCCTGTCATTACGTCCGTCCCTCTACTTGAAGCCTTTGTGCGGACCAGTTATCAGGACCTTATTATTGCAGCGGATCCTGATGGTGATGCCCTAACTTATCGATTAATTGAAGCGCCAGCAGGAATGACTGTCTCTGGAAACGGGACGGTAATCTGGCTTCCTGAAATCAACCAGAAGGGAAGTAATCCCGTTACTTTAAGGGTTTACGATAACTATGGTGCGTATGCGGAGCAAATGTACAGCATTCGTGTAAACAGTGGAAACGAGCCGGTAATAACGAGTACCCCAGTACTATCAGCGTATAACGGGATGGATTATGCGTACCCGATGACAGTGGTTGATTTGGACAATGATCCTTTACGTTATCAGCTTGACGAAGGCCCTGTAGGGATGGCGGTCAGCAACTCTGGCGTTCTTACCTGGAGTGTCACTGAAAACGATGTTGGTGATCATTACGTAAGTGTTTCGGTGTTTGATTCCGTTGGGAACAGTGATACTCAGAAGTTCAATCTAACCGTTAAATATCTCGGTGAAAGCCAACCGCCAGTGTTGACAAGTTTACCTAAACTTCGTGCCCGAACTGAGTCTGTGTACCTTTATCAGGTTGTTGCGAGTGACCCTGATGGCGATGCATTGCGATATCGTCTGCTTAGCGCGCCAGAAGGAATGGGCATCAGTCAATCCGGACTCGTTCAATGGTTAGCAAACAACAAGCAGATTGGGTTGCAGGACGTGGAGCTGGAAGTGAGTGACTTAACTGGGAAGGCTGTTACTCAACGTTTCGCGATAGAAGTGACAGCGCCGGGTGAGTTTAATCGCCGTATTTGTCGCGTACCTTTGCAGTAACCACCGGAATATAGGGATATAAATATGAAATCTAGTAATATTGCGCTTGAGTTCTGGCGAAATACCGGTGGTTTTCTCCGGATGGTAGCCTTAACTGTGGCGATGCTTTACCTGTTTGTCTTCTACTCGCATTCTGCGATGGCGATGCTCGCGGCGAAAGAGCATCATGACAATAGGGACGTAGGCATAGAACTGATGAACAGTGTTGAGGCATTGCGTCAACATACTTCCAAATACCTTGCCAGTTTTACTGGCAAGGAGGGTGATGACAATTTAGTAGAGCTAAACAAGATGCGTGTGGCGCTAGCTGAAAAGTTTCAACGCTATGTTTCGCATTCCGTCGACATCATCGCTGATCAAAAGGATGAAGCTGAACATGCGTTGCGAAAGCAGCTCGGTGAGGCCGTAAAGACAAATGATGTCCAGCAAGTTAAATTGATCAGCGATCAGCTGTCTATGATGTTCAAGCATTATCACTCAATGATGGAAGCTGCTAGCGCTCTCGGTCAGGCAGATTTCAATTCTGTCACCGAGTCTCAAGAGCTTGCGGGTAAACTGCATCAATTATTGGCATCGATAAAGCTGGGTCCAGCTCCTCACCAATACGATAGTGAAATACTGCCTTTCGGCCCTCTTTCTTCTGCTGTTCACGAACCAGCCTCTTCTGTTGAAGCACTTCAGGATTATCTTGGGCTCACAAGCCAAAGCAATCAGGCTAATGCACGCACAGTGTCAAGCTATGCGTCAGATCCAGCGTCCGACATGTTCTTGCAGTTTAATGAAGATAACCAAGTAACTGAACGCTTAACACAGCTAGCCACAGAGCTGAATCACGATCCGTTGACTATCTACAACTATGTTTACAACACCATAGAATACGTTCCGGCGCATGGTTCGATTCAAGGTGCAGACTATACCCTGTTTAGCAAACGGGGAGGGGCAATTGACCAAGCCAGCCTGTTGGTCAGTTTGCTGCGGGCTTCAAACACCCCTGCACGTTATGTTTATGGCTCGGTGGAAGTTGATATTAGTCAGGCACTTAATTGGGTTGGCGGTGTTAGAGATGTCGAAGCACTGCAAAATCTGCTTGGTCAGGGTGGCGTACCTAATGTTCTGATTACGGATCATAACGGCGTTGCAAAGCGCCTTAAGATGGAGCATGTATGGGTAGAAGCGCAAATTGAAGGGCAATGGGTCGCATTAGACCCTAGCTTCAAACAGTACACCCATGAGGAAGGTATTGATCTAAACGCAGCGATGGATACTGACCCGGACCAATTGTATGCCGCGCTAACAGCAGCCGCTGACGTTGATCATGAGAACAAAACGGTTCGTGGACTTGATCAAACCTATGCCGCTCAACTTGTTTCGGAGCTGGAAAAGAAAGTCGAAGACTATATTCAGCTTAACCATCCCAATGCGAAATTTAATGACATAGCGGGAGGGAAGAAAATTGTCAAAACCGAAGCTGAAGTGCTTCCTGTGGCGTTGCCATACATTTCTGTTGTCGCCAGCCAGCCGTTGGCTCAACTACCAAGCAATATAAGGCATAAGTTTGGGTTTACGCTGAACGATAACTACCTAAACACTTACCTCAATGTGGAAATGTCGCTCCCTGCATTAGCAGGTAAAACGTTGGCGCTGCATTTTACACCTGCTACCCAGGCCGATATTGATACGCTAAATGCTAAGCTGCCACAAAGTGAAAGCGAAGCGACGTCATCAAATGCGAAATTACCGTATGGATTAATTCAAATGGACGCAGAGTTTCTCGTCGATACGCAGGTGGTAGCGACGGGAAATCGGAGTTTTTCTCTAGGGGAAGAACTTAATACCTCTAAAGGCTTTTGGACGCCCCGATTTGGATGGGAAAAAACTGACAGCCCTGTCATCGCTGGTGAGTATCAAGCAATTGGTATTGACTACCATGGTATTGAGCCGGGTATGTTGGCAGATTTGAAAGCGAAAAATGCCGCTGTCAGCCAACAACTGGGTGCTGGAAACATTGATACGCTAACCAAACACGATACAGCAGGGCTTTTCCTGCAAACAGGGATACATAGCTATTATGCTATGGTCAACCTCCAACAAACCTTGTTGGCGAAATCCGCAAAAGTTGTGAACTATATTCAGCCTAGCTACGGTACATTCAGTACTGATCTTAGCGTTTCTTACTTCTTTGGCGTTCCTCGTTGGGTTTCTCCCGGTGGGCTGGGAATGGATGTTGATAGGCTGGCAAACAATGCGGAAGCAGCGAACAACTGCCTGGACGACTGGCGAGACTATCACCGTAAGACAGGGGCGGTTTCGTCATATCTTGAAAACTTAGTACCAGAAAAAATGCTGGATGATGGTACCAACAATCCGCAAGGTATTAGTGCTGTTAAAGCATTGGGTATTGCTGGTCAACAAGGTCAAAAAATTTACACATTGACTGATAGCAACCAGTTTTTACTCAGTGAGATTGCAATCGATGATGAAGCAAGAGCTGAAATAAACAGTGCAATTGCATCGGGTAAAGAAGTTACCGTTCATGAGAAACCCGTTTCTGTCGTTGGTTGGACTGGCTCAGGCTACATTATCACAGACCCTGTCACTGGTTCTGGAGCTTATAAGATATCTGGCGGTGCCAATGGAGGCTTTGTGGGGCCGGAAATGGGGATATTTTTAAGCTGGGTTGGCTTGGCAGCCGGGTTTATGGGCCCTTGGGGGCTGGTCGTAAGCCTTATAATTGCTGCCACGTTGTTGTTGTCATTGTGGCTTGATCTGATGGTTTACAACGATGGTTCAGACTTCTGCCGTGACATGATGGTTTCTCTGTTTGTTATCATAGGGATACTGCCTTTCTTGCTTGGACTTGTCGGCCTGCCGACATTGGCGTTTCTTGGCTTTTACATCGGGATCATGGCTGGGTTGGTCATCTCCAGAGCGTTGGAAGTAATATCCTTGATTGGCAGTCGATGCCCAGACCAAAGATTGGAACCTTAGCGCTCTTCGAGTTATTTTAAGGGCCCCTGTCAACAGGGGCTCGAAATATATCGCCTTCTACTGAGTGAATAAATAATGGTGTCAAGATGAGTGAATCTACGTTTCTGGTATACTTAGCAAGTGGATTGTTGATATTTTCGTATATGTTAGTCGGTTTCAGTATTATTAATCGTGCCGCGCAGTGGAAATCAATTACTTCAAATAGCCGTGCTATCATTGTAGTGGTGATCTTTATCTACTTGGTGTCAGTTTCTGGATTGATAGAAGTAGTTAATCAGTTATTCAACTTAATTTGTTAAGGCGAAATGTTTTTATCCATCTATTTTATATCTGATAAACCAAGGTGAATAATGGAAATACTATTTTTTATTGCTTTTGTGTTGTCGCTGTTAAATGTAATGTGTGCACTTGTAACAAAAAACATATTTTTTTCTGGTGGCAGGATTAGTTATTATGATAATAAATCGCATTTTTTTGCTGGATTAGTGGCATTTATTATGTTTATTTTCTTCTATGGTGGTTTTTACTTTTTTATTTTTCCAGCCGTGTAATCGATAGAAGTTTAGGTTTTGTAAATGACTCTAGCGTAGTTATTTTGTTCAATCCGATGGAACTAAATTAAGAAGCTACGATCTGATCGGCTACACTCATCAATCGTCGTAGCCTTAAGTCTAAACCTTTTTACAAAACAACCAACTGGAAGTCATATAGTAACGCACTGATAAAACGTGGTTTTCTGACCTTTTGGATTGATGAGGAAGCAATAACCGAATATAAGTAAAACAAACAAGGTATACGGGGTAGACCGCGCCGATTCAGTGACTTAGCCATTGATGGTAAAGTGCGTTTTTCTATGTCGTTAAGATCACTTCAAGGCTTTCTTGACTTAGTATTTAAGCCAATATTATGTCTGTTAGCCCTCATTACACATGTACAAGCCGTCGATCCAAGTACGTTGAGGTTTCATTTAAAACCAATACCAGAGGGGTAATATAATATCTGTCCATTGACGCCATTTTCCTCAGGGGTTATCGCGACGGTAATTGAAGGTAGAGAAGCATGATACCGACGGGAAAAGCAGAGTTGAGCTCATCTAATGTAACCGATACCGAAGTGCTTCCCACTTGCTCAACCACAGGCGTCGTAAGATCATCGCAATATCAGATGATAGCGCTTGTAACACAAGGAGATACGAATCAAGCGAGCGGTTCCGCTCATCCCAGCACGAGAAGTGTGGCGGCCTTCTGGGAGCAAGGATACTCTCATAGCTTAGCGGTAGGTTGCTAGGGGCTCTACGGCTCCAACAAGAAATCTAAAATGCGGTACGATTATCATAAGCGTTCACTATGAGAGACAGCGCTGTATCGAGTGAAACAGTTGTTAGGGAGTAAATTAAGTCTGAGGAACTTCAACGCCTAGGTTGGCGAGACTTACGCGTTGATTAAAGTGGTTGAAAAAGCTTACGGGGCTAGGTATGCCTGAAACTGGCCTTGTTGCGTAAAAGAATTATTGACTACTCTTCACCTATATCTATCAAGTTTTAGGCTGCTCATCTCTTATGTGGCGGTTTGGAAATCGGTAGGTGGAGTTGATAGTTCTGTTTGATAGTACTAAAACAGCCTACATTCACTATTACGCAACAAGGCCCCCGAAACTCAGTATATCGCTTAAGTACAATGGGGCTAACCACCTTCTCACAGAATCAAGCAACAAAGCCGAGTAGCAATGATTTGTCCAAAAGTTTGCTAAGCGAGGCTGCGGTTGACTAATAATTAAGTATCTAGAGAGGAGGTGTCTTACCACTTTCTAAAAGTTTTAAACTTTATTGTTATGAATCCCCAAGGGTGTAACATTCATCATAATGGTCAA
>NZ_LAUM01000050.1:0-20593 GCF_000972265.1 Vibrio sp. ECSMB14106 | reverse complement strand
ATATTGGGAAAACTCTAAAACCGTGGCCAATTTTAGTTGACCACTACACTGGAGATATGGCGCCCGATCTTGACCAACATGCCTCTATAGAACTCAACACCCGGGGTAGTCGTATCTGTAAGCGCAATGGGGCTGCGTGTGATATTTATGTTGAAGGGTATGAGCAACGTATGGATGAGGTCGCTCGATTTATCTGCACGCATTTAGAGTTCGATCGCCTCTATTTTTATGGCAAAGATAAACCTCTACATATTAGCGTTGGGGCTGATAATTCAAAATACGCACTTATCCGACAACGCCGAAGTGACGGGCTTCGCGTAAACACAAAAAGTGCAAAAGGCAGCGCCACACAGGCATTGTTCGATGATTTATAATCTTCAAAAACACCTAAGGATTAGGAATGAACGAAGAGCTATTTGCTGAACTTACCTCTCAGATAAAAGTTGGAAAACAACTTCCCGATGCCATTTATCTTCATAAAGACGCATTCAACGCATTGCCTAAAGTATTAACACAGTTCATTCCTGCCGTAGCAAAAGCCGTTAACTTAGATGAAGAAGACTGGAACCTCGTTAAGCTGTTTAAAAAAGAGTTCCGTTTATCTCTTCTTCATTACCCTGATTTTTATACTGATTCCTATCCCGCATTAGAACAAAGCCTCAATGTCGACCTCTCTAAGCTAAGCCACAAAATTACAGGCTATCGCGACTCTGAAAACCCGCCGATCTTACATAGAAAAGAAACCATGGTTTTGCCAACGAGTGAATATTACGAGCACTTCGTTTCACTCACACAAGAAGGCGAGAATGCAGGCTTGTACGAAAACAGCCGTTTGATTGGTTTTAAACGCTCTTGGGAAAACCTAATAGCACGCCATGGTTACGAGCTTGTCGATGGTCGATTATTCCGATGCTCCTCTGTGACAACGCAAGAAGAAGCTGGGATTGATAGGCACAGAACGGCCATCGTGCGACATGAACTCTCTGCACCAATGAAGACTCTCGTTAAACATGGTTACTTAAAAGGCGAGCACTCAATTTTCGATTACGGCTGCGGCCGCGGAGACGATTTAAGAGAGCTCGAAGCACATGGCCTCGACGCTCTGGGTTGGGATCCGAACTTTCAACCCGACAACGACAAATCCAATTCTGATATCGTAAACATAGGGTTTGTTCTTAACGTAATAGAAGATCAAGATGAAAGACTCGATGCCCTACTAGGCGCATGGGAGCTAGCAGATAAATTTCTGGTGGTTTCTGTCATGCTGGCTAACGAAAACTACATTGCTCAGTTCAAACCTTATAAGGATGGGGTGATTACCTCTCGTAACACCTTCCAAAAATACTACGCGCAATCAGAGATCAAAGCGTACATAGAGAGAAACCTACAGGAAGACGCCATTACCGTTGCGCCTGGTATTTTCTATATCTTCAAAGACAAATTGGAAGAGCAACAGTACCTGCAGAGTAAATACAAACGCCACCATAAATGGCAGCAACTGACTTCGCCAGAACCTATTGAAGCCAAAGACAAAGCCAAACTGCTTATTACCCAGCATCAAGACTTGTTTAATGACTTTTGGAACACCAGCTTAGAGCTAGGGCGTATTCCTGCCAATGATGAATTTGAACAATCTGAAAAAATTCGAGAGTTAATAGGCTCACACAGAAAAACCTTTAACTTACTGCAAGAGATGTTTGATACCAAAGAGTTTGAACAAGCAGAAAAGAGCCGAAAAGAAGATCTTCTCCTCTATTTTACTATGGGACTGTTTGAGAAAAGAAAACCCTATACGCAGCAACCAGAGCCGCTAAAGCGCGACATCAAAGCCTTGTTTGATGATTACAAAACCGCGATCAGCCTGGCTGCAGAATTACTGTTCGCAATTGCAGATATCGACTTAATCCAGCAGCAATGCCAGAAAGCACATAACCAGTTGCCAGCAAGCCTACTCAACGAAGGACATTCACTGATCCTACATCGAGACTTTATCGATGATTTACCATTACTGCTGCGAGTCTATGTAGGCGCAGGGTTGCAGATTTATGGTGAACTGGATGAAGAAATAGACCTAATTAAAATTCATATCACATCAGGAAAACTTACCCTCACCGCCTATGATGACTTCGAAAAATCAGTTCCTTTCTTAGTAGAGCGCATAAAAATCAAGATGGCCGAGCAAGACATCGACTTCTTCGATTACGTCAATGAAGAGCGCAGGCCACCACTACTTAATAAGCATCTTCTTCTTGCTAGTGAGCATATGGATTTTACTAAACAGCATAGCTTCGATAAACGACTCGCTAAATTATTAGACGTTGCATGGAATCAAGAAGTGATTCTGCATAGAGCAGAACTAGAAGAAAGCCTTATTAAGCATAATAAGCAAATAAAAGGCTTTCGTTTCGTTAACTATTAATATAATAAGGAGGCAAGCTGATACGATAAGTTCGCCTTGCCTCTTCTTCAGATAACCCGATAGCGGATAAAACATGTGAAGGAACATTAGATATCGCATTACAGGCTGAACCTTGTGAAATCAACCAATTATACTTTTTTGTAAAACGTTTTACTTCATTATCATCAGAAAAAGTTACATTCCATATAGTAGGTACGGCTCTATCCCCACCATTACGGGTGAACTGATAAGATTGAATTAAATTTTCGAATTCAAGCTGTTGCACACTAGGCCTAATAGGAAACGAACCTACTGCTTCCCCTAAACCAACAATTAATGGTGTCGGTGAGGTGCCTCCACGAATACCGAGCTCTTGTCCACCACCATGGATCAATGGTACGAGATCTGAGTAGCGGGCATCACGGACATATAAAACACCAACCCCTTTAGGACCATATATTTTATGACCTGATAATGACAGCATCTCAATATTCATATCATCAACGTCGATGTCGAATTTACAGAAGCTTTGAGCCACATCGGTATGAAATGGGATTCCATGTTCAAAGGCGAGCTCACCAATTTCTTCAATCGGCTGGACTATCCCAAGTTCATTGTTTACATGGTGGATAGAGATCAGCAATGTATTGGATTTTAGTGATTGTTCGACGGCACTAATGTCAATCAATCCGTGCTCATTTGGCTCAATATAGCTTACTTCAAAACCTATCGTTTCAAGAAAGGCACAAGTACTCAGGACACATTTATGTTCGATAGACGAGGTAATGATGTGGCCTTTCGACTCCAAATGTTGAAACGCTATTCCTTTGATTGCCAAATTATTTGACTCACTAGCACCGCTGGTGAAGATGATTTCACTAGGCATGGCTCCAATTTTGTCAGCAATGATTTCCCTTGCCTCTTGTATCGCTTTACTCGCACTCTCACCATCGATATGTACTGATGAAGGATTTGCAAAGTTTTCATCTTGCCATGGCTGCATTGCTACTTTCACGGCGTTAGATACTGGGGTTGAAGCTGCATAATCGAAGTAGTTATTCATTGTTTACTAATTTAATACGTTGACTATAGTTTTGTCTATTAATGACTAAGTACTCTTTGTAGTACATTTCAATAGAAACATAAAGGTTTATTAAGTAGTCTTTCACGTCAGAACGGCACCAATCCCGTTCTTAAATATAATCTCGCATAGGTTGTTTCCTCTTTACTTTTCGTTGAGCAAAGAAGTTACATATACCGTTATTACAGTCAAACCTATGCGAATTACCCCAGCATTGCTGAAAGTTGAATTGTTTATGACCAATATTCCACTACTTTTTCAACCAGCCCGTCAAATACCTGCGAATCAGTGAAACCAACCTGAATCGAGTATGTTTCTCCCTCAGTCTTAACAATTCCATGTCCGTATCCCAATAGACTTTCTGCCCCAGATTCACCTAGAATGATTTCAGAGTTCTGATCTCTATCAACCTTTAAGGCAATTTTGGTGTCTAAATTTGCCCTTAAGAGTGGGAAGACCACATCAGCACTAGGCCGTTGTGTTGCCAAAACCAAATGTATTCCAGCAGCACGGCCTTTTGAAGAAAGTCGAACAATAATATCTTTAGCTTCCGCCTTAAACGCGTTATCTAATATCCAATCTGCAAGCTCATCAAAAAAGACCACTTCTCTAGACATTCGCTCACTAGGGTACTTACGATTGTATGCTTCAAAGTCTTTAACATTTAATGTCATGAGGTGCGTATAACGCTCATTCATCAAACTCTCTAGCTCTTTTAATCTTTCAACAGCTTCCTCTTTATTCAACACAACTGGATGAGCTAAATGAGGTGTTTTAGAGTATGCAGCAAACTCAACTTGCTTGGGGTCAAACAACCTTAACTTCAAATTATCTGGAGAATTAGTCATCAATAAGTCGATTATCATATTATTCATCAAAATAGATTTACCAGACTTCGTTTGACCACCGATTAAGGCATGAGGACTTGCACCATCTAATTTAAAGAAAACGTTATTTTCACTAAATTCATCCTGACCGAGCATGATCTTATTATTAAAATCTTGCTCTATGGTAGCCTTACGTGAATCTAAACTATTATTTAGTAACGTACCAAAATAGACTGTAGATCGCTTATCACGATCAAAAACCAGAACCATTATACCTTTATCAGGATAGACACGACGTAGTGATAATCCCACTACCGAGAGAAAGTTATCTTTAAGTTTCAGAACTTTACTAGGGCTTAAATTCACATCACCATGCAACTTAATTACTATCGAATTTGGAGTTACTAAGCTTTCGGAGAAGTTTGAAGGGAGATTTGCGTGCCCAAAAATCTTACGAATATTGGCTTTTATTGAATTTATATCAATCTCATTTTCTTTGACTTCATCTATATCCGTCTCTAAGTAACCAATACAGTGTTTAATTAGTTCCAGTGAAGACTTCTCTCCACTCAGCCTTTTATCACCCTTTTCTAGAGCTGTTGTATATCCTACCGTAGTAGGTTCAGGATTATCAACATTTGAGATGCTTTCTTCTACTTCACTTAAAGTAGCTGACGCACTCTCGGGTAAGCTTTCACTTTCAGTGGAGCTTGTATCATTATTCTCAATAAGTGAATCTGTATTACTCGCTTTATTTAACGATAATTTTGAGAAGTTAAACCTCTCAAATAACCTTAATGGACTTTCATCTACTAGCGACTGAAATACTTGCTTTGTGTCTGCTGCACTTAATTTCAGTTGGCATAAATAATCAGTGTCAAAAACAACATCTGAAGACGTCCCAACTTGAGCGTTATCGTAATGAAACACCACTGATAACCCTGAAATATTGATATTTACTGCTTTTTTATCTAGTGCGATAAGGTCATAGAACTCAAACTTACTAGGATCGAATTTAAAATTCCCAACGATAAATTCGTAGAATTTATTCAGCCAATATTCAAAGTCAATGTCCTCGTATGAGCGCAACATTGATGATATTAAGTCAACAGTTGACTTAACTTGTTTGCAAGACTTAACGGACTGTTCTATTGAGCCGTTTGTTAATTTTGACTCACTGACAATCAAGTTGATTGTAGTAACACCAGATTCATCTTGATATATATAAACCCCCAATAAATCAGAAATATAATTTACGGTTCGGCCAATCGACTTAAATGCATCATCTTCGATAGTAGATTTAAACCAGCTTAAATAATCATCCAAGTGAACCCAAAAGATATCTGAAATTTTTGAGTCTTTGTCATAAATGCTCTCAAGAAGCCAAGCGGCTCCCGCAGTTCCTACAAGGTCATGAGAAAACTTACCGTTACCTACAGATCTTAGCAACGTATCACTGCTGAATGAGTTTGACATAGAGAATATCTTATCAACTAAATACTCGACTTTTTCAGGGTGAACCAGTTGCCAGTCGCGTATATCAGAGTTTAAGTTCTTAGTAATATATTGCGTTTCTTTATCTGTAATAATAGCTAAAGAACGTTTGCTACCTTCACCTTGAATATATCTCAAAACTCTTCGGTTATTATCCGATCTATCTTCCGGATCATTTTCACTACATGCGTTTAGCGTTTCCTTACTTAATAAATAGTCATAAATAATAAGCCAATTACACTTACTTAATCCTTTCGATATTTCATCTTTCAAGCCTACTTGACTAACTTCTCTACAAAAAGAACTTGACTCATGTCGGTTATTTACTTTTAAAAATGTAGACAGAAAAAATTGCCCTTTACTATCATTAACATGGTTATTCATCGAGAACTGTGTTTTTCTAGCAACAGGATCAGAAGGTACTTTTCTTGATGCACAATACTCCCAGCTCAATGCATCAAACTCTCTTTGAATATATTTAGGAGCAACCTCTGCAAATTTATTATGAGCAAATAATGGATCAAAATTATAGATAAGATCTATCTCGCCATCTTCTACCTCATCAATATCGTTAACGATCCGAATAGTAATATTAGAGTCAACTCGGTTAGTATCGAAGCTCTCACAAATCGTTTGATAAACACTATCTAAAGCTTTCCTGTTACTACAATTAAACGCTAACGATATTGATAATTGCTCTTCATGATTGTCCGATATTTTTAACAACTCATCATATACTGAAAGTAAATGTTCATAAGAAGTGAGCCCTATACACAATATCTGCAGGTGGTGGCGTTCATTAGGGTATGTTTCTAAAAACTTTATAGCCGTTGCATTAATAACTGACTTGATTTCAGAGTCGTTTATTGCATTTTTTGAAGTACTTAATTTTCCAAACTCGTAGTACCCAGACTGTGAATTCGTTGAGACCAAGTCAGAATAGCTATTATCATCTAGTTTTTTCAGAAACAAGCCTTTACCATGATTGTCAAAAAGTTCTCGGAAAAGCTTTGCTAAAACGCCATCACTTTTATTCGCAATACTTAAAGATTTATTAGCAAACTGTGAGCTAATATTCTTTAACATAAGGTTTCTTTGAGACTGCATTAACAGACTATATGGAGACCACGGAAGGTAAATACAATAATTTACATTTTCTGTAACGTTAATCGTATGAGCGCTTAACAACTCATATACTAAAGCATTATTTATTTCTTTGCTTGAACTCAAGGAGTATATAAGCTCAATTAGGCCTCTTAATTTGACTTCAAGCTCATCATCAACCGAACACAATGGATTTAGGTAAAATAAATCTGCTGTATTTTTCCAACATTTAAAAAAGTCAGAAAATGACTCCATCACTTGAGTATGATGATCATGGCTAAGGTGATTATGGCTTTTCAAATCTTCCAATAATTTTTCAAAAACATCTGTTTCTTTATCAGACTTCTTAACAACTGCACCTTTCTTCATGCTTGTGCTTACAGCTAAAAACATATGAATGTTTGTAATTGTTGGAGTGCTTTCAGCTCTCTTTATAAAGAGCGGATCCAGTGATAGGTCGTATTTATGAAAAAATCCTTTTCTATCTGAGATTTTTGCAAAATCTAAATATTTAGATGATTCAAATCCATAAGGGTTAAAAAGCCATTTTAGCTCCCAACTATCAATAGGGTCATCACCGCCTTTCTTACGCCTAATAACTCTAAATGAAAGCTCATTTACAGCTTTAGACTCACCGTTTTTTCTGTTTTTTGAGTCGACTGATGAAGCAAATTCTTCATTGAAGACTTTGCCAAATTCAACTTTAAAATTATCTCCGAACTGAGACCAAAAGGACGCTAGATCTCTATATTCATTATTAAAGTAATTAAGTGCATACCAGTTCTTCCGCTCTAGACTTCTTCTTGTCCGATCTTTTGCTAGGCTGAGAACTATTTCATCATCACCTAAGTCGTTTAGTAAAACAGACTTTGATAAAACCTCTAATAGTCCAGTTATCAAATCATTGCATTCAGTAGTTTTAGAGCCCGTGATTTCTTTCAGCCACGCTTTATCTAACTTTGAGTTTTCAGAAATGTCCTTGGAGTAGCTAAAGTAAAACTTTCTAAGGTCGTTAATTTCTGGCTTTTGAGACGGTGAGTTATCTACTAAGCCAAGCAATTCAATGTATTCTTCTTCCAAATCAATATCATTGTCAGCTAAGAATATTTGAGTTTCTGCACCTAATAAAAATTTCGGCTTTGCGCTTTTTACCTGTAATACTGAAGGATATGGAAAAGAGCAATCGTAAAGTTTTTGTAACTCTTGTTTTTGAGCGACAGTTGATTTTCTATCTTCTTGATAAAACGCTGTAAAATACTTAAAAATATCTATGCAAAACTCATCATAGTCGTTTCCTGATTGCTTGATTGTATCGATATTAATTTTTATTTCAGACAGCTCAACCTCTTTGTCTTTATTAATGGCTCGCCAAAAATTTATATCTTTGAACAACGTTTTAGTTACGATTGACCTAAACATTCGACGATATGAAGCGCCCGAGTTTTTCAGAGGTAAGAACTCTTCAAGCCTATTTATACCGCCTAAGTGAACACAACTCTTACCTAGAGCATAATAAAACTGTCCGTCTCTAATGGTTTCTTCAATTACCCCATCAATAAAGGCATTAATCTTGTCTATTTCAATAAAAGGTCTGGCATTCCATTTGGAGTTGGTTAACTCAGAGACAAACTTAGAAAGTTCAGCTACATATTCATCAATAAAGAAAGCTTGCTCAGTATGTTGGCGCTTCGCTAATTCAACCCACTTTGTTATTTCGGTTTGCTCAAATACCGTACTTTGATCAATGCCTCGAACTTGCTCCATTGTAGGCTTAATTTCTGCCATCAACATTAAGCAAAAGAAATTCCCCTCTCTATTTCTTTCATGAGCCATTTCCGAAAAATTATGCTTATCAATTGCAACATTTTTATACTGCTCATGCTTTTCAACGACAACGATAAAACCATCATCAGAACCTAAAGGCTTGATTGGAAAATCATGATTCGAATTAATATTATCGATAATTTCTTCGACCAAATTTGCATCAAATTCTTTTAAAACAAAGCGACCAGGTATTCCACTTCCTTTGTTTGATTCACACCAATCTTGGTATTCTTTTTTAACTATCTCATAAAAATACTTTGCAAGAGATCTCATACCGAATCCTCCCTGTACGGATTAATTACATAACTACAGGCGTCTGATAGGTGCCTTAACATTCCCATTTGATACAACAAAGAAGCAAGATTTTTAGAGTTTCGATTTAAATCCCTTTGAATTAATTCATTATGCGCACTAGGTGAGGTATCTATAAAGATGGAATATTTATCCTTTAACACTTTTATAAATTTATTAAATTCAAGCCGCTTATTATTGCCAAGAGTTGTAACGACTAGTGAGTGAAGAAAGTCTTCAGTAAGAACATACCTGTAGCTTCTTGTGTTTTTTTTAGACAAAAAACCTATTTCTCTAAAACAAACATTCGGATAATTTGAAATATGGTCTGCTAAGTATTTTTGAGCACTTTTTATTTCTGATTCTTTGAAGCTTTCTCGCTCACTCTCTTCAACATTTTCAAGCTCAGAAGCGTATAGCTCCATAACTGCATTAACTCTCGTATCTAAACACCTTTTCAACTTATTTCTTTGAGTTGAAATACTTTGAATTGATGTTTTTCTAATACTGTTAGTTGACTTGGACAAAACCTCTGCAATATAGGTAGGACGCTTTAATTCTTTAGCATCAGAACTGTTATGATAAGTTTCACCAATTGCTAGTACATAATTGCCAGTATGGTAGCCAATGAGGTCAATCATTACCTTTACTTTATCTAATCTTTCTAAATCTAACGACAACACCTGCTTTAAATCTTTGGCAAGCTCATCAAATAGATTCAAGGAGTTATATGGCAGATAGCCTAGACTCTTGCGACTAGTTTCAGGTAATTGAATACGTTCTTCTTCTCGCACCAATAACTTAGCGATTGTAGAAAATGAAGTGTTTTGTTTTTCTAACCATGACTCGAAATATTGTTCTAATTCAATTCGAGTATCTTGGTCAGAGCGGCACAACATTAGGTATACTAATTCACCACCTCGACAAAAAAACCTTCGGTCTTCAGTAGACTTTTTGTTATCAAAATCACACCAGACATAATCTGATGATATTGGATAAATGAACTTTGATGTCCACCTTTTTTTAGATAATGGATCAAAAGTCAATGAACTTAAGATTTTTATCGCAATATAAAAGCTATCAAATGACTCGAAGTTGTTCTTAATATGATCAATATCATCATCGGAAAACCTAAATAAATCGCCTTCTATTGCTTTAAGGTATTCAAACTGCCTTTGCCATTTTTTCTCTTCCGATAGATCGGAGTTGATGACCGTTTCTAATATTTCATTTTGATATATAAGAATTCTAAGCTTAAAAAATTGCCTATGTTTAAAATACAAAGTGTTATTTTCAGGAGAAAAAATAGCATCAATTAATCCTGTTTCCTTCGCGCGAAGCTGACTTTCAATGATACATAAAAGCTCAAAAAATAGAATTGATGGGGTTTGATCTTGCCTAAATCTGTGACCCCAAATATTTTCAATAATAGGAATATGTTTTATCGAGTATTGTTTTTTTAACTCAGAAGAATAAGTGTGTAAGCTATCCATGGTTTACCTTTAAAGCTGAAGATCTAAACTCTCCACTGTTAATTGTATAAGTATCTATTCTTTTCCCCGAAGCCCTTGAATTTTTACTGATTTGGGAAGCTAATTTAGATCTAAAAATTAATAATTTTTTATAAAGTCTAGGATTAGTCGTATTTGGTGGAAAGCCTTTAGCAACTTTATATAAAAAGTCGAATAGCTCGACAGTTAAAGTTAATTTCAGCTTAACATCCCGATCAATATAAAACTCTATAACAGGCTCTATTCGTGAGCCTGTTAACTCAAAATCACCTTTAACCTTATTAATAATAATATCTCTATCTCTTACATCATCACCATGGAATATTGATATTGGCGTAATCGAACCTTGATCTTTTTCAGGAACATACAACCGGTCTTTACCTGTACCTTCAGAGATATATCTACCGTGAAACACTCTGTTCAATGCCAATACAATAAGGGAAATCACTTCAACATCATCACAGTCATCACTATCTACAAGATTTTGATAAACGTTACTTTTGAAATAAGTGAAGCTTGAAAATTTTTGAAGCTCATACGATCTTGTGTCATTGTTTTGATAGCAATAAAGTTGCATTCTTGAGCGTCTTACAATAGCTCCCCAAAGTTCAGGGTCAATTCCACTTTCTACTGATTTTTTAGAATCAAATAATTCATTAAAATCATCTAAGGGAATTTCAATATCTCTACTTTCTTTACATTTTAGTAAGTTATCCCAATAATTTGTAGATAGTTCACCAAAATTGAGGTTGTTAATTTCCGAATATGGTCTCGCATTATTCATTTTATGAGGGCCAAGGTTCATTCCCCAAAAACCTACTTCAATTGACGATTCATAATTGAGTCCGTCACGGTCAGCTAACCTTTTTATTCTATTACACGTGAAAATTTGGTAATTATTTTCTTTTTTAGTTGCTTTTAAATATTTCGCTTTAGGTGTAGACGCTAAAATAGTATTTGTAGCGAGATTTAAAAGCTCTCGAATTGTGAAATGTTCATTATTCAATTGCAGTAGCAAAATAATGTTGCTTAGATTCTCTTTAATATGAGGCTTTGACCTCAGAAGGCTATATTTTTGATAAATAGGACAAGAATTAGATTTCTTTCCTTCACAAGAGTCACATGACTCCCACCCGGAGTGACTCAAAATTTCATCAATAATTAATGAAAAATTATCTTTAGCATTTAATTTAGAAAGATTAACCAGTTTTATGAGTTCTTGCTGAGAGCATGAGCTAAAACCTAAATTTATCTTATCTTCAATAATTTCTTTTAATTGTTTTGCTTTTTTAATTAGGTCTAAATCATTTTTTGATGAAATGAAGCTGTCAATTTCATCCACCAAAATACCATCATTTACTGCTATCAAAATAGGTTTATTAGGAAAGCCATTGCGTAACACATCAATAAGTTCATTGATAATGATTGAAGTGTTTTCTGAAGAAAGTTCAGAGAAATCTTTAACTATGGTTTTTTCATTACTTCTAAAGAAGCTCTTACTATTCCAGTCATCTTCATCAAATAATTCTCCTTCAATTTGCTTTACTATGTCCCTGCATAACTTAGTCTTTCCGTCCCCAGCTGTACCAGTGAGAATTATTACTCCGTGACTATCCTTAGATTCAAATTGTTGAGTTATTTGTTTTTGCCATTCAAACTTAATATTCAAAGGTTGCTCTAGCCCTAAGTTTGAAGCAACTTTTCTAACATATTCGTCTTGAATTTGATTTTTCCCTTGACAATAACCTTCTAAATACTTTATCCATTTATTTACTTTCCAGGACATTAACAATTCCTTCCATATATGGTCGAATTTTTCACCAAACGCTTGTATCTATTCACTAGTGATATTTTGACTGAGGTTTACAATGAAACAACTAGTGTTTATCAAGCTATGTATATATTTTAACTAAAACAAAAAAAAATCATAATTTTCAAGCAGGTAAAGGCACGATATACCTCACAATTTCACTCTTTACCGATTTTTGGCATTGTTTCCGAAATTATATTCAAGTCGCTAGGCAATCCTAATGGTTGTGTATTAGTCGATACACAGAGTCTCTGACATGCCTCTGACCTGCTAAAGAATATGTCGCAAGTACGACATTTCTCACGCGACGTTCTACACGTGGAGGAAAAAGTATGCGGGGATGTAATGAACCAGGAGAATAGTTGGACATGATACTGCCACTAATCAGGAGTCATTATGAATGATGAACCAGAAGTGAAACGCTGAACCGCTAAACTCATAAAATTGCTAGCAGAGTCGCTGCACTACATATACTCCTTAAAAGTATCGGCTGTCAGTAACAATTGTAAGGCTGACAGATCCATTACGGACTATGTCATTATTTCAGGACTCAGAACCAGTTTAGTTGTCAGTTCCAACCGATATCAAAGCCACGCACCAATGTAGGAGGAAAGGTGAGCGCATCAACGTTCACCTTTTGGTTATCGCCTTATTCACCAATTAATTACTTAATGGTTAACAAAATCGACTCTATGATGACATATTGTTGAGTGGTTTTCACTGATATCACCGTAAGGTCATGATTTAGTCCACGCGAATTACGCAACAAAGCCTTTATTTATAACACGTCACACATGCACCACCGCCTTCTTGCTCATCATAGATTTCATCCATAAAATCTCGGTCGACATCGCTTACATCGATTTGTAACACATTAATGCGCTTTCGCTTTAAAAAACGCTCTCGTTTCTTATCATGCTCAGCTTTTATACGAGCAATTCGCTTCGGATCCTCGAGTGTGGATAAAGGGGTATCTTTACCTAGCCAATAAAATGTGCCATTACCCTCGTCATCTTCAGCTCTTTTCTCATAATTCTTCGCTTCTTCGAATGCTTCAGGGTGACGCTCTCGAAGACGAACCCATTCGATTTTTCTTTGATAGAAACAGAATGTGCAGCCACTACGTGATCGCCAATCGTAATATCCAGGCAAACCTTGAGCTTGGGCACTCTTAGGGTTATTTCGAGCTTCTTCCGTATCAGCGAATAAATCTGCTTGCTGTAAAATATCTTTGACGCCCGCCAAATCAATACCATCATCCCGAAACGGCATTACAGTAACAATGTCACGATTACTTGTTGCCTGGTATCCTTCGCGATAAGGCTCATCGGCTCTGATGCCAACATATGTAATTACTTGATAACCGTCATCTAAATACTGTTGAATCCACTTCTCAAATGGAACGAGCTTCATTTGTATAGTGCACCAACGAGCTTGTGGCGAAGGTAGATAGTCATTGTGCTCTTTCAACCAGTAATCAAAGTCTTTTTTCTCTCGGTTTGACGTACAAATCTCCTCGTAGGGATCTATTATTTTCTTACCTATATAGCCCTCTAGTCGATTTACAAACTCAATCACCTCAGGTAATTCCTTACCGGTATCAGTAAAGTAATAAGTCAAATCAACTTCCGGGTGCTTGTCACGCATATAAATAGCTAATGCGGCGCTATCTTTACCGCCTGATAACCCGAGTACATGGAGCTGTTTCTTATTAGGGTCTATCATTTTGTTTTTTCTCCTAGCAACGCTTCAAGAGACTTCATTAGTATGATTTTCTGCTCTTGCACTGACACACCAGACAACATTTTATCTATTTTATTGAGAGCATCTTGATGGTCTTTATCTTCTAACGATTTATCAACATTGCCGATATTACTAGCGAAATACTCAGCTAATTTAAAGCGTTCTACAAATACAACCAACTCTGAGTTAGCCTTCTCTATTGCTAAATCATTCCAATTCCGCTCTGCTTTAGCTGACAAAAAGGAGATCATATTAGATGTCCAGTCATCTGTATCTTTACTAGTAAACTCACCAAGACGTCTAGCAAACGTCTTCAAGCCTGAATCAGCAGTATAATTTTCAACACTAATTGCACGCTCAAGAAACGCAGCGTTTACAGGCCCATTGAATAATGTATTAATACGTCCTCTAAACTCACTCAACATTCTTCTATGAGCAGACTTGAGTTCGTCACAAACCTCAGTTATAACGCTAACTAACTCTTCATCATCTTTGGTATGCAGAACCGCAGGTAGATCTTCAAGTAAAAACTTATTCGGGTCATCCGCTTTCAAGGCCACTAGTCTAAATGCTCTTGCGTTATTCGATAATTGCTGAGTGCTCTTAACCCAACCAGATAGGCTTGCAACAAATGAAACAAAACCTTGAGCTGCATAAAGTGTGGTTTTCGTTACGTCTGATTTATTTATTATTCTGCACAAAGATTCAATATAGCTTTTCTTTACGCCATCATCTTCAAAGTACCTTACACCTACGCTCTGTGGCTCTTTAATTAGTTTGTTTACAAACTCTTCGTCAGCACCTGTTATATAGATAAATTTATTAGTTACATCTTTATCATAAAAAGCTAGGTTATCTCTTTGTGCTAATACAAGACACAAAATCCAGATAGGAATTAAACCATTTGTTAAACCATAAGGTTCGGCCGACCATAGGTCTACGACATCACTTAGAGGAACGACGCCATCATGGCTACGCTTCTGAATAATCGCGATTGCGGCATCCCACAACTCACAAATTTTTTCTTGATGCTTTTTCTGTACTTCAGTAGCTGCAGGGTCAATTGATGGCATTACAAAATCAAAATCACCATCGCTATTTCCTGTATGTAAATCGAGATTTTGTAAACAGGATTTATACATAGCCATTTCAGGTGGTGTACCTTCAATGGCCAGATCTTTTTCAAAATACTCATCTACCATCTTCACCATCAATTTCTTTCTTGCTGAAACTGCTGCACCTGATGGTTTTGCTCGATTGATTAGTTCGTTATAAAGTTTCGGGCATTTTGGATAAAGATCTTTTGCCAAATTACTTGCTATTGTTGATAAATTTACACCATCAATTTTTTTGCCTTTGTTATGCCAAGTAGCACTTTCAAACAAATCAGCATAAATATTATCAAATGCCACTTTTGCCAAACTAACACGCGACTCTAATTCTCTACGAGCTATACGGTCATGTTGAATGACTGGGTTGTGTCGTGAAATGTTATCTAAACAGATTAAGTCATTAATGATCGACTTTAACTGATCAATTGCCCTCGGAGCAGTTCCAAAAACGTATTCAGGATGCTGTTTTGATTTGATATTCGCAGCATAGGAATCACCTGATGTCAACAGTATAAAAACAGAGAACTCAGTTGAATTAAGACTATTTTTTTTCTTAAATTTCTTTGCATCAAAACTACCGGTTTCAAAAGCCATTTTCATCCAGCGTAAAACACCAATTTCATGATAATGGCTTTTAGCAACAACATGATCTGACTTAGTCTCTAAAAACTTTTTCCATTCATCACTATTGCTCTGTTTAACTCTTTCATTTGCGAGCTCTTCGTCAATATCAACATCAGTTCCCTCAAATACAGCATATGACTGCAAGTGATTGCGATAAACGATTAGGTTTTGCTGTTTTAATTTTTCAAGAGATAAGTCTATTTCATCAGCATTGTATTCATCTAATGCTGCATGCAAGACACTCTTAGTGGAATAAATGCCTAGCTTACGGCCAAACATATTCAAAATGGCAACAGTCTTAATCAACTCTTCAACAAAGCCCTTTTCTCTGGCTTGCGTACGCTCAACGGCATCTTTAGCTTCTGACCATGCTCTTGCGTCTGGTGAAGATAGTATTAGATGATCTAAATTTGCCTCAATATAGTCATATAAATCAGAGAGGCGATACAGTACTTCAGCTTTGTTATTACCGATAAAATACTGAAAACCATGATTTTCTACAGAGCCTAAAAAACCAAACGTACTGCGCTCGTTCTGACTAAACCTGCGCTTAGAAAGCGGACCTAATAGTAGTGTCGTTAAGGGATGAAGTGGCAATGCTGATTCTAATTTGGACTTAATATTCACAGATTTGGAGATTCGAGTATCTTCCAATGCTTTGAGAGTATTCTCAACAATCAAGCTATTAAGTTTGTAAGATGGCTCTTGAACGATGCTATTGCCAATTAATGTTACTGTTTCATCTTCAGAAACATTAAATAAAAGATCTGTATAACGACCTTGAACTTTGGCCCACCCTTCTTTTATTGACTGTGATTGTCCACGAGCATACTCAGCAAAAGCTTGGTGCAAAAAGCCTAAAAATAAGACAGGAAAATCTTTACGCGTTGTTTTCTCGGCAAGGTCTTGAAAAAATTGAAGATCTAAATGCTTTGAATTAAGAAACTCTAATGATTTCCCCATTTCATCAAATAATATGACAATCCCATCAAGAGATTTTTCAACTGACTTGGTTACTTTATTGAATGCAACAAAAAAAGACTTCTCGTCTACAGGTGCAGCTATATGAGAAATGTCGATATTGTGAGCATCTGCCTCAGTAACTATTGATGTCCATAACGCTGTTATTGGTGATTCAAAGCTACAAACAGTTTTAACAACAAACCAACCATTTACTACAGGGATTTTCTCGTAAAAAAGAGCTGAAAACTTAGGTTTAACAACCTCTGATGCAACACTCCTGAGTTTTTTTTCTGAAGATAACAAACCTGCCAATAATAGAGCTACCGTTGACTTGCCAGTCCCATACGGGCCAGTAACTGTATAGGTTTTACGGTTAGATTGTTGATAACCCTCGGCGATAGTCCTTAAAGTATTCTCTGCAGTACCATGAAAAACAAAGCCATTAAAAAATTCACCATTAAGATCTAGGTCTGAATCTATACGTGTTGAACGTTGAAAGCGAATATTAACATTAATATGTTCTTTTAAATTTGACACGAGAACCTACTTATAAATCTTTGCGAGAAAGGTATTTTTGTTTTTTAAGACAGCTATATCTTTAATTTGGATTTGACGAAGGCCTTGAGTATCCGTCCAACCAATAGCCTCCGAAGTAAGCTCTGAAGCTCGTTCTAATCGGTTTTCTACTTCTGTCTGAGCCATACGGAAGACACGGGCAGGGCTACCGGGATCAAGTAAGAACGAATCAAATGACATCGTAATTGCAGCGTCTTTACCCGATATCATCGAAAAGTAATCAATTAAAGCAAAAGTAAAAACTTGATCGCTTAAACTATTCCTTGGCTCCAACTCGCATAGAAACTTCTGTCTATCAAATTGCTTCAACAGCCCTAATTCACTTAACGGAGATGAGAAACTGTCTTCCGATACTTTGCTTGTTTTACTTTTTGCATAGGTCAAAAAGAAGGTGCTGATATCTTTTGTTAAACTATTGTCTGCAGGTAACTGCAAGATACTTTTTTTCTTGGTGTCTGATTCAAACTGTTTTGTTGCAAACAACTCTTTTATGAACACTAGGAGTGATTCTTTATCAACCTTTTGTCCATTATAAAAATTAAAAAATATACGATAAGCTGTTAGTTCGGAGACATCTCTGCATAGAAGCCAATGAATAAGCCACAGTGAGCTTATGTTTTCTAAGTGCTCGTCTTCTTGATCTATATGAAAATACTCATCGCTGACCTTATGGTCATCTGTCTGATCATAGATACCTACACGTCCGGCCCAATATTTTATTCCATCGACCATATTCTTACCTACACCCCACTCAACCATTAACTCATCGGTAGTAAGTGTATCGAACCCTTCAAGCTGACTAGTCTGATAAAATTTATAAAGCCACCCATAGCGAAGTGGAAAAGTTTGGTGCCCAGAAAATCGTGCTGTATATTTATTCAAAATCAACCCTAAGATAGCTCCCTCACAAAAATCAAACAAAAACCAATAATAAACAACAAGTTAAATGCAGGGAGTAATCATGTATAAATCAAAAATATTTGCGCTATATTTTACCGTTTTTATACCAGACTACAAGAGAGCTCTGGCATCGCCGCTCTAATTTCACACTCGTAGCCATTAAACTTTTTTCCCTAAATTCAACTCAAGATCGGCATACGGTTAATTAACAAAGTGTACTCCAAGAACACCTTATGACTTACCTCTTTACGTCACGTCACAAAATTGTTATCCCCAATGCATAGTTAACCTGTATAAACCTACTCATACTGCTGACAAATTGTGTTACTAAGTGGAAAACACCTAATATTAAGTTAGGAAAGGGTTATTTTGTTATAAAATGAACCCCTGAGAATTTTACACCCCAGCCTCTCAGAATATTGAGCACCCAACCGATAGAAAGCTAATGAACACATACTCCCACATAGATACCCCGTTCAACCTACGCCACACCTGTTGGTTTTGTGGTGAACCTTCCAATGATGTTGTTGAATTTCCTAAGACAGCGCAAGCTGTTGCCAAGATTGGTCACTCACCGATAGCACTGCCGGCTTGTAATGAGTGTGCGAGAATTAACTACTCAAAGAATCTGACCTCAATTTGGGCTGTGCGCGATCAGATAAAACACGCACTCATCGATAAGTACGCAAAGCACTTAGGGATTGGTGAGAACTGGACGGAGCAAGAGCTTATTGATTCAGATTTCTCTGGCTCGACGCTTGGTGGGTTTGGGCGCAGTGCTTGGAAGATGTACCAAATCGCCAAACAGCGAATCGACTATAAAGGTTGGCCTTTATCGGTTGATGACATTGTAATTGAGGTCTACGACGAAACCAGTGGCTTTGAGTTTGACGGTACTCGCTATGCTTCAATCAATTCATGTATCGATTATTTCACCAAGGCTGCGGGCGTAGACAAAGAGCTGCTATCGCAACTTGTCGACATAGTTTCAACAGACCGTTTTAGCTACGCACTGCGAATCGCCAAGCTGAACAAGAATGTCTCTAATACCAAACGCTCAGAGATCATCGAAGAAATTTTGCAGCAAGAGTCCGAACAAGAAGAGATACAGCTTGAACAAGCCAATTCACTGTTCAACCCAAATGTCGAAGAGGTCAGCATTTCAGGTTCGACGGCTCCGGTGTTCGCTATTCAATGGGCAATGATGAATAACGTTAAAGATTTAGCCCACCTTTGTGCTCTCGAAGATGAGTATTTTGACTATTTCGAGCACCTCGGCGGCCCTGCAGCTTTCATGTCCTATAACGGCCTACAACTCTATTTAGAATCGCGTCAATATCCGGAATGGGTAGAAAAGTCGGATCCAAATAAACAGTATTGGTGATCATCAGCCATTACTGGTGAACACGTGTAAGCTCGATAACTGTGTCAAACACCCATTGTTAGTCCTTGTTTTATATAAAGATCTAAAAACAGAACCCTATAACAGTTAATTGTTGCAATTCGGTTAAATAGAGTGAAAACTTCAAGCATCTAAAACTATTTAATCACTGCCATCTTGCGGTGAGTAAGGAGTGAATTGTGCTTGCTGTTCTTCGTATTATTTTGGCTACGGTGTTTATTATTTTCACCACTCTATGTGCTTTTGTTTACTGCTTGTTTAGCCCCAAGAACCCCAAGCATGTGTACGTTTTCTGTCGCTGGTTCAACCAACTCCAAAAGATCATCGGTGTAAAACTGGTGCAGCGCGGCCTAGACAATGCCCCAACACCAGAAAACAGCGTCTACATCTCTAACCACCAAAGCATATTGGACTTTGTGACCGACCCTGGAATGTTAAGGCCTCGCACGGTGACATTGGGCAAGCGCGATTTGTTGTACGTTCCTTTCTTTGGTCTGCTGTATTGGATCACCGGTAACATCATGATTAACCGCGAAGACAAGTCCAAAGCACGCGATACCATCAAGCAAGTGACGGAAGCGATTCATCAGAGAGATCTGTCTGTTTGGGTTTACCCTGAAGGAACCCGTAGTAAAGGGCGTGGATTATTGCCATTCAAAACAGGCGCTTTCCGAATGGCGATTGAAGCTGGTGTGCCTATCACCCCAATGTGTACCAGCACCACACACAATAAGATCGACTTGAATCGAGCCAATAATGGCATTGTGATCACCGAGATGCTTGAACCTATCGATGTTACTGAATACAAGCTCAGTGATGCTAAAGCGCTTGCCAATCGCTGTCATGCATTGATGGCAGAGAAAATAGCTCAGCTAGATGAAGAAGTAGGGCAAGATTACGAAGCCCCTTGCCCTGCAAGGACTTGCGAAAGGT
>NZ_LAUM01000005.1:0-232014 GCF_000972265.1 Vibrio sp. ECSMB14106 | reverse complement strand
CTTCACGTCACCCCTTATTCCATAAGGGGTTTTCATGATCTTGCCCTGTTATACCTCCCTTTAATGCAAAGGTAAGACATGAAAAGCTCAGATCTCACTGAACGTGGCATAATTGTCTTTGTGGGCATTAAGTACCCAAGATGCGCTTTGGCACTTAATAGTGCTACCTGATCAGAAAGAACTCATCATCAATCATTCGTCAGCAATAACAATTTCAACCGCTTGGGTGATTACTTTTCTTAAGTGAGTGTGCTTGTCGTCTAATTCTTTTCCCTTACGGTAAACAAGCTGGATATCGAAATCTGGGACATCTATCGGCGGAGCGATTGCTATCAGTGAGCTATCAACATCAGGGGCATTTCTAGCGACTAATTTAGGCACAATACACAATAGCTTTCTTCCACTAATCAATCGCTTTACTGTTAAAAAGTTACTCGATGCAATTGCCACTTTTCTTGTGTAACCCAATTCGGCCAACTTGGTATCAACCGCCGTTTTTAGCGATCCGTTAGAAGACACTAAAGCGTGCTCCACAGAAACAAATGATTGCAGTGATATAGGCTGTTCAACATCCAAAACAGATTCATCTAGCAAGCAGACATGTTGCTCGGTGTAGAGAAGTTCAGTGCCATACAATTTAGGTGCTTCACCAAAACAGCCTATCGCAATATCTAGCTTAGCCTCTTCAAACACCTGCTGATAATTGGTTCGATTAACGTTAAAAAATGCGACTTGAGAGCGTGGCGAAGCTTGCTTAATAAAATCGAAGATCATTGGACCGAACATCTGTTCCGCGTAATCGGTAAGTCCTATTTTCCAACTGCCTTTATAACTATCAACTTCGAACCTTTTAGACAACAGAACCTCAGATTGAATAGTCTTAAGCAACGCATCGACGGTGCTTGATAATTCAATGGCTCGCTCAGTCGCTTCCATCCTACTTCCAACACGTTCAAACAAAGGGTCATCAAACAGCTTTCGTAATCTTTGTAGACTATGACTCATTGCAGACTGGCTAACGTAACAACGCTCCGCAGCCTTGCTTACATTGTTGGTTTTATGCAATGCCTGCAGTGCAATCAGCAGGTTAAGGTCAATACCTTTCCAGTTAAAATCAGCCATACATCCAAACCCATTTCATTAATAATTATAATTAAAATAATTAATTTGAATCATAATTCAACTGCACCTAAATTACGCTAAACCTTCATCTGGAATCGATCATGCTTTCAATTTTTAAAAATTTTTTCTTGCTTGGCTGGATTAGCTTTGGTGGACCAGCGGCACATATTGGCTACTTCCGTAACACCTTTGTTGAGAAACTGAATTGGTTATCTGACGAAGAGTATGGGCAAATTGTTGCTCTCAGCCAGTTTCTACCCGGCCCAGGTTCAAGCCAAGTTGGCTTTGCGGTTGGCTACAAGAAAGGTGGCTTGACTGGTGCTATTGCCGCCTTTGTCGGCTTCACATCCCCATCTGTCATCCTGATGCTGATATTGGCTTTAGTGAGCAATCAGTTATTGGAAGCGCCACTGTTCAATTCAATCATTCACGGTTTGAAATTACTTGCGGTTGTGGTTGTGGCTGATGCAACGTTTGGCATGTATAAGAACTTTTGCCAATCGAAGGTAGCGACTGCCTTATGTGTGATTACTGCTATCGTGCTACTGTTGGTTCCAGGGATCTGGCCTCAAGTTTTAGTGCTTCTATTTGCAGCGACCGTTGGCAGTAAGTTCTTAACCTCGCAAAAGCTAAGGACGGTTCCATCGACACACAAAATATCCATAACACCGCTCGTTATTTTCGTCGCCCTATTAGTTTGCCTTCCTCTGTTCAGCGCATACTCTCAGGGCATTGAAGTGTTTGGCCAGTTCTACCAAGCAGGCAGTTTGGTATTCGGTGGCGGTCACGTAGTTCTTCCTTTACTACAAAATGGTATTCGCGATCAACTATCGCAAGATGCATTCTTAACCGGCTATGCCGCGGCACAAGCGGTCCCAGGACCAATGTTTACATTAGCTACTTACCTAGGTTATGTATTAATGCCATCAGCGCCAATTACAGGCGCACTGCTAGCAACGATTGCCGTGTTCTTACCTGGCTTTTTATTGCTACTGGGCGTACTGAAGAACTGGCAAGCAATTGCGAGTAAACCTATGGTGGCGGGTGCACTTTCAGGGGTAAATGCAGCCGTTGTTGGTTTGCTGCTTGCGGCTCTATATCAGCCCATTTTCACTAGTGCGGTGAGCAGCGGCTTAGACTTCGCTCTGATCATTGTTGGTATTTGGCTATTGAAAACCGTGAAGTTACCTATTGTAGGGCTTGTCGGATTATTCATGGCCTTTGGCGCAATGACAGGTTTAGCAGTCTAAAAGATTTATAGTAAGAAGTGAGCGAGTCGCTTGCTTCTTACTTCTTTTAAGAACTAGAATCAGGCTTAATTCCGTGAAAATTGAAGAATAAATTGCAGTCAATAAGAGGCACAAAACTCATCGGCCAAAATGATTTTTGATGTTCAGGAAGATAGTACCTTAAGAACGCAATTAGATTATTACATGGATTTACATGCTCTCTTGCCATTATATAATCGTAATTCCAACCTTTTGCCAGACCTTGCTTCCTCGTCGTACAGTACCGACCAATCTTCCATGCTATTCCAGGATCAGTAGGAATCAGAATCGAAAGAGTCCCTCCGGGCTTTAACACTCTTAACCACTCTTTGATAGCTAAATGGGGCTCATACAAATGTTCCAATATATGAGTTGCAATCACTCGATCAAAGCTATTATTTTCAAAGTTTAATTGCCTAGCATTGGTCACATCGAAAGTAAGTTTATCGTAAGAGTTGATATGATTGAGCTGCTTTTGGGCCAACTCAAGCGCCGCAGCATCACCATCACTTACAATATATTCATCAAAAGTGTGCTTAACATGCAGTAAGTGTTCACCCGTTCCGGATCCCACTTCTAACACTCTCGAAAAGTGTTCACTTCCACCAAATGGCTTTTCGCACGCTACATGGCCAGCTCTCATCACATAACCCGTTGTATTTCCGCTGTAAACCCGCTCATCATATTCGTCACTGAATCGAGATAAATAGTTGAGCCATTCTTTATCTTCGTCCTTGCTTATTCTCATACCTGAACCCTATTTTGATAGCTTGTGATCGTGACTTCTTAATATTGAGAGGATTCTCATCTCTCTTCTACCTCGTGACACGTTGTCGAGTATCAAGCCACAAAAGAAAGACATCACCGCAATAAGTGCAATTGAGCTAGACAGAATAGCAGTAGGTACTCTTTCAACTAACCCTGTATCGATAAAATATAGGATAACGGGAATCCCTAATCCTAATGAAATAAAACAAAGCAACACTGACAACACACCGAAGAAAAACATCGGCTTTACGTCTCTTAATAAGAACAAAATAAAGTTAAGGATTTTAATACCATCACTCAATGTATTCAGCTTGCTAGCAGTGCCTTCAGGTCTTGAATGATACTTAGTTGGAACTTCTTTGATTGACATATTATGGTGCAACGCGTGTACGGTTAATTCCGTTTCAATTTGAAAGCCATCACTAAAAATTGGAACTGTTTTAACAAACCTACGACTCATAACTCGATAGCCCGAAAATACATCACTCAATTGAGCGCCGAACCCTCGGTTGATAAGTGTCGAGAACATCTTATTACCGAAAATATGTCCTTTGGGGTAAGCCCCTGAAGAACGCTCTCGGCTACCGATGATCATATCGAGCTGTTCAGTTACGAGCTGATCGATCAATGTGGGGCATATTGACGCATCGTAGGTATCGTCACCATCTGCCATAATGTAAATGTCAGCATCAATATCCGAAAACATCCTCCTCACAACTTCGCCTTTACCTTGACGAGGTTCATGTCGAACAACAGCACCGGCTTGCATCGCCTCCTCTATCGTGTTGTCAGTTGAATTGTTGTCATACACATAAATAGTAGAATTAGGTAAAGCTTGTTGAAAAGAAATGACCGTTTTCCCTACCGCACCAGCTTCGTTATAGCACGGGAGTAATACTGCAATTTTCATACTATTCATAAACTTCCCCTGACCCTAAAGACCCGGTAACCACTTTCAATATCATCGTGTATGACCTCCAACCAAGCGGGTGTATCTGAGCTATAAAGTTTATTAATAAATGCCCCCTCTCCCGCTGATTTTTTTAAAATTAACAAATGAGGATCATTGCCAACAACAATAACATCGACGTTTTTGTCTATAATCTTTTGTTCAGCCAACACAAGATCTTCTTCCAACATCACCTCAATCAGAAACTGGTTACCGACAATATTTCGGTGATAAGGCGCAGCAATAATACTGTTGTTGGTTTTCGCTAGTACTGGAGATCCCGTCTCCATACCTGAAAGTATCGTTTGTGAGTTAATGTCATTGTCCTTTAAAACGTCAAATAGATTGGGTGGTTTACTACCATTTAATTGAGTTTTAACGTCGTCCGTGGGTGACAAAACAAGAATGCTAAATGCAATCGCTAACGGCGTTCCTGAAAAAATAACGATTGCTTTCAATATTGAAAACTTGATGTATTCAGACATTCGGATAACAACGTAGGCCTGTAAAGGAGCAGCTATGACAAAACACAACCTAATAACTCTAACCTGCCAAAAAACCGCAAGTGCTATATTACAAATAAGAATAAGATACAGAATGGTACAGTGGTGGTTTTTATGCCTAAATAATGGATATAAAATTGCAGGAGTTAATAGCAAAACATAATTATCTAAGGAAAAAAAACCATTCATTGCGATGTATGTTGCGATAGATTTTGCTTCGGAAACTTGATCAAGCCAATATACCTTAAGTATCGGTGGGTAATCTATTAAAAATGCACTGGTGAGTGATGGGTAAAGAGCGGCAACAGGGGCTAAACATAACAAACTAAGAGTAAGTAATAATATCAATCTTTGAGTAAAATTCTGTTCTTCATTCACTGAACGATTATATAAGTTAACAAATGTCCATCCGCTAAAAAATAAAATAATAAGAATAAATGAGATCTCGTCATACTTGAAAATAAAAAACTCATCATACGGCCGATTCAATAGGACTGCAAAAGCACCAAAAACTGAACAGGTAAAATATAACTTAGATACATAACCAAACCACTCTCGGCAAAAAAAACAGCAATACACTGTATAAAAAATAAAGAAAACCATAAATAACAATATATTATCCATCCCAGTCCATAAAGATAGAGACAGAAAAAAAGATTGAATATAGACACGCCATGATTGTTTAAGATCGATAAGCTTGATAGGTGTTATAGATAAAAAGAGAGAAGCTAAAATAAGTTGAATATTATGATGGTCAATAGCACCAGGTAAGAAATGAATAATTGTAGGGGAAGATACAGAAAACATCATACTTATAAATCGATACTTTCTCCCAAAGTAATGCTCGCATAAGTAAAAGCATGCCAACACATATAGCAATAAATAAAACAATGGAACAACAGAGATTGAAATAGCATAAGCAAGATTATCATCAACCAGAAATAACAGTGGAAAAGCCACTAACGATAACATTAAGTCAGGAAATCGTGACCAATGAATAATAAGACCATCATCAGCGTTAAAGTCAGTCATTGGCTCCAGATACCAACGACCAGTTGTCATCCATTCCTGAAACTGAACAAAACGCATATAGTCGTCATTGTCATTCAGGTTAAGAGCTGAAACACTCTCCCATTTATTAAAAAATATGACAGTGGCACAAACTAGCCAAAAGACAGAAATTACAATGATATCTCTATTGAAGCTTTCACTTTTAGGCAATATGAATATCCTTTTCATTAAGCCAAAATCAAACCACTATTGTTCCATTTCTCTCACTTCAGCTAGTGCTCTATTCAGGTTCTCGTTGGCTACCTTGTAATAAGAAGGTTTCTTATCGATGGCTTGCTGTAAATAAGGAACAGCTTCAGCAGGTTTTCCTTGCAGGATTAAGAAGTACCCCACATTATTCAACGCCTCCGACACTTCCATATGCCTCATAAATACATTGGTTGCCTTTTTTATGTCTCCTGATGCAAGGTAAATCAGCGCAAGGTTGTTCTGAGCTTTTTCATTGTTTGGCTCTATCTCCAAAGCTGAGCGAGTATATTGATACGCTTCCTTGTAGTTACCATACATGTAGTGGGAGTAACCCATATTCAACAAAGCTTTGACTGAGCTTTTGTCTATCGTCAGTGATTTTTTAAAGTACTCTTGTGCGATCTGATGCTTTCCGTCAACATCTTCCAACACACCAATTCCCATATAAGCCAATGCTGGAGACATACTGTCTACCTTCAAACTCGCCACTTCACTTTGACTCAACGCTTGGTAGTTTTGGATTGTTTCACTGCTTTTTAAACGGACTTGGTCGGCATTAATCGCTTTAAAGAAATAACTTCGACCTTCATCTGTTCGTCGTTGCTTGGTATACAAAACGCCCAACTCTTCCAATACCTCGGTATGTGCTGGATTGAAATCTAAGGCAGCCAAATACGCTTTCTCGGCAAGCGCTGCGTTGCCACGAGATGAATGGATTTTACCTATAGTAAACAGCGTTTTGTCGTGAAACTCTTGCTCAGGGAAAGACAAAGAGCGTATGTATTCATACAACGCCAAGTCTATATTGTTGTCTCGCAGAGCAATGTCACCGCGCATAATTGCTTCTTTTTCATTTAGCGGTGGATCATCACTAGTCAAACTATCGATTGGTTTACCCGAATACAATTCGGCATCAAATTGGTTGGTTGGTTCATCAGAAGATGCACAACCAAGTAGCAAAATTGGCAATAATAGAAGAAGAAACTTATTGTATAAAATCATAAACTTGCTCCCGGCGCACTCAATGCGTCCATTACGATAAGTAGCCCAGGGCCAAGTGCGACAATGAAAAAACAAGGCCAAATAAATATCAACATAGGAAATAACATTTTGGTCGGTATTTTTGCTGCTATCTCCTCAGCAGCTTGCTGCCGTTTATCTCGAAAATCTTCAGTATAATCACGAAGCGTTTGCGCTAAGCTACCGCCCATTCTCGATGCATGAGAAAGCAAAGAAACCAAACCTTCCAATTCGACTAACCCGGTTCGTTCGATAAGCTGCCTAAGTGCGTCAGGCATGGTGACACCCGCTTGAATTTTAGCAAATACCGTCTCTAGTTCATCCGCAAGTTCAGGCTGAGAGACATAGAGCTCTGATGCAACACGACCAAGAGCCGCATTAAAACCAAGTCCAGACTCAGTACATACAACAAGAAGATCTAATGCATCAGGAACACCGTTTCTGATTTTTTTCTGACGCTCTTTTTGTAGCTTAGATAGAACAATATTAGGTGTGAATGTACCAAGAAAAACACAGATCATGATGAGTAAATTATTGTACTCTCCGCCCAACGCTATGTAATAAACCATAAAAGCAGCGACGATACCTATCAAGCTAGATAGAACCTTCAACGCATAGAAAACCGATAATGAACTCTTTTCATGAAACCCTGCATGCATCAACTTTTCCGAGTAGGTTTCATTATCTTTTTTATTACCTTTACTTAAAAAAGGGCTTAATGATTCGAGCGTATTAGAGAAGTTATAAGGTTTCCTGCCAGTCGGAGATCCGTCTTCTGATATTTGTCTCAGTTTCTTGTCCAAAGGAGAGCGGGCTCCTAAAAAAAGAAATCCAAGCGTTAGTGTTAACAAGACTGTTGTAAGCAAAATCATCGAATAGATAACCATCTGAGAGCTGACCCCAAAGTCTGCTAACATCTGCTTCCAAACTTCAATATTTAATAATTCCATAAGTTAAATCTCTATGCTGATGATCTTTTTAATCCACAAGGCTCCGATAGCCAAAAGAACTATACCGACACTCACCATAGAGAGACCGCGTGGATCTGTGTAAAGTGGCTCGATGTATTCGGGACCAGCTACCCGCATAGCAAAAAACAAACCAAAGGGTGATAACGTTAAGATCCATGCTGACAACCGACTCTCAGCCGAGAGCGTTTTGACTTTCCTTTCCAGTTTAAAACGCGCTCTAAGTACTTCAGATACCTTTTGCAAATTCTCGGATAAGTTTCCCCCAGTCTCTTTCTGCAACATTACGGCGCTAGAAAAAGCTAGCATTGAAACGGTTGGGACTCGCTCTGCCATTTGTAAAATTGCCAAACGTAAGTCATAACCATAGTTGAGCAGGTTATAAGTGTTCTTAAACTCGGCACCTATAGGATCAGGAAGCTCTTCGCCAACCTCGTTAAATGATTGAACCAACGGTTGCCCGGCTTGCAATGCTCGTCGGATAACATCTAAAGCCTCGGGAAGCTGTTCCTCAAATCGAGCCATTCGGTAGGTCACTCGATTTTGCACAAATAGATAGGCGACAACCCAAACAAAAATGAATGCCGCGACACTAATGAACCACATTTGGTTGGTCATTATCGCTATCAATGTAAGCGACACACCACAAAGAGAAACTATGAGTAAAAAGCGGCTCAATGCTAATTTAAAGCCGGCTAGTTCCAACATTTTCTTTAAGCCAGCAAAATATGGAATGACGATTAACTTGCGATCTACTGGAGATAAATCTTTGTTATAGTGTTCTTTTAGTAATGACAAACTCTCTGCATCGATATTACGTTGCGTCTCTTTCAAACGTCGAGACAACTCTTTATGCTTCGCTTTCTTACCTGCAGCAGGGAGCAACAAAGCTTGAGAAATAAAAAGAACCGCAATGAATAATAGACCTAATGAAACGCTTACATTGTCCATAATATATCCTTAGCCTTTGGTCTCACTAAAGAGCTCGAAAGGCAGGTCGAGTCCACGTTTGACTAACTGGTCATGGTATTGAGGCACAACCCCCGTTGCCGTGAAATAACCGATAATATTGCCGTCTTCATCAATACCTTTACGCTGGAAACGGAATATTTCCGACATCGTAATCACCTCACCTTCCATGCCGTTGATCTCTTGGATACTCACCATACGACGCTTGCCATCTTCTTGGCGTTCCATTTGAACAACAAGGTGGATAGCCGAAGCAATTTGAGCTCGTAAGTTTTTGGTTGATATGTTCCACCCTGCCATCGAGAACATATTCTCGACCCGACTCAAGGCATCACGGGGGGTATTCGCATGAATGGTAGCAAGTGAGCCGTCATGGCCCGTGTTCATCGCAGCTAGCATATCAACGGCTTCGCTACCACGAACCTCACCAACCACGATTCGGTCGGGGCGCATACGCAAGGTATTTTTTACGAGTTCTCGCTGACTAATTTCTCCCTTCCCTTCTAGGTTAGCAGGGCGGGTTTCTAAGCGAATGACATGAGGTTGTTGAAGTTGTAATTCCGCCGAGTCTTCTATGGTAATAATTCGTTGATCTCGAGGAATGAAACCAGAAAAAATATTGAGTGTTGTCGTTTTTCCTGAGCCTGTTCCTCCAGATATGAGTATATTTAGCTCACCTTTAACTGCAGCTTCCACAAATTTAGCCATCTGCGGAGAAACCGAGTCATATTCCAGTAGGTTACTCATAGTTAAGCGATCAACAGCAAAACGACGAATAGAAACAGAAGGGCCATCTAGAGCTAAGGGAGGAATAATAGCGTTCACCCGAGAGCCATCAAGCAATCTAGCATCCACCATAGGTGATGATTCATCTATACGTCGACCGACTTGACTTACAATTCGATCAATAATATTTCTAAGGTGGCGATCATCAAGGAAAGTATAAGGCGTTTTTTCAAGCTTACCTCTGCGTTCTACATAAACACTTTTAGGACCGTTGACCAATATGTCTGACACTGTTTGATCAGCCAACAACGGCTCTAATGGACCAAGGCCAAAGACCTCATCTTCAATCTGCTTAATCACCCTTTTTCGACCTTCAGCACTTAGTGCATGATTGCGGTCGTCAGACATCAATTGCACGATAGCTTCGTGTAAATCAACTTTAGCCCGTTCTTTTTCTAAGCTCGATAGCAAACCGAGATCCAAAGTTTCAAGAAGCTGCTTATGGAAAAAATGCTTAATAGAGAGCTCATGTTCTAATACTTTGCGAGCTTCATTAACCGTTTTTTCTTTCTCTTCATTAACGTCTACTTTCTGAGTATTATTCGATATCTCTACACTTTGTAAACGCTCAACCGTATTAGCACCTTCGGACTCATGCGAAATCTGTTCTGCTTTATGTTCAAACTCTGGGTTTATATTTTTTCGTTTAAAGAACATCACAATCCCTCGTGTTTACTTTTCATCAATGCATCATGAAAACAACTTTTTTAACCACCCTTTTTCTTCGTGCTCTAGCGGTGAAAGAACATGAGATAAGTCAATAATAGAGCGAGTAATAGAGCTTTTCTTTCGAGATTGAACAAATGGCTGCCCCAAATTAGCACTCTCTAATGTAACCTTAAAATCATTAGGTATAAGGTGTATGTCATGATCACCTACCGCTTGTTCAATGTCTTTTAACTTAATTGAATGTCGTTTCTCATAACGATTTAGGATCACCTCTATCACATCACTTTGTAACCCATATTCAAACTTCAAAGACTTGATTAAGCGACTTGTGTTTTTTACTGAAACCAAGCTTTGCTGCGAAACCAAAAGTACTTTGGTGGCTGGTGATATCGCTGATGCAAACACATGATCTAAGCCTCTTGAAAGATCAATGATCACATAAGGGTAGAAGCGACGTAAGATAGGAAGCAATCGGCCTATTTTCTGAGCCTGTCCATAATCATCAGCATTGTTTTCATGCTTAAAGCTTAGGACATGTAAGCCAGACTCGTGCTTATTTACTAAAGATCCTAGAGATATCTCATCGAGATCATTGGAGCTGTTAATAGCATCAGAGATACTGTAAGTTGGAGTGATATTTAAATAATCCGGGATAACTCCAAACTGAAGATCAATATCTAGTAAAAGTACCTCTCCAGCGTGATGACTTGCCACTTCAATCGCAGTATTTAAAGCAAGCGTCGTCGCCCCCATTCCGCCTTTGGTATTCAAAAACAAGATAAACTCACCGTAACTGGAGTTTTCAAGCTTTTCCGATGCCGTTTTCTTTAATAATGGAAGTAAGTCAGAAAGAGTAACGGTATTAGGTAAAAAGTCTGATGCTCCTAAACGTAATGCAATCTTTATTGAACCACTGTCACTTTCATCTCCGAGCACCACTAAAGATAGCTCTTTATCTTCTAACGATAAATCATACCCTTGAAGCTCAACCATCTTTTGAGCCCAGCTACCACTGGCTTCGACGAAAATAAGCTCCGGAACATCAACGCCTTTTAAATACTCCTCATTCATACCAGCTAAAGAAAATGATGTAATACTGACATTTCTGCATTTCTTGAGCTCTTGATTCACATGCGATTTAAAACTTTCACTGTTATGAATGACCCACACTTTAAGATTCGTTTTTAAACGCGTAATATCATTCTCATTAGGCGTTATTTTGATCGCTTCCCCCATATATTCATCTCCTTTAAATAACCGCCTATGGGCATCTATTCCATATGTTAGTGCTAGTTTCAGTTTCAGGCCTCACCACTCCCAAACTTTCTGCTGGTAATATTGTTTCAAACGCAGGAGCAGCAAGAAATCCATTCGTACCTAGAAAGCTTAGGTTACTGATTAACTGAATGCCATAACCCGTAGCCCTAGCACGCACAAACTTAATAGTGCCAAAGTTCGCTTCAAAATCAGAAGTAACCTCTGCTCCACTAGCGTCTAAGTAAGCCACTTCTAGGTTCGCACTAGTAAACCCAATAAGCGGTAAATCATCAACAACCATTCCCGCTATATTATCTCTATCGAGCACATAACATACCGTCGCTAATCGAGCAGCCTTCCTCGTTCCTTCACTCACCATTTGCAGCGAAAATACATAAACCCCTAACGATAAAATAAGAAAAATCAAGAGAAACATGAACGACGAGACTATAGTGAACTCAATAATGGCAAGCCCTTTGGTACGCCCGTTAAGCCTTTTCATCACAATACCCTCATCACCGAAGTTGCACTTAATGGAATGGCGAAATTCTCCGTAGAGAAGGGAATAGACAAGAAGTTTGGAACGTAATCATACGTCACACTCACCTGCACATAATCACCACTACCAATAGGATCAGGTTCAACCGTCACATCAGAGGTTGTCAACGTAGATAAAATAGCTGTCCCTACGCTACTTTGACCATAAACCACCACATTTTTAATCTCCAAAGTTGGTGCAATAGTGCCACCTTTGGTATCGTAAACCTCACTAACAGCATATCGTGCTCCATTTTGTACAGACTTGGAGATAATGTTGTATTGAATCAGAATGTTACCTAGTTCAAGAACCAAAACCAAAAAGAACAACAATACAGGGGCCACGAGCACCATCTCTACGGCAGCAAAACCACGTTGATGTCTATTAGATAAAATCATAATCAAGACTCCCCACTATCGGGGTCTTTATACAGAACAATCCTATAAGCCCCTTCGGTTGTCGACTGATTACTACCAGAGCCACCAACAACACTGCAAGAGTGGATAAACTCACCAAAAACGGCTGGTGTACCTGAGTTATTGGTTGGTGCCCTTTGCAGCAAGAAAAAGCAACCAATTTTATTCACTGTAAATTCAGTAGTACCGCCACTTTTACCTGAGCAATCCACCATAGGTATCGGTAAAATACGACGCCAAGCAACCCCATTAGAGGCGCACCCAGAACCACCACTTGCTATACAGGCGTTCGTGTCTATCTTATATTGAGCATAGTCATAGCTATCATCAAAATCTATTTCTCCAGTACTCGCATCAATTGTGATCTCATCTGCGGGCTCAGTAGTGACATAGTCCGAAGGATAATCAGATGCAGACAAGCCACCGCCATAATCTCCAAAACGAGTATTCAAACCATCGCCTGTCGGGCCAACCGTGCCACCAGGTTTGGTTGTGATATTTTCACCAATTTTGACTGGCTGATCATAACCACCACCTAAGCCTTCTTTGATTGTTTTACCACCAGAACCAAAGTCCAACAGGTGATAATTACCATTACCCATTTCAGATAAGCTATTGTCTCCCACCTTCAAGGCATGAACAGTCCCTACCTCATAGCCAAACACACTGGTTATGGCTTCTCCGGTTTCATCATGGTAACCATCTTCTGGAGAAATATCGTTATCGGAGGTGCCGTCACCAATGCACACCCCAATGGGTACAACAGGAGTATAATCGAGGCCTGAGCTAGGCCCCGCAACAGCACTTGCTGACACCTCTTTATCTAAACCAAACAACTGAATAAAAAACTCATCCATATCCAATGAGTCCACTCGAACACGCACATAAACATCATCGTTGGCACCGAAAGTGGCGGTTCCTGTAAAATCTTGTGGATCATTGGAATAATCAATGTTTATAGAGGCTGTGGTGAAATCAATTTCATGATTCCCCGTTGAAGCTGCCATCGTATTAAGTGCAGTAACAACCTCAGCGTCTACAGCGTCTTTATCTTTACTGCTATCTAATATGGTTGCAGCAGCCAACGTGGCAGAATCAACAGCATTTTGTAAGCGCGTTTTATTTACAATCATATGATTGATGTCTACAGCTAACGCTGAGACCGCTAAAAAAACCAATAAGGCAGCAGTCGCCAATATCGCAACTAAGCCTTGCTGTTTTTTAGGACTTCGTGATACTCGATACAACATGTGAGTACCTCCAGATTTAATTAAACTCTTCTAAGATCTGGCTATTACTTCCGGAAAGGTCGTTTTCACCTCTTCCAACATATCGGTCGTAGCCAGTCTGCATCCGCTCCCCTGTACCATCCGGTACTATGAGTAAATTCTCTTGGGTCGCATTAGGGTTATACGTTTGTTCTGTTTTCACTAGTGCGACTGAATGCCCTAAGCGAGCATCATTTGCACAGCCAACTAACACCATCACGAGAAAGACCATCATTATTCTAATCATATCTATCTCCTTATAAGTCATGACCAAATGAGCCTTCACTACCACCATCATTTGGCGTAATGTCCTCTGAAGCTTTAGAACGTTCTGAACCTGATTCTGACGGCTCTGCAATGTAAGCGCTCCTACCTAACAAGTAATATTCCAAGTCATTAGGATTCACAAAAGCATCTGTCGGCAGGGTCACTTTATTTCTATCGATAGGCTTCGCCAACCTCGGAGTCACTAAAATCACGAGTTCAGTTTCTCCAGATACGTATTCTTGGCTATTAAAAAGCTGCCCTAAAATAGGGACATCACCGATACCAGGCATTTTATTACTGATGTCACGAACATTTTCACTCAATAACCCTGCAATACCAATGGTTTGTCCATCAGCTAACTCCAATGTTGAAGAAGCACTGCGTCGAGTGATCGGTGGGATAAAATAAGTCGCATTTGTGGTGCCAGGATCGATGGTCAATGAACTGCTGTTTGCAATCTCACTCACATCTACCGCTAGATTTAGATTGATTTTCTTATCGCTGAGTACCGTCGGAATGAACTTGAGCCCTACCCCATACTCTTTATATTCAATAGTAATACCGTCTTCGTCTGGCACGGGGATAGGAAACTCTCCACCCGCTAAAAACTCAGCCTTAGATCCACTTAATGCTGTTAAATTCGGTTCAGCCAAGACCTTTGCCACACCATTTTGTTTTGCTACGTCCAATGCGAAAGTAAACAATGTATTACTATCAATGAAAGAACCTAAAATACCGTAATCAGTAGAGGTAGGAATATTGAAAATAGGGGTTGCACCTAACACACCGGCAGGGACTGAAGACGCCCCCCAAGAAAAGTCAGATCCACTGGTTTGGAAGAAATGAAAATTGGCATCAAATTTTCTTACCAAGCTTCTTTGAACCTCAGCAACCGTCACCTCTAACATCACCTGCTGAGCCCCTCCGATCGACATCAAATTAATAACACCAGTTGCGGCAGCTTGTTCACTTCCACTTTCTTTTGATGCGTCAGCAGCCTGCCCTGACGAATAGGTTTCTGCGATTCGCATCGCCACATTCATTTGTTGTTGGTTACTGACCTGACCGCTCAACAACAATCGATTTTGTGCACTATGCACTTCAATCGTTTCGTCAGGCAAAAATTCATACAACTTTGCTTTTAAGCTATTAAGATCATGGGTAACTTCGATATTGATAGACTCGATCAACTGACCTCTTGAATCCCAAGCCATCAAATTGGTCGCTCCTAACTTTTTCCCGATTAGAAATAGTTCGTTGGATTTCAACATCACAATATCAAGAACTTCTGGGTCTCCAAGCGACACTTTGCTTGCTTTACCAGACAACACCACATGCGTTGATTTGTGATGTGGAACCGTGACTGTTTTTCCCGTTTGTAACGCCGCAACACTGGCCGTAGAAATACAAATCAGGCTCAAAACACACGCAATTAATATTCTCATATTTCACCTCAATCCTTGACGCGCACATTAGATGTTTCTGTACCTTTGATAATGGTGACACTTGGTCTAGGCACATATCGACGAACCACTTTTTTCTCAACTTCATGTGGGTTTCTCAACGTTAGCTGAATACTCCCCTTACTTTTCGCTGTTAGTAATTTCTCCGCATCTTTGGGGGAAACCTCTAACGTCACAGCACGTACAATGATGGGGCTGTTTTCATTGGTTTTAGCGGTTTGGTCTACCGCTAACACTTTGATATTTTTGAGGACAGTTCGAGTCGCTGCAGAATTTTTACCATAAGAAACAGTATTGAGAATATCCACTTTATTACCCGGTAATAGGAAACCAGCCACACCAATAACGTCATCAACTCGTATTGTTACTGCGCGCTTATTTTCAGGGATAAGAGCTGCAAGCGTTGACCCTTCTCCTGGTACAGTAAATCGTAACTTGTGAAGCACCTCTCCCGCATAGACAGTATTCGCAACAACCTTGCCAATCAGCTCTGCTTTATCCGAATAGTTATTTTCATTAATCCAATCAACTTCCATCAATCTGGTGGTTAAAAACTGATCCTCGATAATAGTTCCGGCTTCAATTTCTTGTGATGCGACAACAACGGGGTGCCGCTCGACCGTTTCAACTTCAACGGTTGGCTGAACTTGATCATCCATCCACTGCTTAGCAAAAAATACAGCCGCTAAGCCGAATACTACGGACAGTAAAAACAGTAGGAAAACTTGACTCTTATTCATTATTCTCTTCCTCGTGTCCATCAGAGGTAAAATAAACTTCCCATGCCATGGAAAGAATATCGAATGTGATAACAGGTGGGAGTTGCTCAAACGAAAGAATGTCTTTGCTTATACCAACGAGATCTTTCGGTAAACATGGGAAAAGTGGCACTTTTAAAAGCGTGTGCATTTGAGACAAACGCTCAAAAAACCCGTCTTGAAGCTCTACCTCTTTATCAGCAACAACGCTCATCCATAAAGCTTCATAATCTCGCTGATTAAGTGGCTTGAATTCAATCTTGTAACCTAAACGACGTAAAAAGGCAGGATCGCTTATTTTCTTGGGGTTTAGATTGGTAGAAAAGGCAAGCGTTAACACAAATGGCATCGTTATCTGCTGACCATTAGGCAGCGACAAATAGTCGAATGAGTACTCCATCGGTACAATCCAACGGTTAAGAAGCGCATCCACCGGCATGGGCTGACGACCAAGGTCATCAATGATAAAGATCCCATTATTTGCCATCATTTGAACTGGGGCTAACCAGACTCGACTGTTCTCTGAATGATTCACTTCAAGCATATCCATAGTGAGCTCTCCCCCCACCTGAATATTAGGCCTTTCACAATTAAGCCAACGCTTGTCGTACTGATCTTTCAGGGAAATGCTTTGATCGCTGCCGTTACTATCCAACGGTTTATGATGTTGCGCCGAGAACACCTTGATAATGTTACCTAATGCATAAACGGCATAAGGGATAAAAACAGAAGTGTGTAAAGCATTGACAATGCGGCTCGCAACAAAGGTTTTACCCGTTCCGGCATGCCCATACAACAACAAAGCGCGCCCCGAATTGATGGCAGGCCCCAACACTGAAATCATCTTTTCTACACCATACACATCACTCAGCGCCGCTTCGACATGTGGCCTAGTTACTAGCTCACACCTCAAGTCTTGTTTTTGCACAACGTCGCTATACTGGGCAAGCGAGACAGGAGCTGGCCCTAAATAAGCATCACGCTTAAAAGCGAGATCGGCTTCTTCAAGCCCTTTCTCAGATAAGGAGTAACGGACATGACTATGGGAAACTGAAGAAATCAAAAGATCTGAGTTAGGTTGGAATACCTCAATTAACGACTTTTTCCTTAAAACGGCCAGAGCACTTTCCACAATATGGGTAACAACACACATATAATTAGAGAGTTCTAACACATCCGATTTAGGGTAAGCAGACAAATGCTTGAGTACGAGGTTTTCAATAACGACTTCAGGAACACCCAACATATCAATAGATGTAGGAACGGCCGGGGCTGAAATTTGAGGCTTCAAAGTTGTTGGAGCAGTACGCCCTATAATATCCATATATTATTCCTCTCCACAAAGCTAACCAACAACAGGTTTAAGTAAAGTAGCTATACATCGCCAATCCCATAACAACAGAGGGTGCAAAAGGCATCGTCACCTTATTTGAATACCTAGCATGCAAACTCCCGCTTTTATCTATTACAGGAGCGACTCCACCAAGCGCAATCAACTTGTTTTCAAAATAACCTTTAACAGTGAAATTACTCGAATTGGCAAAGTTATATAGCAGATAGAAACTCCCGATCACTCCAGCAGAAAGTAAGATAAAGTACGACGCATCAAGTAATTGTCCCCACCCGAGATACATACCCACAATACCTAATAGCTTCACATCTCCTGCTGACATAGCTCTTACGAAATATAAGAGTAATCCAAAACAAAAAAACGCCACGAATCCAACTAAGGACATGAGAAAAACATCAAAGGTGTAATTACGGTTAAACATTGATAAAAAGTACACGAACAAAAACAGTATCAATATTTTGTTTGGTATACGATGTTTCTCAACATCGTATACCGAAACTGCAATTAATAACATCCAGAAAGCAGAAGGTTCATTAATCATATTTTCTATTTATACACTCGATACAATACTCTGGAATTTACTAAGTAAGGCTGTTGCCATTCCAGAAAAAACGAATCCAATGAAAAGAGCAAGCAAGGCAGCGCCCATCACGTACTCAACAACTGTCAACCCTGCTTGCTTTTTCATACTTGTACTATTCATAGCGAAGCCGTCCGAAGCTATGGAGTACCATTACCAATACTTCCAATAATAGTATTCAGTTTGGCTGCAAGTTGTGTGCCTAGATTTGTAAATACGGTTGTTATAGCGAGAACCAACAATGCTGCTCCTATCACATATTCGACAACGGTCAACCCTTCTTCATCTTTCATGAATTCTTTACAATTATTCAAAAACTTATCCATGAGAACCTCTCCTTGATTTACGTATCAGGCTTTGTTTACCTGTAAACTAAATCTAGAAGTGAACAATATATTAGGTTAGGATTTTCTTGCCATTTACTTGCACTTTTTTGTGGTACTTCTAATCTAATTATTATGCATCTTAATTTATCTATTTTTAAACTCGAAGTTTAATATGAAACAGAGTTGGTATTTATATGAAAGTAGTAACACCTTTATTATCAGATAAAGACAGTGAATTTAATTCTGTTATTATCAATAAAATAAATCACTACTTCCCCATTGAAAATTATAAGCAAGATATATCTATAATCAGTAACTTAGATGTCAGACTGGTATTTTTCATCTTGAATAGACCGGATAAACTTCAACTACTTACAATGGCATTGTCTATTTGTGAAAACTTGAACAAGCGAATAGTCATTATTTGCTCGGACCAGTTACCTAATATCGTTCGAAATCATAAGAATATATTTTTCACTATCGAAACAAACAGTAATCATCTGACCAGTACATTCGAAGAACTTAAGCGTAAAACACAGCATATCTTCGAACCTCACTTCGATTTCGACAGAGACATAAATAACAACAATCAACTGCCTACCAAATTGTTTACTTCTGAGGTTGTTAACTATGTGATGGATAACATAAACAAAGAAATCAGAGAAACGGAGATCGCCGAGAAGTGCCATTGTTCAACAACCTACTTTTCGAAAAAGTTTCATCTACACTTTGGGGTAAGCTTTAGAGACTTTGTTTGTGACAAAAGAATTCTACTAGCTAAAAAGTTGATTAAGGCGGATACCGAGTCGAAAATTGCGGTAATTGCCTATCAATGTGGATACAAGGATGTCTCGTACTTCTCGAGAATTTTTAAGAAAAGGACCGGAGTAACACCGGCAAGTTACAGGCGCACGTGCATGGATAACAGAAAACGCTAATTTTACTCTCAAAAATAAAAAAACATGGTACATTTAACATGATTTTAACAAAAAATAACTTAGCGAAAAACATGGAGTTAGACAATGATTCAGCCTAACGAGTTTAGCCAAGAACAAGCAACAGCTCTCCCTACACCCAATGATATGATTTTAAAATGGGCAGAAGAACGCCCAGATGAGGTCTATTTAAAACAAATAATTAATCGCCAGTTTGTGGAGTTCACTTATAAAGAAGTGGCCGATAAAGCACTCAAACTTGCTTCTGCACTAGAAGCTCTTGGCGCCAAACCTGGTGACCGAGTAGCTCTGGTTTCTAAAAACTGTGCAGAGTGGTTTATCTGCGATCTTGCCATGATGTTGGGGGACTTTGTTAGCGTCCCTATTTTCCCAACGGCTGGTGCCGATACGATTCAATACTGTATTGAACACAGCGAAAGTAAGATTGTGATTGCGGGTAAACTCGACGATGCTACTGCAACGCAAAAAGTATTAGATGACAACCCAAGCCTGATAAGCATCTCGCTTCCTTACGACAGTGCAGCAAAATGTCATCATACTTTTGAAGAACTCATCGATAAACATGAACCATCAACCAAACGCCCTCAGCATCACGATGATAAGCTGATGTCACTTGTTTATACATCGGGTACATCAGGGCTACCAAAAGGCGCAATGCTCACGTACGGCGCGTTTACTTGGTCTGTTCAAAGGTTGATTGACCATATTGGAATCCAACCTGGCGATCGCCTGTTTTCTTACCTACCGCTTGCCCATATTACAGAGCGCGTTTACATCTTTGGTTCTTCAGTGATGGGTGGCGTAGTCACGGCTTTCCCAGAGTCTTTAGACACGTTTATTGATGATGTGAAAATGCATCGTCCTACTCTGTTTATTTCAGTTCCTCGTTTATGGACGCTGTTCCAGCAGCGAATCCAAGACAAATTGCCGCAGAAGAAACTGAACTTCTTACTTAAGATTCCGTTTATCAATAACATCATCAAGAAGAAGCTTGCTGATGGTTTAGGGTTAGACCAAGCCCGTGTTCTTGGATGTGGCTCAGCTCCGGTATCACCCGCTCTACTGGCATGGTATGAGAGTGTTGGCTTGCACATTACCGAGGCATGGGGCATGACAGAGTCTTTCGCCTACAGCACGCTCAACTACCCATTCAGAGCCGATAAAATTGGTACGGTTGGTAATGCAGGTCCAGGGATCGAACTCAAAATAGCGGAAGACGAAGAGATTCTTGTTCGAGGCAAGGGCCTATTCAGTGGCTACTACAAGAATGATATTGCGACCCAAGAATCTTTCAATTCAGAAGGTTGGCTCCATACTGGAGATATTGGCGATATTGATAGCGAAGGCTACCTAACGATTCGTGGACGTAAGAAAGATACCTTTAAAACCGCTAAAGGTAAATTTGTTGCTCCCGTCCCTATCGAGAATAAACTCTTTGAGTATAGCCGCGTAGAAATGATGTGTTTGATAGGCTTAGGCTTACCAGGTCCTATCCTACTTGTGGTACCGCATGACTTCCCTAATTTCGATAGAGCTCGCTATGAGAGCACGACAAAGCGCGTTATCGAGAAAATGAATGAGCAGCTCGGTTCACACGAGAAGATCAAGGGTGTACTGATGATTAAGGAACCTTGGAGCATCGATAATGGTGTACTTACCCCTACTCTCAAAATAAAGCGACATATACTTGAACAAAAGTACCACGAAGTCGGACATAACTGGCCGAAAGATAAATTGGTAGTTTGGGAAGAGTAACCAAAATAGAAAGGGAGCCATTACGGCTCCCTTCATTATTCCGCTCAGATTACAATTATTAAACCTATCCTAAGTGCTAATCTAGCTCACTTCCAAAACGGTTTTCTCAGCTCTTCGTTAGCCTGACTTTGGGTAATACCAACATCTTCAAGTAAATGATCCGACAGTTCAGATAAGTGTTTTCTCGTTCTACGATTCTGAAGATACACCTTAAACTTAGAATAGAATTTCTTAACTGGAAACGATGATAAGAATGAATGATGAGTAGTTGATATCTCTGTTATTGTGTTCATTGCAACTCTCCTATTGATTTTCCGCTTTGTCGTGGTCAATAATCGGCTAATAGCGCACTAGCGACAAACGATAGATACTGGCATTCAGTTAAGGAAAACTAATGTGAGAGAGCGAACCCCACCATTTCAAGGGATCTATTACTTTTACACGGCGGCAGAAACAGGCAGTTTTAAACTCGCCGCACAAAAGCTATTTGTCACGGCAGCAGCAGTCAGCCAACAAATTCGCCAACTTGAAGAGTGGTTAGGCGCAGATCTGTTTATTCGCCAACACCGAAAAATAGTATTAACCCATGAAGGCGAAGTACTCTATCTACAAGCGAAGAAAGGCTTTGCTCATATTCAAGATGGTGTAAGACGAATCAACCAAGACCCTAACCCCACTCAATTATCAATTTCTACCGTGCCCTCTTTTGCACAACATTGGTTAGTGCCTCGAATTGGCGATTTTCGCGAGCGTCATCCAGATTTATCTATGCTGATCGAACCGACCAACAAGTTAGTAACCTTTGAAGATTCTAATATTGATGTCTGCGTTCGATATGGTCATGGAGACTACCCAAACATCGAATCACGCTGGTTGATGGACGAGGTCATTTACCCTGTTTGTCACCCTATCTATCAAGAGAAACACGGTATCTATGACATCGACGATCTGCATAAAGCAGAACTTATTGAAGACCGTTGGCCTGATATGGATTGGAATCTCTGGTTACAAGTCGTAGGGGTAAAAGCTGGCCGCACATCATTGCAATTTGATGGCTCTCATTTTGTGTTAGAAGGTGCGCTATCCGTTCAAGGTGTCGCGCTTGTTAAACACAGCTTAGTGTATCGTTATTTGCAAGAAAAGAAGTTAGTAAGAATTGGTAACATTGCGCTCAAGCCCAAATACAATTACTTTTTGTGCGCGCCTCCTGGTTACTTTCATCGAGAAAAAATAAAACGTTTCGAAGAGTGGATGCAGGCTCAGGTTAGATTATTTGGTAATACAGGTAGAGAAGAGCTTTCGATTATCCACTCCGATTACGAACTCAAATGGTCGGATAATTCATAAAGCGAAACTGGTATACTTAGCTCAAATAAATGGCGAGAACATCTCATGACACAAGACAATAATCCACTTCACGGTATCACTCTACAAAAGCTACTGACTGAACTGGTTGAACATTACGGTTGGGAAGAGTTGAGTTACATGGTGAACATCAACTGCTTTAAAAAAGACCCGAGTATTAAATCGAGCTTAAAGTTTTTGCGTAAAACAGATTGGGCTCGTACCAAAGTAGAGCAAATTTACATCGACTTAAAGCGTTAGTCTCTCCCTTCTTTATCTGTCCCGTGTTGATTAAATACGGGACAACCCCTGTGTCTACTTTTTAGGGGGCACATCACATCTCGCATCTCGCATCTCGCATCTCGCATCTCGCATCTCGCATCTCGCAGTATGTTACAAGCAATAAAAAGCCCCGCAAGCTTTCACTTGCGGGGCTTTTTTAACTAATTGAGAAAAGGGCTAATTACTTACCAGCTTCTTTTTCTGCTTTAACTTTTGCAATCACTTCGTCAGCAACGTTAGTTGGACATGGTGCGTATTGTGCGAATTCCATAGAGAATTGGCCACGACCAGAAGTGATAGTACGTAGGTGACCGATGTAGCCGAACATCTCAGAAAGAGGGACGTCAGCTTTAATACGAACACCAGTAACGCCAGCTTGTTGATCTTTGATCATGCCACGACGACGGTTAAGGTCACCGATAACATCACCAACGTGATCGTCTGGAGTGAACACGTCAACGTTCATGATAGGCTCAAGAAGTTGCGCACCAGCTTTAGGCATAGATTGACGGAATGCGCCTTTCGCTGCGATTTCAAATGCGATTGCAGATGAATCGACTGCGTGGAAACCACCATCGAAAAGTTCAACTTCAACGTCTAGAGTAGGGAAGCCAGCTAGTACGCCGTTTTCCATCATAGATGCAAAGCCTTTCTCAACTGCTGGCCAGAATTCTTTAGGAACGTTACCGCCCACAACAGAAGACTTGAATGAGAAGCCAGAACCAGCTTCGCCTGGTTTGATACGGTAATCGATCTTACCGAATTGACCAGAACCACCAGATTGCTTCTTGTGCGTGTAGCTATCTTCAATTGCTTGAGTGATAGTTTCACGGTAAGCAACTTGAGGAGCACCTACAGTTAGGTCAACGCCGTATGTACGCTTAAGGATATCTACCTTGATGTCTAGGTGAAGTTCACCCATACCTTTCAGGATAGTTTCGCCAGTCTCTTCGTCAGTCTCAACTTGGAAAGATGGATCTTCTGCAACCATTTTACCGATCGCGATACCCATTTTCTCAGAACCGCCTTTATCTTTTGGAGATACAGCGATTGAGATTACTGGAGTTGGGAATACCATAGGCTCAAGCGTTACTGGGTGCTTAGGATCACATAGAGTGTGACCAGTTTGCACGTTCTTCATACCAACGATCGCAATGATGTCACCAGCTTGTGCGCTAGTTAGTTCGTTACGGTCATCAGCTTGCATCTCAACCATACGGCCAACACGCTCAGTTTTACCAGTAAAGGCATTAAGAATAGTGTCACCTTTGTTCAATTTACCAGAGTAAATACGAACGAAAGTTAGGGCACCGAAGCGGTCATCCATGATTTTGAATGCAAGCGCTTTAAATGTCTCGCTTGTAGAAACGATAGCGTGCTCGCCAGTTTCTTCGCCTTCTTCGTCCATTAGAGGTTGAGGATCAACTTCAGTTGGAGAAGGTAGGTAATCTACAACAGCGTCAAGAACGATTTGTACGCCCTTGTTTTTGAATGCAGAACCACAGAAAGTTGGGAAGAATGCTAGGTCACGAGTACCTTTACGGATACAACGCTTAACGTCTTCGATAGAAGGCTCTTCACCTTCCATGTAAGCTTCCATTAGGTCATCGTCTTGCTCTACAGCAGTTTCGATTAGCTCTTCACGGTATTGTTCTACGTCATCTACCATGTCCGCAGGAACATCTTTTATTTCGTAGTTTTCAGGAAGACCAGTGTCATCCCAAACGTATGCTTTACGGCTTAGTAGGTCTACAACACCAACGAATTCGTCTTCACGACCGATTGGTAGAACCATAACTAGAGGAGTTGCACCTAGAACGTTTTTAACTTGGTCAACAACGTTGTAGAAATCTGCACCCATACGGTCTAGTTTGTTAACGAAGATCAGACGAGATACACCTGATTCGTTAGCGTAGCGCCAGTTAGTTTCTGATTGAGGTTCAACACCACCAGAACCACAGAATACACCGATACCGCCATCAAGTACTTTAAGAGAACGGTATACTTCAACTGTAAAGTCAACGTGTCCAGGAGTATCGATAACGTTTAGACGGTGATCGTTCCAAAAACAGCTTACAGCTGCTGATTGGATAGTAATACCGCGCTCAGCTTCCTGTTCCATGAAGTCAGTAGTTGATTCGCCATCATGTGTCTCACCAGATTTGTGGATTTGACCAGTTAGCTTAAGGATACGCTCAGTGGTAGTTGTTTTACCCGCATCAACGTGCGCGAAAATACCAATGTTTCTGTATTTCGATAAATCTGCCATTGTCTTACTCTGTTAATAGGATATAAAATGCGCGCAGAGTATATCACAATCTGTGAAGACTGATAGCTTTGCATGCATTTGGGTCTAAAAAACTTTGCCTTTTTCTAACATATAGAAAAAGGCACTCAAGTAGTAACAATCTAAGTGATTGTTATTTATAGTGCTAACCCAAAGTTCAATCGGCTTTAAGATTAGACTGAATTGCTGCTGTATAGAGTAGCTGAAGTGAGTTCAATTACAACTCATCAAAAGCATTAATTGCCTCTGATAACTTTTTCACACCGTGGATCTGCATTCCTGGAATGCCACCTTTAGGCATATTAGCCGCCGGTACAATCGCTTTCTTAAAGCCGTGTTTGAATGCTTCATTTAAACGTTCTTGCCCGCTCGGTACAGGTCGAATCTCACCAGCTAGGCCTACTTCACCAAATACCACCACATCTTTGGGTAATGCTCGGTCTCTGAAACTAGATAGTAGTGCCATCACCAACGCAAGATCAGCACTGGTTTCGGTTACTTTAACACCACCGACGACATTCACAAACACATCTTGATCAGCCATTTGTAAGCCGCCATGTTTATGCAGCACCGCCAATAACAGTGAAAGTCTGTTTTGCTCTAAGCCGACAGCGACACGGCGCGGGTTAGCCAGCTGTGAATAGTCGACCAGAGCTTGGATTTCAACAAGAAGCGGACGAGTCCCCTCCCATACAACCATCACTGAACTGCCCGAGGTTTCTTCTTCACCACGAGACAAGAATATAGCAGATGGGTTGCTGACTTCTTTTAACCCTTGACCTGTCATGGCAAACACCCCCAGCTCATTCACCGCACCAAAACGGTTTTTGTGGCTGCGCAATGTTCTAAAACGGCTATCTGTCCCACCATCCAGAAGAACAGAACAGTCAATAATGTGTTCAAGTACTTTTGGCCCCGCCAGCGTACCGTCTTTCGTTACGTGTCCAACTAAGAATACCGCAACGTTATTCTGTTTTGCGTAACGTGTTAATGCGGTTGCTGACTCGCGAACCTGAGCAACACTGCCTGGTGATGACTGAACATCAGCGACATGCATAACTTGGATTGAGTCGATGACCATGATCTTTGGCTGTTCTTTTTCCGCAACCTGACAGATCTTATCCACGTTCGTTTCAGACAGCATTTTGAGATGCTCTTTCGGTAAACCAAGTCGAGAAGCTCGCATTGCTACTTGTTGCAATGATTCTTCACCTGTCACATAGAGAGTAGGTAACTGAGAAGAGAGCTGACACATGGTTTGCAGCAGCAGTGTTGATTTACCTGCACCAGGGTTACCGCCAATCAGGATAGCAGCACCAGGCACGACACCGCCGCCTAGCACACGGTCAAGCTCTTTGAAGCCACTGCTAAAACGAGGGACTTCTTGCAGGTTAATTTCCGATAATGTCTGAACGCTCGATTCTGTAGCCCCACCCGCGTAGCCAGATAACCTTTCATTACGCACTACCTGAGGTGAAGCGGCTAACCTAACTTCTGTAATCGTGTTCCAAGCACCACATGCATTGCACTGCCCCTGCCAACGTGGAAAGTCAGCACCACAGTCATTACACACATAAGCTCGTTTTGCTTTAGCCATAAAACCTCAATAATTAGCTTGGCAACTGGTCAATGTTGCTATTTTGTGACCCCGTTGACCGTACACATAAAAATAAACGTTGCAGTAGAGCCATGAATATCTAAAGATCAAATACAACTTGTCGATAACAATAACGCACCGTCCATTCTAACAAGAAAAGTATGAAGCAATCTGAAATTCTATCTGTAGCAGAACGACTTATCCCGGCTTACCACGCCGAAGATTTCGAATTCCTTCTTTCTCAAATGACAGAAGGCGAATCTCCGTCTCTCAAACTGCTTGTTAAAATGGAACTGAATCGTATCATGGCTCCGTGTACAAAGAGCATTGATTTACGCGGGAGGATTGATAACGAGTGTCGTCAATTTACTCTAGACGGTCGCAAACACTGGCTCGATGACATTGCCTTAAACGCGTACCAGCGTGGTACTAAAAAATTTAAAGGCTATACCGAGGGTACGTGGGAATTAGTGATGACACCACGGACCCAGCAACACCACAGTGCTGTTAAAACCGCCTCTCAAGATCACCATGATATCACCAATGCTAATAGTCCATATGAAGCCGAGGCCATAAATCTAGGCTATGACTTAAAACGCCAAGAAAACAGACTAAAAATCAGCTCACAGGTTGAAATCACCACCTCTAAGGGGCAAAGCTTACATGGGGTAACGGTAGATATCTCCCCATCGGGTGCCAAGTTCAAGGTGCCAAGCGCCTTTAAATACAATCTCGGTGAGATCATCAGTGTTAAGTTCACAGAGATGGTTGAAAAGTCGCAAGAAATCGATGTTAACCAAACCGTTGAATTTCGAGTTCTTGGCATTGATGAGTCTTACGAGAACGATGCCGTCAAATTTTTGAGAACGATCAAAGTAAGCGATACCAATATTGTGGCTCGCTTACTTGAAGAGTCTTTAAATAGCACCAGTAAGAAAACCAGCCATGAGAATCAAGACAGGGTTATTCGAACTCGTACTCGTGGGATTGAACACACTTATCTAAAGCACACCTGTAATCTTCCTCTGTTCTTCAGTGGCAGTGAGTTAAAGCTCACCCTACTCACGGACAACAACCACCCGCTATGGCAATATTGGCACGACGAAAGGAACCAGCAAGCTCTGGGGACCTTGTTCAACGAACAACGCATGAACTTACTAGCTAAACCTGGTGTGAAAGGTACAAGTAACGTCATCTACTCATTTACCCACGAACATCAGAATAAGACCTTGTTCTACTCGATGATGCTACCGGAAGCTTCTCGTGAACAAAGACAACTGTTCTGGCACATCGGAGGGAAACGTAAGAGTTGGAAGGCATTCAAATTTTCTGTTTTCGAACTATCAGATAGCGAGCGACAAGCCTTGGCCAAGCATTCAGATACGCTAGCTCAAAGCTCTGCGCAATTGACCCATTGCGGCATTTTGCAGGAAATAGGCGATCACGAAAGTGCTGCTGACTATCTATTGAGTGAAAAACCACGGATTCCAAGCAGTGAGCTGAATCGATTCCGCCACCCACGTACCGTGGTTGGGAATATTAAAAGCATCTACTTTGATTCCCAAACTCGTCGTAAAGAGCCGAGATACCAATTTAAGTCACCGTTGCAACTCACATCACAAGATGGCGTTACAGCGAGCGGGCAAACCTTAGACATATCGAAACGTGGACTCAGCATTACTCTTGAACAACCGATGGTACTCAAGATTGATGATCCGGTATTGGTCAACTTCAATGAGCTACAGCTTTACGACAAAAACTTGCCTCTAAGCATTGTCCCTTATCACGTAATTCGAGTAAGCCCGAACGGTCGCAAAGTACAATTAGTTATCGAAGAGAGCGCTAAAACAATGCGTACTATCGCCTTTCTCAATGGGCTTATTGATCAGAACCAGAGTAAGCTAATTAAGAAACAAGAAATACTACCAACGCATTCACTCCTCGAATCGTTGCACAATATATTGCTTAGCAAAATGGTCAGCAGCCCAATATTCATTGATAAACCTGGCTCAACGCTGCGCTGTAAGATCATTGGTGTAAACTTTCCATTGAATAAGCATCTCGCGCTACTCGCCAAACTAGGACACAACCAAAAGTTCTCACTCGAACCTATTTTCAAAGGACACTCTAACTCGCTATTGGCTGAGCCACTGAAAAGAATTGAAGGTGCAAAGCCTAAACACCATGATGTCTACATTGCCGCAGTTAAGTTTGGTGACAAAATACAATCAGTACATACTAAATTGATCAAAGACTTCGCTTCAGCAAAAGAAAGGATCTTATTCATTAAAAAGGCACAGCATTTAGGTGATGTGTACGTGCTAAGAGTAACGACCGCTCCAATCTTTAATCCGCTGACGAGTTTGTTCCAATCGGATTTAGAAGAGCTCTCAAGAATTAGCATGCATCAAGCAAAGAAATTGGAGAACGAGGTCACCGCTTTTATTGGTTATGGCGAAGTAGAAGATATTACCGATGAAGTGTTGATTCGATTGGAGCTGACGCGCTAAATAAACATGTCGTAAATAGCGGTATCGATTTATCGAATCATGAATTTACCGGATTTGAAAATAGAAAAAGCAAGCTCATCACCTGCTTTTTTATACCTGAGCTCTATTATAAATTAGTTACTAATAGAGCTTTATCAAGAGACAACCTTAAGGTTTCGCCTGCCAACTTATCTTTTGCTGCTTAGCTAATACACCCGACAAGATACAAAGTACCCCGCCTAACCCTGCGTAGCGCACTGCTGTTTGAGCTTGTTGCTCAACTTTAGGTTTCGCATGGTAGGCAATACCGAGACCCGCTGAATTCATCATAACCAAGTCATTCGCGCCATCACCAACTGCAACCGTATTATGCAATTCAAGCTCATACTCTTCAGCCAGTTCAACTAAGATGTCGGCTTTGGTTTGCGCTGAAACCACATCACCCAAAACTTTACCCGTCAGCTTGCCTTTAACGATTTCTAAAGTGTTCGATTGAGCATGGTCAAGGTCTAGCGTGTCTTTCAAATAATCCGAAAAGTAAGTAAAGCCGCCAGATGCAATAGCCGTCTTCCAGCCAAGTTTATTCAGAGTATTAACAAGAGAGACTAAATCAGGCATGAATCTCAGTGATTGACGCACTTGCTCCAAGATAGCTTCATCAGCCCCTTTAAGTGCTCCTACTCGCTGGCGTAAGCTCTGTTCAAAATCCAGTTCTCCTTGCATCGCACGCTCGGTGATTTCAGAAACTAACTCCCCCACTCCAGCTAGCTTCGCAATTTCATCAATGCATTCAATCTGAATTGCGGTGGAATCCATATCCATCACAATCAAACCCGGCTTCGATAAATCTGGGACCTCACTAAGACAAGCATAATCGAGCTTTAATGCTTGTAGGATCTCTTCGTGTGCTGGGGTTAAATTACCAGACATCAAAGCCACTTCATAATGCCCAACCTTCCACGTATCAAGGATGGTGTTGTAAGTGCCAGTGAAAAAGTCGATGTCATCAAAAGATTGTGGTGAAAGGTACTCACCGAACACAATCCAATTCGCTTTAGCCTTAGCGAGTTGAGAAGCAAAGCGGGTCTCGGGGAGTCGAGTTAATAATGTCGTATGCCTTTTAATCGGCAGATATTTCTGAGCATCCATGTGTATGATTCCTAATTAACTATGCTAAACGTTAACCTATTGCAATTTGAAAACGCAAGTCTCAATATGTCTTAATCATAACATTTGTTTATTTCAGGCTCCGTGAAACATGAATGAATCATTGTTCTCAATACGTAACGCTTTACGAATGCTAGCGCTAATTTTGCTGGCTGCGATGTTCGTTGTAACGATAAAAAACACGGTCGTGATCAGTAAAGGTAATGAGAAAATCCAAGTAAAACAGCTAGAGACGTTAACTAAGCTGCTGATCTCTCAGGCATCACTTTCCGCTAGCAAGATGATCCTACAACAAGACCAAGAACGACTGCTTGAGCTGACTAACCAGCTCTCTCAAGACCGACTGGTATTTGATACCACCATCTATGATGCAGAAGGGATCCGGCTGGCTTCGAGCGAAAAAGCACTCTCTGTACGTGAGGTTCTTGGTTTAGACACGCCACTTTCAACTGCCAGTATTGGCAGACAGCAATTAGTCGAACCTATTTATTCTGCAGAACATACGATCATTGGCTTTATTCGTGTAACCTTCGAAACTGGTAAAATGACGGCGATTTCTGATCACCACTACCGTAAAAGTGATCGCTACATGATTGGTATGGTCTTAATGGGTTTTGTCAGTGGTGTGTTGTTTATCATGCTGATTCGTAGAAGACCGACCAAGTCTGGTGAGAATTTACTGCTTAAAAACGTAAGCTCATAAACAAATTAGACTCAGAATAAATACAGTAATCCAATAAAAAGCCCCGACGCTCAGGCAGCAACGGGGCTTTTAGTTATCTGCTGCTTTATCAAGCTAAAGCGAAGAACGATTACTCTTGGTCACCAAGAAGTACAGACTCTAGTGCGATAACCATCATGTCGTTGAAAGTTGTTTGACGCTCATCTGATGTGGTTTGCTCACCCGTTTTAATGTGATCTGACACAGTACAAATCGTTAGAGCTTTTGCGCCGTATTCCGCACACACACCATAGATGCCTGCCGCTTCCATCTCTACGCCGACAATGCCGTATTTATCCATCACCTCGAACATTTCAGGATCTGGCGTGTAGAACAGCTCAGCAGAGAATAAGTTTCCGACTTTGGCATCAACACCACGCGCTTTGGCTGCATCCTCTGCCGCACGTACCATTTTGTAGTCTGCGATAGCTGCGAAGTCGTGACCTTTAAAGCGAATACGGTTCACTTTTGAGTCAGTACATGCGCCCATGCCAATAACCACATCGCGCACTTTGATATCTTCACTCACTGCGCCACAACTACCGACACGAATGATCTTCTTCACACCAAAGTCTTTAATCAGCTCAGTCGCGTAAATAGAACAAGATGGAATGCCCATACCATGTCCCATTACCGAAACCTTACGACCTTTGTAGGTACCGGTGTAACCAAACATATTACGAACGTCGCACACTTGAACGACTTCTTCTAGGAAGGTTTCAGCGATGTATTTAGCACGTAGCGGGTCACCTGGCATGAGAACTACGTCAGCGAAATCACCCATTTCAGCATTAATATGTGGAGTAGCCATTGAAAATATCCTTAATCTCAAAACAACAAAAAAGAAGAGAGAGGTTCCCCTCTCTCTTAGTTAACTATTATAGGAAGCTTGTACCGTATCCCATTGGCGATGTACCAAAGTATGACGCTAAGCTTTGACCGATATCAGCGAACGTATCACGACGGCCTAGAGAGCCAGCTGGAACCTTTTGACCGTAAACAATCACAGGGATGTGCTCACGAGTATGGTCTGTGCCTGGCCATGTCGGATCACAACCGTGGTCTGCAGTTAAGATTAGTACATCATCTTCTTTCATCATATCGATGATTTCATTGATGCGACCATCGAAGTACTCAAGTGCCGCTGCGTAACCCGCAACATCACGGCGGTGGCCGTAAGCAGAGTCGAAGTCAACAAAGTTAGTGAACACAATCGTGTTGTCGCCCGCTTCATTGATCGCTTCTTTGGTTGCTTCAAATAGCGCAGGAATACCTGTCGCTTTGGTTTTCTGAGTGATACCACAACCTGCGTAGATATCAGAGATCTTACCGATTGAGTGAACGTTACCGCCCTTCTCATCAGCAAGTTTCTGCAGGATAGTTGCTGCAGGTGGCTCAACAGAAAGGTCACGACGGTTACCAGTACGCTCAAATTGACCTTTGCCAGGGCCAACGAACGGACGCGCGATAACACGGCCGATGTTGTAGTCTTCTAGCTCTTCACGAGCAATCTGACAAAGGTCTAATAGGTTTTGTAGGCCGAATGTCTCTTCATGACAAGCGATCTGGAAAACAGAGTCCGCTGAAGTATAGAAGATTGGTAGGCCAGTCTTCATGTGTTCTTCACCTAGGTTATCTAGGATTTCAGTGCCTGATGAGTGGCAGTTACCCAAGAAACCAGACAAACCTGCACGCTCAAGGATGCGGTCAGTCAGCTCTTTTGGAAAGCTGTTCTCTTTATCAGTGAAGTAACCCCAGTCAAACAGTACCGGTACACCAGCGATCTCCCAGTGACCTGATGGCGTATCTTTACCAGAAGACAGCTCAGCAGCGTGGCCGTAAGCGCCAATGATTTCAACGTCTGCATCCATACCTGGAGCGAAGCGACCTGTAGACTCTTTGTGAGCCATGGCTAAACCTAACTTAGACAGGTTTGGTAACGTCAGAGGACCTTGACGATCTGCAGTGTTTGCAAGACCTTTATCACAATGATCTGCGATGTGACCCATAGTGTCAGAACCAACATCACCGAATTTGTCTGCATCCGCTGCTTCACCGATACCGAATGAATCTAAAACTAAAATAAATGCTCTTTTCATTTTCTTCACCAACTTAATGCTCTTTGCACCAGAACTCTGTTTATCGACATACACTAGGTATGCCGATACCTGTTATTTACACGTCTTCAGAACGAATCTTACGGTAAACGTCTGGCGTTGCTGTATATTCTCCACCCACAGTGATTGCATTTTGTAATGCCGTTGCAGCTTCTTGCCACTGTTGTTCGTTGCGAGCATGAATCATTGCTAATGGTTTATCTTCACTTGCTACTTCACCAAGGCGAATGAAGTGTTCAAAACCAACTGCGTAATCAATACTGTCTGTTGCTACACGGCGACCACCGCCCATACCAACCACAGCCATACCAATTGCACGAGTATCCATTGCTGATACCACACCGCTTTCTAGCGCATACACTGGCTTAATAATTTCTGCTTTCTCTAGGTAGTTATCGTAGTTTTCTACGAAATCTGCTGGACCACCAAGGCCCGCAACCATCTTACCGAAACACTCTGCTGCTTTACCGTTATCCAGCACTGCCATCAATTTTTCACGCGCTTCGTCTGAGTCTTTTGCAAGGTTACCTAATACCAACATTTCCGCACACGATGCCACCGTAATTTCCAACAAACGTGGGTTACGGTATTCACCCGTTAGGAACTGAACCGCTTCACGCACTTCTACTGCGTTACCCGCTGAAGAAGCCAAAACTTGGTTCATGTCCGTTAGGATTGCTGTTGTTTTCGTGCCTGCACCGTTTGCTACTGCAACGATAGATTTCGCTAGCTCTTCAGAGGCCTCATACGTTGGCATGAATGCGCCTGAACCCACTTTTACATCCATCACTAGAGAATCAAGGCCTGCAGCCAGTTTCTTAGATAGGATTGAAGCTGTGATGAGCGAGATATTGTCTACGGTTGCTGTGATATCACGGGTCGCGTAAACACGCTTGTCTGCAGGTGCTAGATCGCCTGTTTGACCGATGATCGCTACGCCAGCATCTTTAGTGACTTCGCCAAACACATCGTTGGTGGGTGTAATGTTATAACCAGGGATAGACTCTAGTTTGTCTAGCGTACCGCCTGTGTGGCCTAAACCACGACCAGAGATCATTGGAACGAAACCGCCACATGCTGCCACCATAGGGCCAAGCATCAGAGAAGTTACGTCACCAACACCACCAGTAGAGTGTTTATCAACGATTGGGCCATCAAAGTTCATGTGGCTCCAGTCAATCACCATGCCTGAATCACGCATTGCACACGTTAATGCGATACGCTCTGGCATTGTCATTTCGTTAAAGAAGATAGCCATTGCGAATGCTGCAATTTGTCCTTCAGAAACCGTGTTCTTAGCGACACCTTGAATGAAGAAGTTAATTTCTTCAGCTGTTAGGACTTCACCGTCACGTTTTCTGCGAATAATTTCTTGAGGTAGATACATTAGTGCCTCCCAAACTCTAGTGAGTATGGTTTGTAGGGAAAGAGGTAATATGGAGTGACTTAACGCCACTCCATCAAACAGACTTAATTGTTATCAATACTCTAAATATTTGGCGTTGCAGTTAGGCGGCCAGCAAGTTCATTCCTATGAGCATAGAAGCTCTATGTGATTAGGAGGAACTTGCGCAGGCAACAACGCTGCGGCGTCAAATATGACGAGTAAATTAGTATGCTGCTGGATCCGCAGTTTCGTCTGTCACTTCTAATGTATTAAGAAGGTTAGTTAGTAGGCTTGACGCACCAAAACGGTAGTGCATGTTGTCTGCCCACTCAGCGCCTAGTAGCTCATCAGCCATTGCTAGGTATAGTGCTGCATCTTCAGCTGTACGTACGCCACCAGCAGGTTTGAAACCCACTGTTTTAGCAACGCCCATATCACGAATAACTTCAAGCATCATGCGCGCGAACTCTGGAGTCGCATTTACTGGCACTTTACCTGTTGAAGTTTTGATGAAGTCTGCACCCGCTTCGATACAGATTTGAGAAGCTTTCTTGATCAGTGCTTCTTCTTTCAGCTCACCGGTTTCGATGATCACTTTAAGCGTGATGTCACCACAAGCGGCTTTACATTGCTTAACTAGCTCAAAACCAACTTCTTCGTTGCCAGCAATAAGAGCACGGTATGGGAATACTACGTCAACTTCGTCTGCGCCATACGCTACCGCTGCTTTTGTTTCTGCAACAGCAATTTCGATGTCGTCATTACCATGAGGGAAGTTAGTTACAGTCGCAATGCGTACTTCTGGAGTACCTTGCTCACGCAACGCTTTCTTAGCGGCTGGGATAAAGCGAGGGTAAATACAGATTGCAGCTGTGTTGCCTACTGCAGTCTTCGCATCATGACAAAGCGCCACTACTTTCTCAGTAGTATCGTCATCATTCAACGTTGTTAGGTCCATAAGTTTAAGTGCACGTAGAGCTGCTGCTTTTAAATCGCTCATTTCTATCTCCGATCAATATATTCAAATAGTTAACTACTTTGCCATCCACCCAGTATAGATGGATATTTTAGTCATGCTCAGTAGCCACAAATGAACGGACTTGGTTCCCTGAAGACTTGACAACTTTCGTTATCAATTGCAATCCTTGTCACCGCACAGTACCAGTTTGGTCTATGGCACAACAAATCAGTCATGTTGTGTCTAACATCTATAGCGTATCGCTAAGTTTGGCTAAATCCCAAAAGAATAACGCTAGAATCGATCTCGCGGTTACTTTCTTGCCAACAAGAGACATCCTATCCCTTAAGCTTATACATTATAGGTATCCATCAATAAATTGTAGTGCTCCTTAGAACGCAAACGGTTTGTATCTCAAAAAAACATTCTAGACCCATTTTAGACACCAAGCATTCACTCATGCTAGTACTCAAAATTACTAGGCCTAAAAACAAAAAAGCCCCGCAGCAATTTCTTGCTACGGGGCGATATTATGATGGCGTCTATATATCGATTTCTAACTAATTAGAAAGACAGGAAGAAGCCAGCAATTGTTGCTGCCATCAGGTTAGATAGAGTACCAGCAATTACCGCTTTAACACCCATACGTGCGATGTCGTGGCGACGGCTTGGTGCAATACCACCTAGACCACCTAGAAGAATCGCAATTGAAGAAAGGTTTGCGAAACCACATAGTGCGAATGCGATGATAGCTTGAGTCTTCTCAGACATCACTTGACCAGTTGCTGCAACAACTTGCGCGTTCTCACCAACGTATGGTACGAAGTTTAGGTATGCAACGAATTCGTTAACAACCGTTTTCTGACCAATGAAAGAACCAGCGATGGTTGCTTCTTCCCATGGAACACCGATGATGAATGCTAGCGGTGCAAAGATCCAACCTAGAAGAAGTTCTAGGGTTAGATTTTCCATACCGAACCAACCACCGATGCCACCTAGCATACCGTTGATTAGAGCAATCAGACCGATGAATGCTAGTAGCATAGCACCAACGTTAAGTGCTAGTTGTAGGCCAACTGATGCACCACCTGCTGCTGCGTCGATAACATTCGCAGGTTTGTCATCACCACCGTCAATATCATCAGCGATGGTATCGTCTGGTGTGTCTGTTTCTGGCTTGATGATTTTAGCGAATAGTAGACCACCAGGTGCTGCCATAAATGACGCTGCAACAAGGTACTCTAGAGGTACACCCATAGATGCGTAACCTGCTAGTACACCACCAGCTACAGAAGCCAAACCACCACACATTACTGCGAATAGTTCAGAGTTAGTCATTTTAGGAACAAATGGACGAACAACTAAAGGTGCTTCAGTTTGACCAACGAAGATGTTTGCTGCTGCAGACATAGACTCGGCGCGAGAAGTACCTAGAGCTTTCTGAAGACCACCACCAAGCACTTTGATTACAACTTGCATTATACCAATGTAGTAAAGTACAGAGATAAGTGCAGAGAAGAAAATCAGAGTCGGTAGAACTTGGAAAGCAAAGATGAAACCGATACCGTCAACTGAGAAGTTAACTAGGCTGCCGAATAGGAAACCAGTACCGTCTTTACCATAGTCGATCACGTTTGCTACACCAGCAGAGAAACCTGCAAGTAGATCACGACCCCAAGGGATGTAAAGTACGAATGCACCAAGTGCGAATTGGATAGCGAAAGCGCCACCCACGGTTCTTAGATTAATAGCTTTGCGGTTGTCAGATAGTAGTACTGCGATTGCAATCAGTGCAACCATTCCGACGAGGCTCATAAACAGGCTCATAGTTTATGACTTCCTTATTAGTTATTTATTGGCGTGTTACAAAATGGGGCTATAAAGCGGAGGCAATTATACTCATGCGACCACTAATAAAGTAATGCCGCCCTCACACTTTCGTATAAGATTTATGTACCATTCACACACAAATGTGAGACCAATCACGATATAAGTGTAATTCGCGCAAACGATAAACAAAAACCTTCGATTTTATTCACGTATACCGAATGCAAGATGGCTATTTTCCCAAACTTGCGCTGCAATCGATTGCCTTGATTCTTTTCTGATCAAAAAAAGCGCATTTGATATCGTAACTAACTGTTTGGAATGATTAACACCTCCTTGATTACCATACGTTGGCATGTCCGGAGCATCGGTTTCCAACACCAAATATTCTAGAGGCAGTTTTGCGATGGTTGTGCGCGTTTTTTGTGCTCTTGGGTAAGTAATCGTTCCACCAACACCAATATAGAAACCGAGCTTAATCCACGCCAAAGCTTGCTGTTCACTCCCTGAAAAGCCATGAATTACCCCACCTAAAGTGAACCTTTGTTGCTTCAATAGTTCAATTAATCGGTTGTAAGACTTTCTCTCGTGGATAATTAAAGGCAACTCGAACTCCTTAGCAAGCTCAATTTGCTGAATGAAAAAGCGCTCTTGTTTCTCTCGATCAACATCCACAAAAAAGTCGAGTCCGCACTCTCCTATCGCAACACATTGATTTGACCTTAAAGAAAGCAACTGGCGAAGCTCTGAAAACTGATTGTCATCAGCTTGGTCCAAGAAGTAAGGATGGAAGCCTAAAGCGTAATAAACATTAGGATGAGCTTGAGTGATTTTATCAAGCTTCCTCCAGTTACTCTGGCCAATAGAAGGAATGAGTAGCTTCTCGACGTGTGCTTGTTTCGCTTCTTTGACGTAACCGTCAATACCTTTATCAAGCGCAACACCTTGCTTAAAGGTATCAAAGTCCGCGTGGCAATGAGTGTCAAACAACGGAAAACTACTTAATTCCTTTGTCATCTTTCCTAATCTCTGCATGTTGTCCTTGAGGGTCACGGCGATAGGCCACACAGCTGCGCTTATTCTCTGGCGTTAAGCCAAGCTCCTCGCACCACTTATCGTATTTCTTAATCCAAACTTTTATCCAACCCAACATAACTACCTCTAACCTCAACCTTTAAACCTTAAATAAAACGCATTAAAAAACGCCTACTGCAGAACAATAGACGTTTTTGTTTAACTCGAATAGATCGCGGAGAAATTAGTGTTCGCGCGTCGCTCGGAATTGAACGTCAGGGAAACGTTCAGAAGCTAGGTTCAAGTTCACCATCGTTGGTGCAATGTAAGATAGGTTATCACCACCATCTAACGCTAGATTAGATTGGTTCTTACGCTTGAATTCTTCCAGTTTCTTATCGTCGTCACACTCAACCCAACGAGCGGTTGCAACGTTAATGCCCTCATAGATAGCTTCTACGTTGTATTCCGCTTTCAAGCGCGCTACAACTACGTCAAACTGAAGGACACCAACCGCACCAACGATCAGGTCGTTGTTCTGCATAGGACGGAATACTTGTACTGCGCCCTCTTCTGAAAGCTGAACTAGGCCTTTTAGAAGCTGCTTCTGCTTCAATGGGTCACGTAGACGAATACGACGAAATAGTTCTGGCGCAAAGTTTGGAATACCAGCGAACTTTAAGCTTTCACCTTGCGTAAAGGTGTCACCAATCTGGATTGTACCGTGGTTATGTAGGCCGATAATGTCTCCAGCATACGCTTTCTCAGCACGCGCACGGTCTCCCGCCATGAAGGTTACCGCATCAGAGATACTTACGTTCTTACCAGTACGAACATGATTCATTTTCATACCTTGGTTGTAAGTACCCGATACGATACGCATAAATGCGATACGGTCACGGTGTTTAGGATCCATGTTTGCTTGGATCTTAAAGACGAAACCAGAAAACTTCTCTTCTGTCGCAACAACATCACGCTCGTTCGCTTTACGAGTTTGAGGGCCTGGAGCCCACTCAGTTAAGCCATCTAGCATGTGGTCAACACCAAAGTTACCCAGAGCAGTACCGAAGTAAACAGGCGTCAGTTCACCAGCAAGGAACAACTCATGATCAAACTCAGGGCACGCACCGATAACAAGCTCTAGCTCTTCGCGTACGCTTTCCGCCAGATCATCACCTACCGCTTCATTGAGCTCGGGGTTATCTAGACCTTTAATGATACGTACTTCTTGGATCTCATGACCGTGGCCAGATTCGTACAAGATCGTTTCATCACGGTGAATGTGGTAAACACCTTTGAACTCTTTACCACAACCAATTGGCCAAGAGATTGGAGAACAAGCCATACCTAGCTCGCTTTCCACTTCATCAAGCACTTCCATTGGGTCACGAACGTCACGGTCAAGTTTGTTCATAAAGGTAACGATTGGCGTATCACGCAGACGAGTGACTTCCATGAGTTTACGAGTACGGTCTTCGACACCTTTCGCAGCATCGATAACCATCAAACAAGAGTCAACCGCAGTCAGTGTACGGTACGTATCTTCCGAGAAATCTTCGTGCCCTGGAGTATCAAGTAGGTTTACTAGGCAATCATTGTATGGGAATTGCATTACCGACGTAGTTACCGAGATACCACGTTCTTTTTCCATCTCCATCCAGTCAGATTTAGCGTGCTGGTTAGAGCCACGGCCTTTTACGGTACCCGCTTTCTGAATCGCGTTTCCGAATAAAAGAACTTTTTCAGTAATCGTGGTTTTACCCGCATCCGGGTGAGAGATAATAGCAAACGTTCTACGTTTGCTCACTTCTTGTTGGAAAGACATAGTCGCCCTTTGCTGATCTAAAGCGTAAAAAGGGCAAGTAGATAATACTTGCCCTTGAATTCTGTGTGCGGATTATACAGAAAGCGTGTCACTTTCTAAAGAGTCAGTTTACACCCTATTTTGTGGCTAATTCTGTGGTTAGTTATCTAGTCGGCTAAAAGACGTAGCATGACTAGCTAAAGGCCATAAAAAGATAGCTCATAATGATCGCATCTTCGTTGCCTTGCTTGGTTGGGTAATAGTTACGACGACGGTCAACTTCATTAAAGCCAGCCTTCTCGTAAAGATTAAACGCATTCACATTACTTTCGCGAACTTCCAGCCAAGCACTTTCAGCGTCAGCTTGTTCGCACATATCAAGGAAATGTTCGGTTAACGCTTTCCCATACCCTTTGCCTTGTTGGCTTGGGTCGACAGCAATATTAAGTAGCGTGACTTCACCAACGATATTCTGCGCGAAGAAATACCCAACCACTTGTCCATCGACTTCAAGTACATGGTGGCAAGCACCTCGGCTTTCGAGGTCTCGAATCATCGTTTCAGACCAAGGATGAGAATGCGCGGCCTGCTCTATCTGCCAAATGGCGTCTAGGTGTTGTTCTGAAGTGGGTAAAAATTGATTAGTCATAAGCACAAATTTGTTGCCATAAGTCGCGGCGGTGTTGGTTATTACCATTGATGTCAGACAGTAATGGCGATTGTAATGTTTTTGCTTTCAGCTCTTGGGCAGACTCACAACCCGCAAACCACACCCATTCAACATCACCGAGTTCGATAGAAGATAGATGTAGAGGCTGAATATGTAAGGCTTGAGATAAGTCGAGCTTGATGCTTTTGAGTACACGCTCAAACATCACGGCAAGGTCTTCCTGAGGCTTTTCAGGCGAAACTAACAGTAACTTGCAGTCGCTCGATAGCGGAACCAATTCAGATTCATAACCCGCCAAACGTTCTGGATGGTTAAGCTCCCATTGGCTAATGTCCATCTCTTGCAGGTATTGTGCGTGTGTTTGTGGCATATCTAGCGGTATAACCTTAGGTTGATGTTGGTTGCTTATCAGAGCAAACTTAAAAAGAGCTCATCAGAGCTGGGCTGATACTAACAAAAAATAAAGGAGCATCAAGCTCCTTTATTTAGACTAAATCAGTTTGCATCATATTACGTGGTAAATCAGCTTATAAGTCGTTGAACTCAGGACTGTAAGCAATTTCACCGGAATGACCAGTAAGCACACCTTCAACTAACTCGATAGCTTGGAAAGCACCTTTAGGCACATCCCAAGTACAGCTCAGTCCAAACTCACTCGCCGCCTTAAAACCAAAGCGGCCGTAATAAGCAGGATCACCAAGCACAACACAGGCTGGGTAGCCGAAATCCATCAAAGTAGAGAAAGCATCTTCAACCAATGATTTAGCTATGCCTTGGTTACGGAACTCTTCTTTCACAGCAAGCGGCGCTAGTCCCTGCCAGTTATGATCGTCGCCATCAAGAGTGATAGGGCTAAACATCAGGTGACCAACCACTTCGCCTTCATCAGAACAAGCCACCAGCGATAGCGTTAAATGACTATTCTCACGTAAGCTCATAACCAAATTAGCTTCTGCATCTGTTTCAAAAACAGATTTCAACAGACGATCAATGACAAGTATATCTGCCGGTGCTTCAGTTCGAATAAGCATTCATTACCTCACTTTGTGTATCTGGGGATTGTACTCCCTTCTGCACAAAATCAGCTAATTGATTTAACAAAGTTTTCATAGGAATCGGCAATAAATCTAAATCTACGCTATCCATCAAGTTTTTAATCTCTAAACCGAGCTCAGTATCGCCCTCAATAGACAATCGACGTTGGAAGAAAAGTGTATCTGGGTCTTCTTTACGACCAGCAATCAACACAAGATCGTTCAGGTTTCCGCTAAAGCTTACATCTTCAGTCACGGCTTTATCAGCTACAACTAGTTGCTCATTTTTATAGCTAATATGCCAACTTAACCCCAAATCTATTATTGAGACTTTAAGCCACTTGTTTTCTAAGAACTCAAAGTCACCATCTTCCAAAGACTCCTTAAATACACTTTTCATTGCTTCTAATAAGACTGTTTTTTGTACTATTCTAGGCAATAACTGGACTGGAGATCGCAAAATTGATGCGGCATTTTGAACTAGTTGAGTGCGAATCTTGTTTATCACGTGACTTATCCGTAACTTTGTCAATAATATGGAATGCATCATAAATGATGCTAAGAACTCAGTTACTGTTATGTATCAATTTTGCGCCCCTTTGGTGCAAGAGCTTTGATATATTGAGAATCGTGGTATAAGTTATAGTAATTGAGTTAACAAAATACAGCAGCTCGCTGATCTCACAAGTTAATACGAACGATAAAAAAAGCTATGAGTATCTAACTATAGTGAATATTTAAGCTCTTGGAGAATTGGTAGTACTTTGATGCCTCCCCAGCAACTACAACATTGGTTTACCCAGCTAACAGCAAACAGTCCGTTCTTTTTTGCCGTTCTTGATGCTCAACATAATTATTTTATGGTTAATGAGCGTTACTGTGATATTGCAGGTTTAAATCAAGCAGAGCTTGTCGGCATGAATGATCGCCAAACCTTAGGCGAACAATTTTACCAACACCTGAAACCTTATTACGAGCGTGCATTCAATGGTGAAAAAATTGAAGCCGAAATCACTCTCAACGAAACCGACCTCGATACCAGTCTTTATTTCAGCCTTTCTCCTCTGACAAATGGTAACAAAATCGACTACATCGTTTTTCATGCCTTCGATACATCAGAAAACCAAGTGCTTGTTCGCTCTTTAGAAGAATCCGAAGCAAAATTTCACAAGCTATCTCAACTACTCCCTGACGGGTTATTGCTAGTCGAAAGCGACTACATTTTATCATCAAATCCAGCGGCAGCACGCTTGCTTGGTTTCAACTCCACTACTGAGTTGATTGGTGAGGAGTTAGGTCGCTTATTTATCGATGAACAAACCAAAACCGTCTTTAATAATAGGCTGAGCTCTATTATTACCGAGTCTGGTTTGGTTTGCTTAACGGGAGCCAGATGCGGTTTTGAACGTAAGGTACAACTGCATATTGATTCTACTGCCGTTCTTGGAAGCAGCACCCAGCTAGTGCTTATCCAAGACGCACAAGATACCGCAAAACAGTTTGCACCCGCTAACAGTGAAGATGCCTACATAGATGCACTGACCAAGCTCTACAACCGAGTTGGGTTTACCAAGCGTCTTGAGCAGTTCATTCACAATGAAACGCCTGTGGTGATGCTCTACTTAGACATTGATAACTTTAAAAATATTAATGACTCACTCGGTCACCACATTGGTGACAAAGTGATTAAAGAGGTCGCCTCACGTCTTAAACGCTTACTGCCTCGTAAAGCCGTTATTGGGCATTTAGGCGGTGATGAGTTTGGTATAATCCTACCAGAGCCTGAACATCAGCAAACGCCTGAAATGCTCGCTGAAAAAATCATTTCCTTGATCAATCAACCCTTCGATCTTCACCATTTCAGTAAACGCTTAGCCTGTTCGATTGGTAGTGTGAGCTTCCCTAAAGATGGTACAGACGCACGTATCTTGCTGCAAAATGCCGACACGGCAATGTACGAAGCCAAAGATCGTGGTCGTAATCGCCTGATTAAGTTCAACGAACAGATGAACAAAGAAGCGCGTATGCGACTGTGGCTTGAGATAGAGCTGCAAAAAGCACTGCAACAAAATGGACTCGAGGTTTGGTATCAGCCGAAAGTGAATGCCCGAGATTTCACCATCAACGGCGCAGAAGCTCTGGTTCGTTGGAAGCACCCTGTTGAAGGCTACATCAGCCCTGCCGCATTTATCCCAGTTGCGGAACGTGCAGGTCTTATCGAACAACTTGGTCGTGTGGTAATGCGTGAGGTATTTGCGACAGTTAAGCGTTGGAAGATGCAAGGCATCCTCCCAGGTCGCGTTGCAATCAACCTTTCTCCAGAACAGTTTGGTAACCCAAAACTGATTGATTACGTTGAAAAATTACTGCGCTCTACAGAGCTAGACCCAAGCGCGATTACGTTTGAGTTGACCGAAAGTGCAGTAATGAGCGATAGTGAACACACACTGCAGATGCTCAATGCAATTAAGAAACTTGGCTTTGCGTTATCTATCGATGATTTTGGTACCGGTTACTCTTCACTGTCTTACCTTGCTCGCTTCCCAATTGATGAGCTTAAGATAGACCGTGCTTTCATCTCTGACATCGATACCCTACCAAAACAAATCACCGTAATTGAAAACATCATCAACCTAGGTAAATCTCTCGATTTAACCGTGGTTGCAGAAGGTGTCGAAACCAGTGAGCAAGCGACTCTGCTGTCTAATCTCAACTGTAGTTCGATTCAAGGTTTCCACTTCTACCGCCCGCAACCGAAACAAGATGTCGAAGAGTTGTTTGCCCAAAACCGCCGTCATAAGAATTAATTAGACGATTCGAAACGCTTCCCTTTTAGAGATAAACCAACATACACAGTGCTCACTCGTCAGTACCTCAAACGGAGTAAAAGCAGATTTATCCATCTAAACCTGCCTTACATCAATTCTGTCATTCATAATTCTTCATAAAATGCTCACCTCAACTTAATTCTACTGGTAGTGAGCAAATGGAACTCTTATGCCCAGCGGGTAACTTACCTGCTTTGAAAACCGCTATTGATTGTGGTGCGGATGCTGTCTATATCGGATTCAAAGACGATACCAATGCCCGACACTTTGCAGGCCTAAACTTTGCGGGTAAAAAGCTCGATCGTGCTGTGCAGTATGTGCATGACCACAACAAAAAAATTCATGTTGCCCTAAACACATTTGCTCACCCAAATGGCTTCGACCGTTGGACCAATGCCGTAGACAACGCTGCTGCACTGGGTGTTGATGCGCTGATCATCGCAGATATAGCCCTGCTCGAGTACGCGGCAAACAAATACCCAGAGTTAGAGCTTCATCTATCAGTACAAGCATCAGCGACCAATGCGGCGGCTATCGACTTCTACCACAAAAACTTCAACGTTAAGCGTGTGGTGTTACCGCGTGTATTATCGATTCATCAGGTCAAACAGCTTTCTCGTAATATCACTTCTGACGTTGACCTTGAAGTATTCGCTTTTGGTAGCTTGTGCATCATGGCAGAAGGCCGTTGCTACCTCTCTTCATACATGACAGGCGAATCACCAAATACTGTTGGTGCTTGTTCTCCGGCGAAATACGTTCGCTGGCAAGAAACAGAAACCGGTCTAGAGTCTCGTTTGAACGAAATCCTTATCGATAAGTACGAAGCAGGTGAAAACGCAGGTTACCCAACGCTGTGTAAAGGCCGCTTTGAAGCCGAGATCGATGGTGAACGTAAGCGCTATCACGCACTTGAAGAGCCAACCAGCCTCAACACGCTATCTATGTTGCCTGAGCTTTTCGCGGCGAATGTTGCCTCAGTGAAGATTGAAGGTCGCCAACGTAGCCCTGCTTATGTTGAACAAGTCACTCGCACTTGGCGCGCGGCCATCGATCGCTACTTAGCGAACCCAGAACAATACCAAGTGGAACAAGCTTGGAATGCGACACTGGCGAATGTATCGGAAGGTACACAAACCACGCTTGGCGCTTATCACCGTAAATGGCAATAGAGCCAAATGGAGAACTCAATGAAATACGCATTAGGCCCTCTACTTTATTTTTGGCCAAAACAAGACGTTGAAAGCTTCTATGAGCAAGCTAAATCAAGCTCTGCTGATATCATCTACCTAGGTGAAGCTGTGTGCTCAAAGCGTCGTGAGATGAAAGCGAAACATTGGATGGGCATAGCTAAAGAGCTGTCTGCTTCCGGTAAGCAAGTGGTGCTGTCGACCATGGCATTGCTCGAAGCGCCAAGCGAAGTCAACATCATGAAGAAGTACATCGATAATGGTGACTTTGCGATAGAAGCCAATGATGTATCTGCAATTCAACTGGCCAGCGAAAGCAAAGTGCCTTTCGTAGTTGGCCCTGCAGTAAACACCTACAACGCACGCACGCTGAACCTGTTCTTGAAACAAGGTATGACACGTTGGTGTATGCCAGTTGAGCTTTCTCGCGAATGGCTAAGCAACGTAATGACCCAGTGCGAAGAGCTAAATATTCGTAACAAGTTCGAAGTTGAAGTGTTTAGCCACGGCTACCTGCCACTTGCTTACTCGGCACGCTGCTTTACCGCTCGCGCTGAAAACAAAGCTAAAGACGATTGCGAAACCTGCTGTATCAAGTACCCAACAGGACTACAAGTAGAAAGCCAAGAAGGCCAATCAGTATTCAACCTTAATGGCATCCAGACGCAATCAGGCTACTGCTACAACCTAGTCAATGATTTGCCAAATATGCACGACTTAGTTGATGTGGTTCGTTTAAGCCCACTCGGTATCGATACCTTCTCTGAAATCAATAACTTCAGAGCGAACGAGCAAGGTCAAAAACCGATGAAGATTGAAAGTCGCCAATGTAATGGTTACTGGCATCAGCTTGCAGGTTTAGACGTTAAGAACATCTAGTTCCTCGCATTGAACTAACCAGAAACAGATACAAAAAAGGTCTAGCATTCGCTAGACCTTTTTAATTCGACTTAAGAAACGCGACCTATACCGCCGCGGTTTCCATCGGTGAGGCATCGAGCTTCTTTAAGTCTTTGTAGAGCATCACCATCACCACAACACTTAGCGCGATGTTAGACAGTGGGTACGCAATCCAGATCCCCGGTACACCATACAACTTAGGCATAATGTACAAGAAAGGTAACTGGATCAGCATATTGCCTATCGTTACAAACATCGCCTTGCTGCCCTTGTTCACTGCCTGATAGTAAGCACCTGCTACTACCAAGAAGCCATCCAGCGCCAGTGCAAACATGTGAAGTCGAATACCCAACACGGTGTACTCTACTAGCTGAGGTTCGTCTGAGTTAAATACTGATACAAACTCACGTGGGAACGCGTTCAGAAGCAGCACGAACGCCACACCAATCAATACCGAACTCATCATCGCTATCTTAAGTAACTTACGGATGTTCGCTTGGTTACGCGCACCATGGTTGTAGCTCACCAATGGTTGCATACCGTTGGCGATACCTTCAGCCGTGAGGTAGTAAACCGTCACGATGTAGCCCAAAATCGCGTAAGCGCCAATCATTAACTGGTCGCCATATTGAGAGAACAACGCATTGTGCAGCGCCACCATCATCGAACCATAAGCGTACATAAAGAAGCTTGATGTACCAATCGCGAAGATTTGTGGAATCACATCCAGCTTCAGTCTCAACTCATTCCAACGTAAACGTAGGTTTGCTCGACGTGAGAAGAAGTAAGCCAAGCCAAGGCCCGTTACCACAAACTGGGCAATCGCTGTTGCTAATGCTGCGCCCATCAACTCCCAACCATAGAGCGCGATAAACAGGTAATCGAGTACGATGTTAATCACCGCACCAACGATCATCAGTATCGTCGCTAAGTTCGGGCTGTCATCGTTGCGCAGTAAAAACGGCATCGCAATGGAACCTAGCGTGAAGACACTAGCACCAATCAGAATGTGTAAGTACTGCAGGCCAAGCTCATACACTCGCCCTTCAGCTCCCTGCCAAAGCAAGAAGTTATCAGCAAACAAAAACAACAATGCAGAGACAATGGGGGTTATCGCCAACAACAAGGTTAAGCCCGTTGCTAAAATCTGCTTAGCGCCTTGAGTATCTTTTTCACCTTGGCGAATCGAGACAAGCGCACCTGTACCCACACCCACCAACATACCAATACCGAGAATCGAACCAATCACAGGCCACGCAACATTGATACCTGCAAGTCCATCAGACCCCACATAGCGCCCAATGAAGATGCCATCCACCACTTGGTACAGGCCATTAACCAACATGGCCGCCACGGTAGGGATTGTGTATCGCCAAAACTGGCGACTAATTGGGTTGCTCATTTCTTACTCTACTTTCATTTGTGAGTCGCATACCAACGAGATATGACTTGAAAAATTAGTTAACAAGGCTAACTAAATATCTAAATTATTTACTTCAAAGCTTTATTTAATAATAGGTTTAGCTGCTGAGATTCTTGCTCAGACAAACGACTTTCCAGTATCTGTGCCATGACCTGATAGATCTTACTTTCTTCTTCCAAGCCAACTTCCGCTTTGCTGGTCAGTACCACTAACTTAGATCTCGCATCTTCGAGCGAAGCTTTACGCTCCACAAGCCCCTTTCTCTCTAGCCTTTGAACCATAGTGGTTGCTGAAGGCTTGGTCACCTGCATCTCAATCGCCAGATCAGTCAATCGGATCGGTTCAGGAGAGGCTTGTATGACCTTCAAATAGTCATACTCATTGAAGCTCAATTGGCAAATAGGATCTTCATTTACCTGAGTGCGCCATATCTTAGAGGCGAAGCGCTCAATCTTTTCTAAATTCTGGTTCAGCATACTCACCTAATCAAAGAATAGCATTTAGTTAGCAAGGCTAACTATTTTAGTATTGTTTAAATAAAAAGCAATCAAAACAAGATGAAGATCATAAAAAATGAGCATAAAAAAACCGCTGACAAGCAGCGGCTTTTCGGAATCAAAATGTGTTGCTTACTTAGCGTTAGCTTCTTCTTCGGCCTCAGCCAGCTTAACTTGCGCTAAGTGCTCAGCTTTAAGCGTTGTGAAGATACGGCTTAACTCTAAGAAAGAGTAACGATGTTCTACGTATTCATACACGTTAAAAGAAACCGCTAACTTGTACAAAGAGATAGCATTCGCGTAGTCACCATTCATATGGTAACGCTTAGCAAGATAGAAGTACGTCTCTGTTAGGCGCTGCGCTAGTAACGTGTTATCACGAGTACCGGTTAAGATCGCCTTGAAAGCCTGCTCTTCAGTAATGTCATCAAGCATAATCGCGACTAATACCCAGCCCCACTGCTCATCACGGCTCTCGTAACGTTTTTGCAAATCAAGCTTAGCTTGCTCTGGCGTTAGCTCGTGCTGAATGATGTACAACCACAGAGCGCGAAACGGATCGCTAGGGTCATCGGCGTAGTGCTTCATCATCTCTTCATTGGCTAAGTCGTAACGCTCGCCATAGTAAAGCGCGATAGAGCGGTTTCTTTCTGCGTAAGAGTTTGCAGGATCAAGCTCTAACGTAGAATCAAAAGATTCATAAGCCGCATCAAACTCCCCTACCTGTGTAAAGTAAACACCCAAAAGATTGAAGATATCAGGTTGAGCAGGGTTCAATGAAAGAGACTGGTTGAAATCAAGACGCGCGAGATCACGCAGGCCAACACTGTCGTAGTAATTACCACGTTCAAACAGCATCTTAGATCGAACTTCATCGTTCAAATCTGGCCGCTGTAATAACTGACTAAGACGTGCAATTTGAACTTCTTGCTGAACGCTTGGTTGCAGTGGCACAGCCATCGGTGGATAAACCCAACGTGAGTTGTTATCTGATGTTGTCGCACAACCTGTTAGTACAAGCAGTAAACACATACTCGCGGTTTGAAACCATTTCACAAATAATTACTCCTGTTATGACCGCAATAAAAAAAGGGGAGCGATATGCTCCCCTTTATAACATGCTTTTTTACCAATGGGTTAGAAATCACTAAAAAGCGATATCACCATCGACACACTGAGAATTACTCAGCAGCAGGTGCTTCGCCTTCAGCTGGCGTTTCAACTGCTTCTTTCATGCTTAGACGTACACGGCCTTGACGGTCAATTTCAAGAACCTTAACAGGAACTTCTTGACCTTCAGTTAGGTAGTCAGACACTTTCTCAACACGCTTGTCAGCGATTTGAGAGATGTGTACTAGACCATCTTTACCTGGAAGGATAGTAACGAATGCACCGAAGTCAGCTAGACGAGCAACTTTACCTTGGTAAATGCGGCCAACTTCAACTTCAGCAGTGATCTCTTCGATACGACGGATAGCTTCTTTAGCAGCTGCGCCTTCAGTAGCAGCAATCTTGATTGTGCCATCGTCTTCGATTTCGATTGTAGTACCCGTTTCTTCACAAAGAGCACGGATAACTGCGCCGCCTTTACCGATAACATCTTTGATCTTATCAGAGCTGATTTTCATTGTGTGGATACGTGGAGCGAATTCAGAGATATCTTCACGAGCACCAGAGATAGCTTCATCCATTACAGAAAGGATGTGCTTACGTGCACCTTGCGCTTGGTTAAGTGCAATTTGCATGATCTCTTTAGTGATACCTTCGATCTTGATGTCCATTTGAAGTGCAGTGATACCAGCGTTAGTACCTGCTACTTTAAAGTCCATATCACCTAGGTGATCTTCGTCGCCAAGGATGTCAGAAAGAACAACGAAATCGTCGCCTTCTTTAACAAGACCCATTGCGATACCCGCAACAGAAGCTTTGATTGGAACACCAGCATCCATAAGCGCTAGAGATGTACCACATACAGAAGCCATTGAAGAAGAACCGTTAGATTCTGTGATTTCCGATACAACACGAACTGTGTATGGGAATTCTTCAACAGAAGGCATTACTGCTTGGATACCACGTTTAGCAAGCTTACCGTGACCAATTTCACGACGCTTAGGAGAACCAACGAAACCAGTTTCACCTACACAGTATGGAGGGAAGTTGTAGTGTAGAAGGAAGTTGTCTTTCTTCTCACCCATTAGGCTGTCGATGATTTGAGCATCACGTTGTGTGCCAAGCGTTGCAGTAACAAGTGCTTGAGTTTCACCACGAGTGAATAGAGAAGAACCGTGTGTACGTGGAAGAACACCAGTACGTACGTCTAGCGCACGAACCATGTCTTTTTCACGGCCATCGATACGTGGGTTGCCAGCGATGATGCGGCTACGTACTACGTTTTTCTCTAGAGAACCAAGCATGCCGCGGATTTCGCGCTCATCTAGGTTTTCGTCTTGTGCAATTAGAGCTTCAACAACGTCGTTCTTGATTGCGCCAACTTGCTCGTAACGCGCCATTTTTTCAGTGATCTGGTACGCGTCGGATAGACGAGTTTCAGCAAGTTCAGCAACTTGAGCTTTAAGCTCAGTGTTAACTGCTGGTGCTTCCCAGTTCCAAGCTGGAGTTGCGACTTCAGCAGCAAACTCGTTGATTGCTTTGATTACAACTTGTTGTTGGTCGTGACCGTAAACAACAGCTGAAAGCATTTCTTCTTCAGATAGGTTATCTGCTTCAGATTCAACCATAAGTACTGCGCCTTCTGTACCAGACACAACTAGGTCTAGTTTAGAGTTTTCAAGCTCAGTATTTGATGGGTTAAGAACAAGTTCGCCGTCGATGTGACCAACACGTGCAGCACCGATAGGACCATTGAATGGAGCACCAGAGATAGCAAGTGCAGCAGACGTTGCGATCATAGTGATCATGTCTGGGTTTACGTCAGGGTTGATAGAAACAACCGTAGCGATAACTTGAACTTCGTTTTTAAACGCACTTGGGAAAAGTGGACGAATTGGACGGTCAATCAGACGAGCAGTTAGCGTTTCACCTTCAGATGGACGACCTTCACGCTTGAAGAAACCACCAGGGATTTTACCCGCAGCGTATGTACGCTCTTGGTAGTTAACTGTTAGAGGGAAGAAATCTTGACCCGCAACAGCTTCTTTCTTAGCAACAACAGAAACGAATACTGATGTATCGTCCATCGTTGCCATTACAGCAGCAGTAGCTTGACGTGCCATTACGCCCGTCTCTAGAGTAACGGTGTGGTTACCGTACTGGAACGATTTTACAACTGGTTTTTCAAACATTGTATATCCTTAGCTCTAAAGTCATAACTTTAGATTAAGTGAATAATGACTCAAGATATTACCAATCGCGACTAGTGAAAAGGGACTTAGGATGGTGACTCTTTGTATGTGTTCATACGCCGAATTAAAACCAAATCCGCCTTTGAATAGTCGCGACCTATTGGCCGACATCTGTGACTGTAATCTCTTGAGAGGGTTGATTGCCAAACGTTGAAAACGCTTTAGCCGGGCGTAGTATAAACTATTTTTATTAGGAGATATATTTCCTATCAGAAAAAGCCAGATGATATTCTGAGCATCTGGCCAAACATTTTCTTACAGACACAAAAAAAGGAGCACAAATGCTCCTTTTCTTCAAACTGTCTTCGCAGACATCGCTATTAGCGACGTAGGCCTAGACGCTTGATTAGGTCTTGGTAACGAGCAAGGTTTTTGCCTTTCAAGTAATCAAGAAGCTTACGACGGCTAGAAACCATACGTAGTAGACCACGACGGCTGTGGTGATCGTGTTTGTGTGCTTTGAAGTGACCTTGTAGGTGGTTGATAGAAGCAGTAAGTAGTGCTACTTGTACTTCTGGTGAACCTGTGTCGCCTTCAGATTGTGCGTATTCTGCAACGATTGCTGCTTTAGTTTCTGCATTCAGAGACATAATTCTCTCCTGATAAGAGTAAGTTTATATTTGTAGCAGCCAATCTCTGATTCAGCCGCTACGCGAGCCGAGGATTATAGGGAAGTTTGTCAGTTGGTGCAATAACAATCGAACCCATTAAAAACAAAAAAAGCGAACCACCTATATTAGGCGTTCGCTTTCTATTTTATTTGCTCGTTTTTCAAGAAAAACTACTAAGGTCTGACGCGACTTAATCGCTACGCTTGTGGCTCTTCATCTCTGAAAACAACCAAACGCTTCGGTGCAACTCGGCCATCTTCAGCAATCTGAGCAACGCCAACAAACAGCTTCTCTTCACCACTGGTCATTCGAACCGTGCCTTCAGTTGGCGATCCAGAAACCTGAACGGGCATACCGTGCTGGACTAAGTCAGTCAGTTCCGCATTCAAATTTACTTCTGGTAAGTCTTCAACAGCAGTGTCCATTGGCATCAGCAGTGGATCAAGCAATTCTTTAGGTGCAACTTCTTGCGCCTGTGCTTGCTCTAGGATCTCGTTTAACTGCTCCAAAGTCACCATACGCTCATAGGGGTACTTTGCTACACCAGTGCGACGAAGCATGGTCACGTGAGCACCACAACCTAACATTTCACCAAGATCGTCGGTAATTGTGCGAATGTAAGTGCCTTTCGAACAATGTACTTCCATTTCAACTTCATCACCTTCAAAGCGAAGCAGTTCAATAGAGTAAACCGTGATCTTACGAGACTCTCGAGGCACTTCAATGCCTGCGCGAGCATATTCGTACAAAGGCTTACCTTGATACTTCAATGCTGAGAACATTGATGGGATTTGGTCAGTTTCACCTTTGAAGCTTGCAATGCAACGCTCAAGCTGCTCTTGACTCACATTCACTTCACGCGTTTCAACTACTTCACCATCAGAATCTGAGGTGTTGGTGCGCTCACCAAGCTTGGCTATCACTACGTAGCGCTTGTCAGAATCTAGCAGAAACTGAGAAAACTTCGTTGCTTCGCCAAGACAAATTGGCAGCATACCAGTCGCAAGAGGATCCAGAGCACCGGTGTGCCCTGCTTTCTCTGCAAAGTAAATGCGTTTTACTTTTTGCAGTGCATCATTAGATGAAATACCTGTCGGCTTATCTAACAGAATTACCCCGTTAATTGGGCGACCTTTACGACGGCGAGCCATTACTCTTCGTCCTTAGACTGAGTTTCGTCAGTACGACCAGCTTCTTCTTGCTTACGCTTGTCGTCACTTAGTACTTCACTCACTAAGTTAGACATGCGCATGCCTTCAACCAAAGTGTTGTCGTAAGTAAAGCGAACTTCAGGTGTTAAGCGGTGACGAATACGTTTACCTAGCATCATACGTACTGGTACTTCGTGCTCTTTAAGCGCAGCTAAACAAGATTCAGGTGTCTGCTCACCGATACATAGGAAAGTCACGAACACCTTTGCGTAAGCAAGGTCACGAGACACTTCTACGTCTGAAATCGTTACCATACCGATACGTGAGTCACGAACTTCACGTTGTAGGATAAGAGCAAGTTCTTTTTGAAGCTGCTGGGACACACGTTGTGTGCGGCTAAATTCTTTTGACATTTTCTTTTCTCACTTAGAAAGATGGGGGGCTTGGTAATTACCAGCCCCCCATGGTGTATTCAACAACCGATTACTTATTACCTTTACTAGTAGTAATGTTAGTAACCTTAGTCAATATGTCGAGTCGTACAGACTGATTAGTCTAGAGTACGTTTAACCTCAACGATTTCGAATACTTCGATCTGGTCACCAACGCGAACGTCGTTGTAGTTCTTAACGCCGACACCACACTCGTAACCATTCTTAACTTCTTGAACGTCATCTTTAAAGCGACGAAGTGACTCTAGTTCACCTTCGTAGATAACAACGTTTTCACGAAGTACACGGATTGGGTTGCTACGCTTAATCGTACCTTCAGTAACGATACAACCAGCGATTGCGCCAAGTTTAGGCGACTTAAATACGTCACGAACTTGTGCAAGACCAATGATCTCTTGACGGAATTCAGGAGCAAGCATACCGCCCATCGCCTGTTTAACTTCGTCAATCAGTTGGTAAATGATTGAGTAGTAACGTAGATCTAGGTTTTCATTCTGAACCGTGTTACGCGCAGTTGCGTCAGCACGAACGTTGAAACCAAGGATGATAGCGTTAGAAGCTGCAGCAAGCGTTGCATCAGTTTCAGTAATACCACCAACACCAGAACCTACGATGTTCACTTTAACTTCGTCAGTTGACAATTTCAGTAGAGAGTCGGCAATCGCTTCTACAGAACCTTGAACGTCAGCTTTAAGTACAACGTTAAGCTCAGCTACTTCGCCAGCCGTCATGTTCGCGAACATGTTCTCTAGTTTCGCTTTTTGTTGGCGAGCTAGTTTAACATCACGGAATTTACCTTGACGGTAGTTCGCAACTTCACGTGCTTTACGCTCATCACGTACAACAGTCGCTTCGTCACCTGATGCAGGTACGCCAGAAAGACCTAGAATTTCTACAGGGATAGATGGACCTGCAGTTTCGATGTCTCTGCCGTTCTCATCGCGCATTGCACGAACACGGCCGTACTCTTGACCACAAAGAACGATGTCGCCTTTGTTTAGAGTACCAGACTGTACTAATACTGTTGCAACTGGACCGCGGCCTTTATCAAGACGGGATTCAACAACAACACCTGAAGCCATGCCTTCTTTAACCGCAGTAAGCTCAAGAACTTCAGACTGAAGAAGAATTGCTTCTAGAAGACCATCGATATTTGTGCCCTGTTTTGCAGAGATGTGAACGAAGATATTCTCGCCGCCCCACTCTTCAGGGATAACGTCGTATTGAGCCAGCTCATTCTTAACGTTGTCTGGGTTTGCACCCTCTTTGTCGATCTTGTTCACAGCAATAATCAGAGGAACGCCTGCCGCTTTCGCGTGCTGGATTGCTTCGATTGTTTGTGGCATTACGCCATCGTCTGCTGCAACAACAAGTACAACGATATCTGTCGCTTGAGCACCACGAGCACGCATAGCAGTAAACGCCGCGTGTCCAGGAGTATCAAGGAACGTAATCATACCATTGTCAGTATCCACGTGGTAAGCACCAATGTGCTGTGTGATACCGCCAGCTTCGCCAGAAGCAACGTGTGCTTTACGAATGTAATCCAGTGTTGAAGTTTTACCGTGGTCAACGTGACCCATGATAGTTACAACAGGAGCACGACCTTCTGCGATAGCATCGCTATCACGGTCAGCTAGTACTGCTTCTTCTAATTCATTTTCTTTACGAAGGATAACCTTGTGGCCCATCTCTTCAGCAACAAGCTGCGCTGTTTCTTGGTCAATCACTTGGTTGATAGTCGCCATAGCGCCCATCTTCATCATCACTTTGATAACTTCAGTTGCTTTAACTGACATTTTGCTTGCCAGTTCAGAAACAACGATAGTCTCGCCGATAGCAACGTCAGATTTAGCAACAGTTGCTGATTTATCGAAGCCTTGCTGCATTGAAGTTGGTTTAGCAAGTCTACCTTTACCACCACGACCACGTTGGTTACGACCACCACGGTTATTACCTGGCTGGTTAGCCGGAGCCGCTTTCTTCTTACGACGACGAGGAGCTTTCTCCTCTTTTTTATCTGCTGCATCTTCGGCTTCACGAGCGTAAGTAGAAGTCGTCAAATGGTAATCCGCAGATTTCTCTTGCTCTTTCTTCTTCTTCTCTTCTTCAGACCAGCGTTCTTGGTTTTCTTCAGCTAACTTACGAGCTTCTTCAACAAGCTTAGCTGCTTCAGCTTCTGCTTTACGAGTTGCTTCTTGCTCTTGACGAGCTTTAAGTTCATCCGCTTCTTTTTTCGCTTGTGCGTTAGCGTCTGCATTTTTTGAATTCATGTCTTTTTTAGCCTTTTCAGCTTGTGCGCGTTGAGCCTTCTCTTCAGCATCACGTTTTGCATCCGCTTCACGTTTAACTTTTTCTTCGGCTTCGCGCTGTGCTTTCTCTGCAGCATCACGTTTCGCTTGCTCTTCAGCATCGCGTTGTGCTTTCTCTTCCGCTTCACGATTAGCTACTTCCTCAGCTTCACGTTTCGCTTCATCTTCAATAGTGCTGCGTTTCACGTAAGTACGCTTTTTACGTACCTCGACTTGAACATCCTTACTCTTACCGCCTCCAGCGGCAACACTTAGCGTGCTGCGGGTCTTGCGTTGAAGAGTTAAACGAGTCGGTTCTGTTTCGCCAGAAGTATCGCCGTGCTCCTTTTTAAGGTGCGTTAGCAATGTTTGCTTCTCTGAATCAGTCACTTGATCCGACCCTGCTTTCTTCATGCCTGCATCAGCAAGTTGTTCAATTAAGCGGTCAACTGGCGTACCAATCTCTTCACTCAGTGCTTTAACTGTTAATTGTGTCATACCGCTTTCTCTCCTTGCTGAATTATTCTTCGTCGCCGAACCAACAGATGTTACGCGCAGCCATAATTAGCTCGCCTGCACGCTCTGCAGTTAGGTCTTCGATGCCTTCTAGTTCATCAACGCCTTGGTCAGCTAGGTCTTCCAATGTCGCAACGCCTTTTGCTGCTAGCTTATAAGCCATTTCACGCTCAAGACCTTCAAGTGCAAGTAAATCTTCAGCTGGCTCGACACCGTCGAAAGTTTCTTCTTGCGCTAGCGCTAGAGTAGTCAGTGCGTCTTTTGCGCGGTTACGTAGTTCTTCAACAATGCCTTCGTCTAGACCATCTACTTCAAGAAGCTCGTTCACAGGAACGTATGCTACTTCTTCAAGCGTAGAGAAGCCCTCTTCAACAAGCATTTGAGCAAAGTCTTCTTCAATATCTAGATGCTTCATGAAGTTTTCAATAGAAGCAACTGCTTCTTCTTGGTGCTTCTTCTGAAGATCTTCGACAGTCATGACGTTCAGTTCCCAACCAGTTAGTTGAGATGCTAGACGTACGTTTTGACCACTACGACCGATAGCTTGCGCTAGATTGTCAGCTTCAACCGCGATGTCCATTGAATGTGTATCTTCATCTACGATAATAGAAGCAACATCAGCAGGAGCCATAGCGTTGATTACGAATTGTGCCGGGTTATCGTCCCAAAGCACGATATCGATACGTTCACCGCCAAGATCGTTAGAAACAGCTTGTACACGTGCCCCACGCATACCAACACACGCACCAACAGGGTCAATACGTTTGTCGTTTGTTTTCACAGCGATTTTAGCACGAGAACCAGCGTCACGTGCAGCACCTTTAAGTTCAATTAGCTCTTCACCAATCTCAGGTACTTCAACACGGAATAGTTCAGCTAGCATTTCTGGCTTCGAACGAGTAACGAAAAGCTGGAAGCCGCGAGCTTCTGGTTTCACTGCGTATAGAAGACCACGAACACGATCACCTGGACGGAAGTTTTCACGAGGAAGTTGGTCATCACGAAGGATTACCGCTTCTGCGTTATTACCAAGGTCTAGAATAATGGTATCACGGTTAACTTTCTTAACTGCGCCAGTTACTAGCTCGCCTTCGTTATCAATAAACTGTTCAACAATTTGAGCACGCTCAGCTTCACGTACTTTTTGTACGATAACTTGCTTAGCTGTTTGAGTCGTAATACGGTCAAACGTTACTGATTCGATATCATCTTCGATGAAACCGCCAAGTTCGATCTCTGGATCATCGTACTTTGCAGCTTCAATAGAGATTTCTTTTGTTGGAAACTCAACTTCCTCAACAGCTTCCCAACGGCGGAAAGTTTCGAAATCACCCGTTTTACGGTCAATCTCAACACGAACTTCAATTTCTAGTTCGCTTTTCTTTTTTGTTGCCGTAGCAAGCGCGATTTCAAGCGCTTCAAAAATACGCTCACGAGGAACTGCTTTCTCATTAGAAACAGCTTCTACTACCGCCAAAATTTCTTTGTTCATTAATCTAGCCTCTTAAGCTCTTCTCTCTAGGAGAACTAAAATTTAGGGATCAGGTTAGCTTTCGCAATATTGCTAAGGACGAATTCTTCTTCTTGTCCTTCTACCAATACTTTCACTGTCTCGCCTTCGATAGATTGGATATTACCTTTCCATTTACGACGGTTGCCGACAGCCATTTTTAAAACGATGCTTACCTCGTGACCAATAAATTGTTGGTAATGCTCTGCTTTGAACAATGGTCTTTCTAAACCTGGTGAAGACACTTCAAGGTTATAAGCCACTGAAATTGGATCTTCAACGTCCATTACGGCACTGACTTGGTGACTAACTTCAGCACAATCATCTACATTAATACCGTTTGGTGAATCGATGTAAATACGTAGCGTTGAGTGCTCACCAGCACGAATAAATTCTAATCCAACTAACTCATAACCTGATGCTGCTACTGGAGCGTCAAGCATTTCAGTAAGTTGTCTTTCTAAACCAGTCATTTAACCACTCCAGAAACAAAAAAAGGGCTCAAAGCCCAATTTAAATTCCAAGCAAATATTATCTAAACGCATTTACAAATGCTTAGATAACAAAAAACCCCGTATAAGCCGGGGTTTTTATTGCTGGACCCTTATATGCTAAGAGTTATCATATTAGATATTCACTTAGCTCACAGTGAGGTTCACACTGTGCAAACTTGCCACCAACACATGCTACATTATAGCATTGAAAATTGGTTGCGGGAGCCGGATTTGAACCGACGACCTTCGGGTTATGAGCCCGACGAGCTACCAAACTGCTCCATCCCGCGTCCGACTTGTGAGCATTATACGCCCAACAAGATGTTTTACAAGTTTGTAAACATGGTGCCGAGAGAGGGACTCGAACCCTCACACCCTAAGGCACTAGCACCTCATGCTAGCGTGTCTACCAATTTCACCATCTCGGCATCAAATCTTTACAGATTATTGTGGAATTTCGTCGCCTTGCGTCGGAACTTCACTCACTGCATCTTCAGCTTGTTGAATTACCTGACCTTGGGTCGGGTCAATCCACTGAGACTCAGTTTTATGTGTAGACATATTACCAAGTACTAAGCTAAGGATAAAAAATGTAGTTGCAAAAACTGCAGTCATTCGGGTAAGGAAATTTCCTGAGCCACCAGCACCAAACACAGTGTTTGAAGCGCCAGCACCGAAAGAGGCTCCCATATCTGCGCCTTTACCTTGTTGAATCAACACTAGGCCAATTACACCAAGCGCTGCCAACAGGTAAATCACAAGTAGAACTGTAAACATTTTTCCACCTATGTTCCTAATTGTTGAGCCAGCGCCGTTCAAAAAATACTTTCATGAACAAGGCTAGCGGCCTCCTAACTGAAGGCCGAGCAATACTAGCGAATGCAGCGTGGCCTGACAAGAGGATTTTTCCAAAAAATAAGTCTTTACCAAGTGAGTGGTCAAAAAAAGGCCAAAAGCGACACTAAACACACTCAGGTCCCTTTAGCCCCTATATAACTCAACCATTTCTAATAACAGGGAACACTCAGTACGCCTGTTAAAGTTAAGGCTGATTAGCAGTTAGCTTTTACTGCATCAGCAATCTTAAGTGCAGATGATTGAACAAGTTCAGCGTCTTCACCCTCGACCATCACGCGCAGTAAAGGCTCTGTGCCAGACTTACGAAGTAGTACACGACCTTTCTCACCAAGTTCAGCTTCCACTTCAACCACAGCCGCCTTAACCGCTTCTGCTTCTAGTGGGTTTGAGTCTCCGCTGAAGCGAACATTTTCGAGAACTTGAGGGTATAAAGTCATACCTTGAGAAAGTTCATTCAATGTCATATTACTGTCCACGACTGATGCTAGTACTTGCAGGGCAGCAACAATAGCATCACCCGTAGTTACTTTATCCAACAAGATAACGTGACCAGAGTTTTCAGCACCGATTTTCCAACCTTTAGCCAGAAGCTGCTCCATTACATAACGGTCACCGACAGCGGCACGTACAAATGGAATACCTAGCTGCTTAAGGCCGTTTTCCATACCAAGGTTGGTCATTAATGTACCAACAACGCCCCCCTTCAGCTCACCACGACGCAATGCATCACGAGCAATGATGTAAGCGATTTGGTCGCCATCTACCTTGTTACCGAGTTCATCAACCATAATGATGCGGTCGCCGTCACCATCAAAACCAAGCCCTAAAGCCGCTCCCTCTTCAAGTACTTTAGCTTGCAGCGCTCTAACATCTGTTGCGCCTACTTCGTGATTGATGTTGGTACCGTTAGGCTCAACACCAATCGCAATCACTTCAGCACCAAGCTCTCTGAATACAGCAGGAGCAATATGGTAGGTCGCGCCATGTGCACAATCGACAACGATCTTCATTCCAGCAAGCGTCATCTGATTTGGAAATGTACTCTTACAAAATTCAATGTAACGACCAGCCGCATCGTTTAGACGTACTGCTTTACCCAGCTCAGAAGAATCAACACACTCAATGTCTTTATCTAGTTCTGCTTCAATGGCCAATTCAATATCATCAGGCAACTTTGTACCTTCCGAAGAGAAAAATTTAATGCCATTATCGTAATATGGGTTATGTGACGCAGAGATAACTATCCCAGCTTCCGCACGGAATGTTTGTGTTAGGTAAGCAACAGCCGGGGTCGGCATAGGGCCTGTAAAGGTCGCCTGAAGACCAGCTGCAGCAAGGCCTGCCTCTAAAGCTGATTCAAGCATGTAGCCAGAAATACGAGTATCTTTACCAATGATTACTTTCTTTGTACCCTGTTTCGCAAGAACACGTCCCGCAGCCCAGCCAAGCTTCAGAACAAAATCAGGGGTAATCGGGTATTGGCCTACCTTGCCACGCACACCATCTGTTCCGAAGTAACGTCTTTTATCTGACATGTGGATTTTCCTTAATTATTATTAGTGATTGTTATTCATCACTTCGATTATCTTCATCGCTTCTAACGTGTCTTCAACATCGTGAACGCGAATAATTTGAGCCCCTTTCATTGCAGCGATAGTCGCGCAAGTGACACTAGCGACCATGCAATCTGCTGGGGCTTTGTCTAGTAGCTTAAAGATCATCGATTTTCTCGACATCCCCGCTAAGACTGGCAACCCAAGCGTGTGAAATTTTTCAAGGTGCGCTAATAGGTGGTAATTATGCTCAATGGTTTTACCAAAACCAAAACCAGGATCCAGAATCAGCTGCTCTTTTGATATACCAACAGCCTCACAAGCCTCTACCCTTTCTTTTAAGAACGCTTCGACATCCGTTAGGACATCATCGTAATTTGGGTTGGCTTGCATGGTTCTTGGCTGACCTTTCATGTGCATCAGGCAAACTGGCACATTCGCATCGGCGGCAACTTGTAAAGCTCCGGGGTCTTGCAATGCGCGCACATCATTGATCAAATCAGCCCCCGCTTCAACAGCCTCGCGCATCACTTCAGGTTTACTGGTATCAATAGAGATCCAAACATCAAATTTAGCGCGAATTGCTTTAATTGTAGGAATCACCCGGGAAAGCTCTTCTTCTAGGGAAACGTCAGGTGCTCCTGGGCGAGTCGATTCACCACCAATATCAATAATGCTCACGCCAGCTTGAATCATTCGTTCTGCTTGCAGTAAGGCATTATCTAATGAATTGAATTTCCCACCATCAGAGAAAGAATCAGGGGTGATATTGAGGATGCCCATTACATGTGGGCGGTCTAAAACAAGAGTTTTATTGTTTGCTTTTAATATCATGAAATGCAGCTCTTAAAAAGTAAAACACTTAAGGCTATAAACAGAAAAACCCTGAGCATAGTCAGGGTTTTAATTTATAGATTAGTGATTAAGAATCTTTGTTTTGAGCATCATCTGATTCAGACTTAACTTCTTCAACTTTCGACTCTTCAGCTGTTGCTTCTTCTGATTTCGCTTCAGGTTTAGCTTCTTCCTTTGCAGGTTCTGCTTTCGCCTGATCACCCCAACCAGCAGGCTCACGAATGTCGTCTTTACGTTCCATCAAGTCATCAATCTGACCAGCATCAATCGTTTCAAACTTCATTAGCGCATCTTTCATCGAGTGCATGATATCCATGTTCTCTTCAAGAATTTGCTTCGCACGAGCATAGTTACGGTCGATTAGGATACGAATCTCTTCATCGATCAGCTTAGTAGTATCGTCAGAAACATGTTTCGCTTGGCTCATACCGCGACCTAGGAAAACTTCGCCTTCTTCTTCAGCATATAGAAGAGGGCCCAGTTTTTCAGAGAAGCCCCACTGCGTAACCATCTTACGAGCAATATCAGTTGCACGTTCGATATCGTTAGACGCACCAGTCGAAACTTTGTCTTTACCATAGATAAGTTCTTCAGCAAGACGACCACCGTACAAACTAGAGATCATTGACTCTAGATGTTGGCGAGACATGCTTATGCGATCTTGCTCGGGGAGGTACATAGTTACACCAAGCGCACGACCACGTGGAATGATTGACACCTTGTACACAGGATCGTGTTCAGGCACCAAACGACCAACAATTGCGTGACCCGCTTCATGGTAAGCCGTTGACTCTTTCACTTCTTCAGACATAACCATCGAACGGCGCTCGGCACCCATCATAATTTTGTCTTTCGCAAGTTCAAACTCAACCATAGATACATTACGCTTGTTACCGCGAGCAGCAAATAGCGCCGCTTCGTTAACAAGGTTCGCTAGATCTGCACCAGAGAAACCTGGAGTACCACGAGCAATCAGAGATGGTTCAACATCACCTGATAATGGAACTTTACGCATGTGTACTTTAAGAATCTGTTCACGACCACGTACATCAGGTAGACCAACCACAACTTGACGGTCAAAACGACCCGGACGAAGTAATGCTGGGTCAAGTACATCTGGACGGTTAGTCGCAGCAATAACAATAATACCCTCGTTACCCTCGAAACCATCCATCTCAACCAGCATTTGGTTCAGCGTTTGTTCACGTTCATCATGACCACCACCAACACCAGCGCCACGTTGACGACCTACGGCATCGATTTCATCGATAAAGATGATACATGGTGCAGCCTTCTTCGCTTGTTCAAACATGTCACGTACACGAGATGCACCAACACCAACGAACATTTCTACGAAGTCAGAACCTGAAATAGTAAAGAAAGGTACTTTCGCTTCACCTGCAATCGCTTTTGCAAGCAATGTCTTACCAGTACCAGGAGGACCAACCAACAGAATACCTGTCGGGATCTTACCGCCTAGTTTTTGGAAACGACTAGGGTCACGAAGGTAGTCAACAAGTTCTTTAACGTCTTCTTTTGCTTCGTCACAACCTGCAACATCAGCAAACATCGTTTTAATTTGTTCTTCGCTCATCATACGAGCTTTGCTCTTACCGAAAGACATCGCGCCTTTACCGCCGCCACCGCCTTGCATTTGACGCATGAAGAAAATCCATACACCAATCAGTAAGATCATTGGGAACCATGAGATGAAGATAGTGCCAAGCAGGCTCTGCTCTTCAGGTGGTGTACCCTGAACTTTTACGTTTTGATTAATTAAGTCATCAAGTAGCTTTTGATCATAAACAGGCATGTAAGTTACATACTTAGCACCACCGCCACGACGTGTGAAAGTGATTTCGCTGTTATTGAACTGTGCGTCTTGAATCTGGCCTTGGCCAACTTCCTGTACAAACGTGGTGTAATCTACTGATCTGCCGTTACTTTCCCCAGGGCCAAAGCTCTGGAATACCGACATCAACACTACAGCGATAACAAGCCACAGAATTAAATTTTTTGCCATGTCACTCAAGGTGTCAGCCTCTCGATAACTAATTGTAATTAAAGGTAGGGTACTACAGTTTATAACCTGTAGCCATATTGTTAACTCTAACTCTTAGAAGAGAATCGTTAACCTTTGTAACCAGTGGCTACGATAAACACTTCACGAGAGCGAGCTCGAGAAGAGTCGGGTTTTCTAACTTTGACTGTTTTAAACATCTCACGGACGTCCTTAACATATTGATCAAACCCTTCGCCTTGGAATACTTTTACAACAAAACTACCATTGGTAGCTAGAACTTGTCGACACATATCCAAAGCTAATTCAACTAAATACATAGCTCGTGGCTGATCCACAGAATTATTACCTGCTATATTAGGCGCCATATCTGACATCACTACGTCGACCATGTTTGGCTGTATACGTTCCAGTAGAGCTTCTAGCACAACATCTTCGCGGAAATCGCCTTGTAAGAAACTAACCCCAGCAATAGGGTCCATTGGCAATAAGTCACACGCAATGATTTGTCCGCTGTCTCCCGCAATCTTAGCAGCATATTGAGACCAACCGCCAGGTGCGGCCCCCAAATCCACAATAGTCATCCCTGGAGACATCAATTTATCTTTCGTCTGAATCTCTTCCATTTTGAAATAAGCACGCGAGCGATAACCTTTTTTTCTTGCTTCGTTTGCGTACTTGTCGTCGAAGTGCTCCTTCAACCAACGGCCTGAACTAGCCGAATGTTTCTGTTTACTCATTGGATACCTAAATTAGAGGAAAGTACTAATTACTGAATAAATTATAGTCTTAAGCTTTAGATGGCGTTAAAATAGGTTTTTTCAACCCTAATAGTAAAGAAAATTGGCCGCGTAATGAACCTAAGTACCAAACAAAAGCAGCATCTAAAGGGCCTAGCTCACAGTTTAAAACCTGTTGTGCTAATGGGCGCAAATGGACTTACTGAAGCTGTTCTAGCGGAAATCGAATTAGCTCTAGACCACCACGAACTGATCAAAATTAAAGTTGCATCAGAAGACCGTGAGACTAAGCAACTGATTATCGACGCCATTGTACGTGAATCTAAAGCTGAGAAAGTCCAGACTATCGGTAAGGTTCTAGTACTGTTCCGTCAGTCAGAAGCACGAAAAATCGAGATTCCACGTAAATAAGTTAGCGATATAATAAGCTAGCATCACAAAGAAAGATCTACTGCTCTTATCTTTTAGTGTAGCGTGAGAAACGAAAAAGGTCGCATTAAGCGACCTTTTTACTTATCAAAAACAAAGACAATTCAATTAGATATATTCTACTTTGTCGATTTCGAAGTCTTTGTCACCTCCAGGGGTGGAGATTATTACTTCGTCGCCTTCCATTTTACCGATAAGGCCACGAGCAATTGGCGATTTCACAGAAATGCGACCCGTTTTGATGTCTGCTTCGTCTTCTGAGACGATTTGGTAGCGGAACTCATCATCTGTATCCACATCGATAAGCGTCACTGTCGTACCAAAGATAATCTTGCCCGTATTATCCATTTGCGTTACATCGATGATCTGAGCCAGCGATAGCTTGTATTCGATATCACGGATTTGAGCTTCACAAATACCCTGCTCTTCACGAGCCGCGTGATATTCAGCATTCTCTTTTAGGTCACCTAGTTCACGTGCTTCACCAATAGCTGCTGAGATAACAGGGCGTAGCTTAAGTAGGCGATCTAATTCGTCACGTAGCTGCTGAGCGCCACGTACTGTCATTGGAACCTTTTCCATTTTTTACCTCTATGCCAAAGCTTTCTTTGGCCAACATAAATCCACCCAACGTATTTACTGGGTGGTAGAAACAAAACGATATGGCTTAGTGTAAACAAACTTGATAGCTAAATCATCTTTATTCAACTTTGCATTATAAAAGCTTTATCTAAGTCTAAATTACAGGCATCACAAAAATCAATACTAATCTCCCGACCAACAAATCGGAGATAAAATACCTAAAAATAACAAAAACAAACCAAATAAACATAGATCACACTTCAACTAAAATTATTTTAAAACAACAGTTTAAATAACAAAAAAACCAATAAAACAGCGTTCAGTATTTTTATTGATATCATTTTACTAACGAAGCATTGAACTTTAAGGGTAAAAAGAACCCCATGAATTGCTCTAGCAAGTTTTGCACTTTTGCTCTAAGCATGATTATGAAGCTTGATTAATACGAGTAATACACAAAAAGGATTCAAATCCTTGATAAATACCTTTATGGACAGTAATTAGGAAATTAATAACATGAACAAGACTATGATCGCGCTTGCTGTATCTGCTGCAGCTCTTGCTACTGGCGCTAACGCGGCAGAACTATACAACCAAGACGGTAACTCTGTTGAAATGGGCGGCCGTGCTGAAGCTCGTCTATCTTTAAAAGATGGCAAAGCTGAAGACAAAACACGTATCCGTCTTAACTTCCTAGGTAAAGTTGAAATCCAAGACGGCCTATACGGCGTTGGTTTCTACGAAGGTGAATTCACAACAAACGAAAACGGTGGCGCTACAGATAACGAAGATAGCACTGACATTACTAACCGTTACACGTACGCTGGTCTAGGCGGTACATTTGGTGAAGTGACTTACGGTAAAAACGAAGGTGCTCTAGGTGTAATCACAGACTTCACCGATATCATGGCTTACCACGGTAACTCTGCTGCAGACAAAATCGCTGTAGCTGACCGTTCTGACAACATGCTTTCTTACAAAGGTCAATTCCAAGACCTAGGCCTAAAAGCAAGCTACCGCTTTGCTGACCGCTCGGAAAATGCTGCAGGTGAATACGTTGATAACAACGCAGATGGCTACTCTCTATCTGCTATCTACGCGATCGGCGAGACTGGCGTTAAGCTAGGTGCTGGTTACGCAGACCAAGACCAATCTAACGAGTACATGCTTTCTGGTTCTTACGCTATCTCTGACCTGTACTTCGCAGGTGTATTCACAGACGGCGAAAAAGCAGCAGCATTCAAAGATTCTGTTGACTACACAGGTTACGAATTAGCAGCAGCTTACACTCTTGGCCAAACTGTATTTACAACTACGTACAACAACGCTGAAACTAACGATGAAACGTCTGCAGACAACATCGCAATCGACGCTACGTACTACTTCAAGCCTAACTTCCGTGGTTACGTATCTTACAACTTCAACCTAATTTCTGAAGGCGATAAGATCGGTAGCACTGCGCAACTAAGCTCTTCAGCAACTTCTGCTGACGCTGAAGACGAAATAGCTCTAGGTCTACGTTACGACTTCTAATTCTGATTATCTAATTGATTAGTTAATTGAGAATCAAAACGCCCGCTATCTAGCGGGCGTTTTTTTATATCTGTATACTGAAAATATCAGCCATCCAAGAAAATCTTCTATGCACCTTCTACCCACACTACTTCTATGTGGCTTATCACTTGGTAGCTACTCAATTACCTCTTTCGCTTACGCTCCTTTAAATAAACTGCCCGCTGGCAGTAGCACAAGTTTAATCTTAGGATCTCTAAGTGGCGATTTAAATGAAATGGATATCGACAGTGGTGGCTTCTATCCACCAGCTAGCACTTTAAAACTGGTCACGGCTTTGGCGGCTAAATTAGAATTAGGGGATGACTTTCACTATACGACTAGCATTTCTCGTTCTAGTAAGGATGCAGTGATCTCATTTAGCGGAGACCCAACGCTACAGCGAGAGGATCTAAAAAGCCTTTTAGCTCAATACGCTAAATCTCAATCCGGAACCATCACGGGCAACTTATACCTAGATAACTCGGCTTTTACGGGCTATCAACGAGCGGTTGGTTGGCCTTGGGACATTCTAGGCGTTTGTTACAGCGCGCCTTCTAGTGCAATGACGTTAGACAGCAACTGCGCACAAGCCTCTATTTATACGAAAGATAACGGTACCACACGAGTATATATCCCAGCTCATTATCCGATAGACGTGACAACCACCGCAGCCACCGTAACTCGATCAGGGCAGAAGGCCACACAATGCAACTTAGAGCTCATTACTACTCCAAACAATACTTACAAGCTTTCTGGTTGCTTGATTGAACGTAAGAAGCCATTACCACTCAAGTTCGCGATTCAAAACCCAGAACTTTACACCTATCAAGTCGTCACTTCGCTTCTTAAAGAGCTGAAAATCCAAGTTAAAGGCGACGTAGTTATTGGTAAAAAAGCTAAAGTAAACAAAACCATATTAGTCGCGAGTCACCGTTCTGAAAAACTTCCAGAACTGCTCGATACCATGCTGAAGAAATCAGACAACCTCATCGCAGACAACCTAACCAAAACGCTTGGTGCAACGTTTTATGCCCAGCCCGGTAGCTTTAATAATGGTACTGAAGCAATAAAACAGATATTGCAGACCAAGGCCAACATTGACCTAAGCAAAGCGCAGTTGGTCGATGGTTCAGGGTTATCGAGGAATAATCGCATGACCTCACAAACCATGGCTCAGGTTCTGCGTTACATCTGGGATAATGACCAACAGCTCAACCTGATTGAGGCTATGCCTACATCAGGCACTGATGGAACGCTCAAATATCGTCAAAGCATGAGAAAAGCACCTACCCAAGGCAACATCATTGCCAAGAGTGGATCTCTATACGGCAGTTACAACATGGCGGGATACGGATTAGATCAGGCGGGAAAACCAAACTCTCTGTTTGTGCAGTTTGTCCGTGATTACTTCCCTGAAGAACAGAATCCAGACAAACCAGTAGAAGCGCCGATCACTCAGTTTGAACGTGCTTTCTACAAAGATGTGGTCGAGTTCAGTCAAACACAAAGCAAATCTAAGTAATGCGTAGTTCTGTGTAAGCATCTACTTAAACAATAAAAATGGCGCTGAAGACCTTCAATCTTCAGCGCCATTTTTGTTTCTCAGATGTATTTAACTATTTTTATAAGTGCCTATTTTTATAAGAGCTAAGCGATTCCTAGGAATGAGTTCACGACAGTGAAGTAGATCCACATTCCTGAGATATCAACTATCGAAGCAAGCACCGGGCTCACTAACACCGCTGGATCAAGCTTAAACAACCTTGCTACGATCGGTAACCCAGCACCTAATACTGTTGATATCGTCACCTGAATAAATAGCGCCATCGCAATCGCAAAAGCAATCATATTGATGTCGTACTCCCCTATTGACTGGTTATCACTAAACAATAAGATACGACCGATCATCACCACAGCTATAGCAAAAGCTAAGCAAATGGCGACTCTAAACTCCTTCCATAAAACTTGAGCCCATTGGCGCTTCTTCATCTCACCGGTGGCTAAGGCTCTGATCACCAGAGTCGCAGCTTGGGTGCCCGTGTTACCACCCGCTGCGGCTATAACAGGCATATAGATCGCCAGCAGTACCAATTGGCTCAGGATATCTTCATATTGAGCAATGATAAGTCCAGAAACAATACCAAGTAACGCTAAGGCGATAATCCAACCGATACGCTGCCTAACGTGGCTCATAACCCCCGTTGAAAGGTAACCCTGCTGAGGCTCAACCTCTGAATAGATCAACCCTAGTTGGTGAGCTAAATGTCGAGAACGCTTCTCAAAGCCTTGCTCCTCTAAACCACTAAGTAAGGCCTGAATCGCACTGAGAGAACATTGTCCAAGTACTAACACCGCATCCTCAAGTGGCATACGGTTCAAAAGGTTAATTTGTTGCTCACGTCCGTATTGCTGAAATGCATTAGATACAGCTCGGATGTCTTGCTCTGAATACAGAGCTTCAATAGATAAAAAAGTGTTGTTCATTACCGTCATGACGAATCTCCCGATTGGCAAAGGTAACGACCATCAAAACAAATAGCCTACACTAGTACACAAAAAGCATACCGCTAGGCGCACCAAGAGCTTAACGCACAGATGTGTCTATTTGTTAGAATCTAGAGTGTGGAAAAGAATTAGAGGGGAAAACAAAGATACCCTACCGGAACGGCAGGACAATAGATCAATACCGAGTCAGGTTATTCTTCTCCATTCAAACTAGGAGGATGGTCGGTATTGTTCATAAAAATCTCCAGAATTACTGCCAATTTGACAGCGCGCGCAGTGTAGCAGCTCACGTTCAAAAACTTTGTCAAATTTCGGTCAATAGTTCTTATTTTGAGGGGAATAAAAAAGGCATCCATAGATGCCTTTTCGATAAATCATCGAGCCTTAATATTACTTGATAGTAATACGAGCAAATTTACGCTTACCAACTTGGTAAACGGCGGTACCTGCTTCCGGTACAAATTTGCTGTCTTCAATCTTTTCGCCTTCAAGCTTAGCTGCGCCTTGCTTAATCATACGCATCGCATCAGAAGTCGAGTTTACTAGACCCGCTTCTTTTAGAACGTTAGCAATGGGTAGGCCTGCTTCGAATTCGAATTCAGGCATATCATCTGGTACTTGGTTCTTCGCAAAACGATTAACGAATTCTTGTTCAGCCGCTTCTGCGTCCGCTTCACTGTGGAAACGAGCAATGATCTCTTTAGCTAAAAGAACTTTCACGTCACGCGGGTTTTTACCTGCATCAACGCCAGCTTTTAGTTCCGCAACGTCTTCAAGTGGACGGAAAGATAGTAGCTCGTAGTAGCTCCACATTAGATCGTCAGAGATCGACATGATCTTACCAAACATCTCGCTTGGTGCTTCGCTGATACCAATGTAATTGTGCGCAGACTTAGACATCTTCTTAACACCGTCTAGACCAACCAACAGTGGCATCATCAATACTGTTTGTGGTTTTTGACCTGCCGCTTTTTGCAGTTCACGACCCATTAGAAGGTTAAACTTTTGGTCAGTACCGCCAAGTTCAACATCGCTCTCTAGTGCAACAGAGTCGTGACCTTGTAGAAGTGGGTACATGAATTCGTGGATTGCGATCGGTTGACTACCAGCATAACGTTTTTTAAAGTCATCACGCTCAAGCATACGAGCAACGGTTTGGTTAGAAGCAAGACGAATCATACCTTCAGCACCAAGCTCAGATAACCACTCAGAGTTGAAACGAATTTGTGTTTTCGCAGGATCTAGAATCTTGAATACTTGCTCTTTGTAAGTTTCAGCATTCTTCAATACGTCTTCACGGCTTAGTGGTGGACGAGTGGAGTTCTTACCTGATGGGTCACCAACCATTGCAGTAAAATCACCAATAAGGAATGTCACTTCATGACCAAGCTCTTGGAAAGCACGAAGCTTGTTAAAGATAACCGTATGGCCCAAGTGGATATCTGGAGCAGTTGGATCGGCACCCAGCTTAATGCGTAAAGGACGACCTTCTTTTAACTTAGCTATCAGTTCGTCTTCTGGAATTAGTTCTTCTACGCCACGTTTGATCTCGGCTAGTGCAGCTTCAATACTCGCCATTCTTGTTCACTCCCACAGATTTGGCAAAAATATAATAATTAGACATCTTACTTGAATAGCGATGTATTTTGAAACCAGTTACACTATTCCATCGTCGATTTTCATCATATTTACAAAACGAACCGGAACATGTTATCAATTTTTGCACGTCTTCCTATTTTGCACCGGGCTTTTATCGCATTTTTTAGTGCTGTAATTTTCGTCGCGATTTTCTTACTCCCTGATGTCAACAGCTTACGTGACGACACTGGCGCTTTAGTCGTGGGAAAACATTACCCACTAGCTATCAATGCATCTATTCTTACCAATTCAAGTGACACACTACCAACATCAGTACTCAATTGGGAAAAATATACCGTTCGCTCTGGCGAAAGCACCTCTGTTTTATTCGAACGCATCGGCCTCTCATACCGCTTACTGATCACTCTACTTAATACCAATAATGATATTAAAAATCAGCTATCTAACCTAAGACCCGGCGATGTTTTGCAATTTGGTTTTGATGAAAACAACAACCTTATTCAGCTAAAACGACAGCTTAGTGCATTTGAAAACTTTAAAATCACCAAGTCTGGTGATTCCTTTTCCTCGAGTTTTGACAAAAAAGAAATTGCCTACCAATACAATTATGCCGAAGCCAATATTACGTCGAATTTCTGGAATGCAGGCGTGAGCGCAGGGCTAACCGCAAATCAAATGATGGAGCTAGCGGGGATCTTCGGTTGGGATATCGACTTTGCGTTAGATATTCGCAAGAACGACAGCTTCAAAATCTTATACCAAGAGAAAGTGGTTGAAGGTGAAGTGGTTGGTCGCGGTAAAATTATGGCAGCTGTATTCAAAAACCAAGGCGACTCATTTACCGCGGTATTGGATGATAAGAGCGGCAACTACTTCGATGAAAATGGTCGAGCAATGAAGAAAGCGTTCTTGCGCTCACCAATTGATTTTCGTCGAGTAACATCGAACTTTAATCCTACCAGGAGACACCCAGTAACCGGTAAGGTTCGCGCTCACCGCGGTACTGACTACGCAGCTCCTGTTGGCACGCCTATCTGGGCAGCCGGTGACGGTATTGTTCAAAAGTCAGGTTACAACCAATTCAATGGTAACTACGTGTTCATCCGACACAGCAACACCTACATCACCAAGTACCTACACATGAAGCGACGTATGGTGAAAACAGGTCAGCGCGTAAAACAAGGCCAAACTATCGGTACTCTTGGTGGAACCGGTCGCGTGACTGGCCCACACTTACACTATGAATTCTTGGTCAACGGCATACATAAGAATGCACGGACGGTGAAACTGCCTCAATCAAAATCGTTGACCGGCAAAACGAAAACGACCTTCATTGCGAATTCAGGGCTCCGACTACAAAACCTTGAGCGATATGGTCAGTTGCTTGCGACCAATTAGATCGTTTACAGGTTTCAGCAACTTCACCGTTAAATAACCATATGAGAAGAGCCCCTATTTAGGTGCTCTTTTTTATTTTCGTCGAACCACAGTGTCTGTTATTTCAGATTTTTTGTTTCGCCCTATCATTAACAAACAAGGCGTCAGTACCAATGTCAGTACCGTCGCAAACGCCAATCCTCCTGCAATTGCCGTAGCCAATTGAGACCACCACTGCGTACTCGGAGCACCGAACTCTATTTTTTGATTTATCAGGTCGATGTTCATCTCTAAGACCATTGGCATCAAACCTAAAATGGTGGTTATCGTCGTTAACATTACCGGCCTTAAACGCTGAACACCAGTTCTTAGAATGGCATCTCGCTTATCTAAGCCTCTTTTAATTAACTGGTTATAGGTATCAATCAACACGATATTGTTGTTCACCACTATCCCAGCAAGCGCAATAACCCCAATGCCAGACATCACGATGCCAAACGGACGCTGGAAGATAAGCAAGCCAACAAACACACCAACCGTTGAAAACAACACCGCACTGAGAATCAAGAATGCTTGATAGAAGCTATTGAACTGAGTGATCAGAATCAACGCCATTACTGCAAGAGCAACCATGAATGCACTTTGTAAGAAGGCCGAAGAGTTTTCTTGTTCTTCATTTTGACCACGGATACGGAACTCAACGCTACTCGGCAGCCCCAACTCTCTCAGCGACTGTTCGATCTTTGGCAGTTCGAGGGCAAGGTTATAGCCCTCTTCCATATCCGCCATGATGTTCACTACTCGCTTACCATCAAGACGCTTGATCGTGTCTTGCTTATGGTCAGGAACAATCTGCGCGAAGTTGGTAATCGGAACAAGACCTGCCGGTGTTTTGACTCTTAACTGGTCAAAGCGGCCAATGTCTCTCTTATCATTCGGGTAACGCACTAAGATGTCGACTTCTTCTGATGAGTCATCTGGCAGGTAATCACCAATCTTTAATCCATTGGTGACAAACTGAACGGTATTACCAACTAAGGTTGCATCCGCAGCAAAACGGGCAGCATCGTCTCGGCGAATATCCACCTTCCAATCTATACCGTCTTTACTCGCGGTATCACTAACATTGGTTAGCGCTTGGTTGCCGTCCGCCCAATGCCTCACAATTTTAGCCGCCTGATTAAGTTGCTCTGGTGTTTTTGCCGCCAGCTCAATCACTAAGTCATTTTCAACTGGCGGTCCTGCATCGGGAAACTTGAATTCAATCTCAACCCCTGGGTAAGGTTCAGTTTGTAGCTTCAACTCTTCAATGATCGCTTTAACACTACGACGATATTGCCAATCGACAGGTGTAATCGAGATCAAACCAATTTGATCGTCGCCACCCGTTCGTGTGTAAACAGTATCGAACTCATCATGATTCAGCATCATCTGTTCGATATCGCGCATAATCTCATCTTTTTCTTGAATTGAAAGATCACCATGTGAACGAACTTTGACGTTAAAAAATGGCGGATCGACTTCAGGGAAGAACTCAGCACCAAGCCCGGCCTTGGAGTAAGTAAAACCCACCGCAACCGCAAGTAATATCGCACCGAAAAGAATTTTAAATGGGTGACTAATCGCAATAGATAATGTGTGGTAGTACGCCTTGGTTAAGCCCGTTGCTTGTGAAAAATCGCCATTATGCAAAGCCACCATTCGAGCTTGGCTCTGAGGAGATACGTATTGAGGTTTACCAATCAACCCGCCTAGTACGGGAACAAACAACAACGCCATGATCAATGAAGCAGTTAAGGTCGCGATCAGTGTTAATGGCAAGAACTTCATGAACTCGCCCGTTACATCCGGCCAAAACAACAACGGAGCAAACGCCGCCAAGGTTGTTGCCGTAGAGGCAGTGATTGGCCATGCCATACGCTTAGCCGCATCTCGATAGGCTGCTTTACGCCCTTCCCCTTCTTGCATCCGCCTATCAGCAAACTCAGTAACCACAATCGCGCCATCGACCAACATACCAACAGCCATAATCAACGAAAATAGCACCACGATATTGACAGTTAAGCCAAATACAGACAAAACCAATAACCCCGTAAGAAATGACCCGGGGATTGAAATGCCAACCAGTAATGCGGTACGAACACCAAGAATTGCGATGATAACGATCACCACTAAAATGATGGCGGATAAGATATTGTTTTGAAGATCATTGAGCATGATCTTCACATCTTTAGATTCATCCCAGGTATATTTAACCAATAAATTATTTGGCCATTCCGCTTGCTGTTGAGCTCCGACCATAACAGCTTTGACTAACTCTACGGTTTCGATGATGTTCTCGCCTGCACGCTTCTTAATATCTAAGACAACTGCAGATTTACCATCTAAACGAGCAAAGCTCTCTGGATCTCGAAATGCTCGACGAACCGTAGCCACATCAGCGAATGTCACCACCTGTTTACCATCCACTTTGATAGGTAACTCAAGCACATCTTTTAAGGAATCAAAAACCGAAGGAACTTTGACAGAGAAACGCCCATAACCCGTATCAACGAAACCCGCCGCCACGACTCGGTTATTCAAAGCAATCAGATTGTAGATATCAGCTTGATCGAGGCTGTAACTTTCCATTAGTAAAGGATCAACGAGAATCTCTACGATATCATCACGATCACCCGCAATATCGACCTCTAGAATTTGCCGGTAGCTTTCTAATTCATCACCAAGATCGCGGGCTATTTGCACAATAGTTCGTTCAGGGACAGTACCGAATAACACAACCGAAAGTACCGGCTGCTCTGAAGCAAGCGTCACCTCATTCACAGTTGGCTCATCACTGTCTTCTGGTAGCTTTGGCTTAGCAAGATCCACCGCATCACGAACATCGGCCATCGCTTTAGTAAGATCGACACCAACGTTAAACTCCAACACAACGGAGGCGTGGCCTTCTGCTGCAGTTGCTGTCATCTCTTTTACGCCTTCAATCGACCTCAGCTCTTGCTCTATCGGCCTAACCAATAAGCGTTCAGCATCGGTTGGCGAAATACCTTGGTGCCCAACAGAGACATAGATAATCGGGATAGTAATGTCTGGGCTCGACTCTTTGGGGATCGTGATATAGGTGACGACACCGGCTACAAGGATTAACGCCAAAAGGGAGAGCATTGTTCGAGCTCGAGACAAGGCTGCATCAATGATTGAATACATCGGCAATCTCCTACTCAGCGGTTACATTTGAGGGTTCAGCGCCTTGCGCAACCGCAATCACCGAATCGCCATCACGCACAAAACCTTGGCCTACCGTGATGATATCAACGCGTTGTCCAAGTCCTGTGAGCCACACGCCATCTTGCTCGGCTTTTACTAATTGGATGCCCACAAACTTCACCGTTGGTGAGTCACTAGCAGAGACCAAAGTTTTGACCCCGAGGTTACCCGCTTCATCCAGTGCCAGCATCGCCGGTGTTATTTTGATTGCATCTCTTGTTTCTAGGTTGAGTTTAACTTCGGCACTGACACCTGCTGGTAATAGACCTTTAGAGTTATCGATTTCTATCTCGATTGGGAAGGTATTGGTAGAGGCAGAAGAGATTCGAGAAACATAACGTAAGCGACCTTCCGCATCTTCTCTTCCCAACAGGCGAACCAAGGCAGACTGATTAACTAACAAATGCTGGATATGACGTTCACTGACATCGGCTTCGATGACCAAAGGGTCGAGGTCAATCACGCCTGCAACTGGATCGCCAACACCAACGAAATCCCCTAATTCAACCATCAAATCTTGAACCACGCCCGAAAAAGGCGAAGTAATAACGGTATTCTTTAGAGCCAGTTCCGCGTTGCGCTTCATGGCCTTTGCTTCCGTTAGTGAAGCCTCTGCGGTGGTATAGGCTATCTCGCCTTGCAGCCCTCTTTTCTTCAGTGACTGCGCCGCTTTGAACTCTTTCTGCTTCAAGCGATATAAAGCCGAGGCTCGCTCAAGTTGAATTTCTAAATCACCCTTATCTATCTGAGCAATGGCTTGTCCAGCTCTAACCATATCCCCCTTAACAACGTTCAATCGAACAATCTTTCCCGCGACTTCGGCTCCTAAACGAGCATGTCTATCTGGCGCCGTTCTACCATAGAGATTAATACTTTTATAGGTAGGTGAAGAAGTGAATGTTTGAAAAGAAACCTTAGCCAGCGGAACCTCTGCCGTTTTTTTCTCTGGCGATTCTTCCGCTTGTCCCACTCCTAAACCAAGCCAAATAGACAACAACATCACGAGAATCAAAGAAACCAACCATGGCTGTTTAAGTTTCTGAGAAAGCAATGGGCCAGAAAAGAGAGAGGTCATAGCAAATCCTTTTATACTATATAATTAATTACGCCAATTAATTTAACATGTTATATACAACTTCCTGATGTACAAAAGTAACCTTAACAGACCAACGAAGAATGAAGTTGGACACGATCGACAGTTTAAAAAATATGCTGTTTACAAAAAGCCGGAATACTTTGAAAAATAATAAATTTAAAGTAGCAGTAAGTATTTTTAAGGTTCCTCTAAAACAAAAACGCCGAACATCAGTCCGGCGTTTACAATCTTTCAAGCCCTACTTTCCACTAAAGCTAGACGCTAAATGATGCACCACAACCACATGTTGTTGTCGCGTTCGGGTTGTTCACAAAGAAACGTGCGCCTTCTAGGCCTTCTGTGTAATCAACCATGCCGCCCATTAAGTACTGTAGGCTCATTGGGTCAACAACCAGCGTTACACCGCTGTTTACAATGGTAGTGTCACCATCATTTACTTTTTCATCAAATGTGAAGCCGTATTGGAAACCACTACAACCACCACCTGTAATATATACACGCAGTTTTAGTTCTGGGTTTTCTTCTTCAGCAATTAGCGTTTGTACGCGGGTAGCTGCTGCATCAGAAAAAGACAATGGGATATTTACTTCGCTCACGACAACCTCTCTTACCTGTGTCAAAAACAACATGATACAAATCTAATTCGAGACCATAGTTGTTGAGTATTTTCTTATATTCAGCTGATTATCTAATACCTGACTGAAACGTTCAAGTATTCACCACCGGATCCTCCCTTTTACTGCTGTAAACTGGCAATTAAAACGTGTAACCACACAAAACAACCAGATTCGGATGATTATATCGGCGAAAGCATTCCTAGTTGGATTCGGGATAGGTACAATGCGTGCCAATTGGTCCGACAGTCAAAAGAGGATATATCAATGACCAAATCAGCAGAGCTATACGAACAAGCACAGCAAACTATTCCTGGTGGCGTAAACTCTCCAGTTCGTGCATTCAATGGCGTAGGTGGTTCGCCAATCTTCGTTGAACGCGCTGATGGCCCACTTATTTTTGATGCTGATGGTAAAGCATATATCGATTACGTTGGCTCTTGGGGTCCAATGATTTTGGGTCACAACCACGCTGTTATTCGTGATGCAGTCATTGAAGCAGCTCAACGAGGCCTTAGCTTCGGTGCTCCAACTGAAACTGAAATCAAAATGGCTGAACTGGTATCTGAGATGGTTCCATCAATGGAACAGCTACGTATGGTTAGCTCGGGTACTGAAGCAACAATGAGTGCAATTCGCCTTGCTCGTGGCTTCACTGGTCGTGACAAAATCCTCAAGTTTGAAGGCTGTTACCATGGCCATGCAGACAGCCTACTAGTAAAAGCGGGGTCTGGCGCATTGACTTTAGGTCAACCAAGCTCTCCAGGTGTTCCTGCTGATTTTGCTAAGCTGACATTAACGGCAACGTTTAACAACCTAGATTCAGTACGTGAATTATTCTCTGCAAACAAAGGTGAAATCGCATGTATCATCGTTGAGCCAGTGGCGGGCAACATGAACTGTATCCCACCAGTAGAAGGCTTCCACGAAGGTCTACGTGAAATCTGTGACCAAGAAGGTGCATTGCTAATCTTTGATGAAGTAATGACAGGTTTCCGCGTTGCTGAAGGCTGTGCGCAGGCTTACTACAACATCAAGCCAGACCTAACGTGCCTTGGTAAAGTGATCGGCGGCGGTATGCCTGTGGGCGCTTTTGGTGGTCGCAAAGAAGTGATGCAATACATCGCACCAACAGGCCCAGTTTACCAAGCGGGGACGCTTTCAGGTAACCCTGTAGCAATGGCAGCTGGCTACGCATGTTTGAACCTTCTACGAGAAGAAGGTAACGAAAAACGTCTAGCTTCGAAAACGAAACAACTAGCGAATGGCTTCAAGCAGCTTGCTGACAAGCACGGTATTCCTTTACTTGTACACCAAGCTGGCGGTATGTTCGGCTTCTTCTTTACAGATCAAGAAACCGTAACCTGCTACGAAGATGTAACTAAGTGTGATGTTGAACGCTTCAAGCGCTTCTTCCACCTAATGCTTAAGCATGGTGTTTATCTTGCCCCATCAGCATTTGAAGCAAGCTTTACTTCTCTGGCTCATGGTTCAAAAGAGATTGATGCGACACTAGAAGCGGCTGACCGTTGTTTCGCGATCATTGCTTCTGAAAGTAATTAATCGAAAGTCCTTTATAAGTCGCTAACCGATTGAATTTAGGGCTGCATTAACGCAGCCCTTTTTAGTGCGCCGAGTTATTCAGCCTCGAGTATTTCCACTTAGATTATCCGTCAATTTGTTCGAAAACTTAACAAAAAGCGTCTAACGTTCCCAAAAAAGGAAAACCAACAGCATCAACGTACCAAGGAACATTCTGAACCACGGGATCTCTTTTTTTATTTGCTGTTCTTCGTCTTGGCATTTCTTATCTTTGTCACAGCACCCCATAATCAAAACTCCTCATTGCTAACTCTCTGTTTTGCAGCCATTATAAACTTAGAATGCCAATATAGAGACCATTATCGTGTCAGAAGAAATTAAAATTAATTCTAGCCATTGGGTGATCATAATAGCCCTACTCGCGGCGGCTTTTGCTTGTTATCTGCTTATCGAACCCTATGTGAACTCAATAATAATGGCATTTATCATTTCACTTTTGATGTTCCCGATCCACGAGTGGCTTGAAAGAAAGATACCAAAGAAAAAAAACATCGTCTCATTGCTTTCTTGTGTGATACTGACTTTTATTATCGTTATTCCTTTATTAGCAGTGTTTGCTGCAATTGTTCAACAAGGTTCTCTGTTTTCTCAAAACACCTATCAATGGGTAACACACGGTGGCATTCAAACTCTATTTGCCCATCCATTGGTGGTCAAAGCGCTGTCGTTTGTAAATAACTACCTCCCTTTTGACAACATTGAGCCTCAAGCCATCGCTCAAAAAGTCGGTGAGTTCGCGACTAGCTTTGGTTCAAAACTGGTGGGGATCAGTGCCAAGATTTTGGGAGATGCGACCAGTTTTTTGATGGATTTTTTCTTGATGCTGTTTGTTCTGTTCTTCTTGTTAAGAGACCACGATAAAATCATCAGCGTCGTTCGTCATATTCTTCCATTGTCTCGTAGCCAAGAAGACAAACTTCTAACAGAGATTGAGCAAGTATCGAAGTCTGCCGTAATGGGGTCATTCTTAACCGCAATCGCACAAGGTATTGCTGGTGGTTTAGGCATGTGGATCGCCGGTTTCCCTGGTCTATTCTGGGGCACCATGATGGGCTTCGCCTCTTTCATCCCTGTAGTCGGTACGGCGCTAATCTGGATTCCAGCCGCAACTTACTTATTCCTAACAGGTGATACCACATGGGCAATTTTCCTAACGGTTTACTGTGTGGCAATTGTTGGTTCAATTGATAATCTTCTGCGTCCTCTTCTGATGCAAGGCAGCGCAGGCATGAACACCCTGATGATTTTCTTCTCACTATTGGGTGGTATTCAACTGTTTGGCTTGATTGGTCTTATCTATGGCCCGTTGATTTTTGCTATAACGATTGTCCTATTCAATATCTACGATGAAGAGTTTAAAGACTTTTTAAACCAGCAAGACAAGAGTTAACCGATTCTTAGACAACTTGCTGCCGAACGCGTATTAAACACTTCAAGCTTGGGGCGGATTATGCGAAAATCCGCCCTCATTTTTTGATAACAATTCAATAGAGTGTCCTATGTCCGCCTACATTGCCCCAAGCCAGATTGCTCAGCGTCAACTCGCCTACTTTGAAGGCAAACATGTTTTAGTTGCTGGTGAGGCCGAAGACTTATTCCCTGTTGAATTAGCGAAGCATTGTGAATCTGTCTCTGTGTTCACTTCTAATTACAGCTACTACCGTCAGCTTGAAGGTTGTAGCACCATCCAACGTTTTTACGGTGCTGAGTTTACCGAAGAGACCAAAGCTGACTTAGTGATGCTCTACTGGCCGAAAGCCAAGGCAGAAGCGGAGTATTTGTTAGCGATGCTGTTTGCCAAGCTAGGTAAGGACACAGAGATTGTCGTTGTCGGTGAAAACCGCTCTGGTGTGAAAAGTATTGAGAAGATGTTTGCGCCTTACGGCAAGGTCGTAAAATACGATTCAGCGCGTCGCTGTTCTTTCTACTGGGGCCAATGCTTCGAACAGCCACAAGCGTTCAACTTACAAGACTGGTTTAAAACCTACACAGTTAACATTGGTGAGCAATCACTTACCGTAAAAAGTCTTCCTGGCGTATTCAGCCACGGTGAGTTCGATGTGGGTAGCCAACTGCTGTTGGATACTTTGCCAAAACTAAAAGGCAAGGTACTGGATTTTGGCTGTGGTGCCGGCGTGTTAGGTGCAGTAATGGCGTCTCGTAACCCTGATATCGAGCTAGAAATGTGTGACATCAGTGCATTTGCCGTGGCATCAAGCCAAGCAACACTGGAAGCGAATGGTTTAACAGGTAAAGTCTTCGCGTCAGATGTCTATTCTGATACAGCACAAGACTACCAATTCATCATCAGTAACCCACCATTCCACTCAGGTTTAGACACCAGCTACAGTGCAACGGAAACTCTGCTGGCGCAGGCACCGAAGCACTTAAAGCGTGCTGGAGAGTTATTCATCGTTGCGAACAGCTTCTTAAAATACATTCCAATTATTGAACAATCTTTTGGAAAATGCGCGACTCTAAATAAGACCACTAAATTCGCGATCTACCACGCAAATAAGTAGTCTATTCAACACAGCGCAGAGGCATTATCTGCGCTTTCTGTTCATGTTTTTATCAAAAGCTTATAAAAATGAGCTTTTGCACACGCTTTAAATACCACTTACTTGTCAAAGTAAAAAAACTCGTTAATTTCGTTAAATTGGAACCCGTTAATTCTATTCTCTGTACTTGTTTTCGACTCTTTTAGCAGTACATCAAAGGAAAGTAGTACCCAATTTATGTTTAGATTCTATCGTAAGCAGAAGTTTAAGCGCCTTCAAAATACTCTAATGCTGGCATTTCTTGTCCTCAGTATTACCCCAGTGACACTAATCGCAATATTCTTCCTCCAGTCGCACAGTCAAGATCTACAGGAACAAAGCACCTCACATCTTGTTTCGGTTCGTGATACTAAGCAACAGCAAATCGTCGATTACCTTCAAGCTCAAGAGTCCCAAGTCATGGGCTTTGTACGATCAGAACTGGCTAATGCCAGTGGTGGGCGATTCTATGGATTGATCAATGCATTTCAAAGGCTCGGCCTAGATATTGACGAAGCACGTAGCAATGCACAGCAGCGTTATATTCAAGGATCAGGCGATCAAATCAAAACATCTATTCTTCCAGAATCGAACAGTTTTATTGGCAGTGAGCGTTATCGCCTACTACACAAACGCTACCACAACGCTTACCTAGAACTGCTTAAGCGCTCTGATTTTGACGATATCTTATTGATTGATATCAACGGTAACGTCGCTTATTCCGTATCTAAGCATGATGATTATGGCACCAATTTACTGACAGGTAAGTACAAGGATTCAAACCTAGGCACTACCTTTCAACAACTAAAAAAAGACGTAACCGACCGACGCAAATCTAATGAGGATTACACGCCTGTTATTGTCTCTGACTTTAAAGACGAGAATGGTAAACAAACAGCATGGTTAGGTGCGCCTATCGTACAGCAGGGCTATCTGCACAGCTATGCGATGTTTAGATTACCGATCAACGGCATAACGAAACTTATCGCGGATCTCAACAAGAGTTCAAATATTCAGACGCTGCTTGTGGGTGATGATCACCTGCCGCGTAGCCTTGCGCATTCGCAAGAATCGATCAACTTAAGCCTAGACGTTGTTGATAAAGCGCTTGCGGGCGAAACTGCAGTGGGTACGTTCGATAACACTCAAGATCAAGCGATCATCGCTGCCTATACGCCAATTGAACTCAAATATGCAACTTGGGCTCTCGTTGTCGAGCTGCCAGAGAAAGAAGCATTTGCCCGAATTCACCAGCTAGAAAAGATCTTCGTAATCGTAATGTTAACTGCAATCATTCTTGTATTTGTTTCATCGCATTACCTATCCAACTTCATCACATCGCCGCTCCTCAAACTCACTTGGGCAGCCGAGAAAGTATCTGCTGGTGATCTTGATGAAACGATGATCAATACCGAGAGAAAAGATGAGATAGGCCGCCTTGCCGTAAGCTTCGAACGAATGCAGCGCTCAATTCGCGAAAAGATGCAGCTGATAAGAAGCCAGAATGATGAACTTGAGGACAACCTTAAGACCATTCAAAAGCAAAACGAAGAGTTGCAACTGGCCAACAAACTTAAAGATGAGTTCTTAGCGACGACTTCACACGAACTTAGAACACCACTGCATGGGATGGTTGGTATTGCCGAAGCACTTATATCTGGTGCGAACGGTCCAATTCCATCTAACCAGAAATACCAGCTAGATATCATCATTAATAGTGGTCAGAGACTAGCAACACTGGTTGATGACCTGCTTGATTACCACAAAATGCGCTACGGCAGCTTGGATATAAAGAAATCTGCGGTTGATCTGTCTGCAGCCACCAGCTTGGTGCTTGAGCTGTCACATCACCTGCTGGGTAGTAAACCAATCCGCATTATTAACCAAGTTCCTAGTGATTTGGGGCTAGTTTCATCTGACCCTCAACGCCTTGAGCAAGTGATGTATAACTTGGTCGGTAATGCCATCAAGTACACATCAGAAGGTAAGATTGTCATCTCTGCAAGCGTTATTGACGACAACATTCGCGTGCAAGTTGTTGATACCGGACAAGGTATACCCGCTGAGTATCTAGAGCACATCTTTGAACCCTTAGTTCAAGCAGGTCAAGATGCAGGCAACTATCGTCAAGGTGCAGGGCTTGGGTTATCCATTAGCCGTCAACTGATTGAGCTTATGGGCGGGTCACTTTACGTAAGTAGTCAACCGATGCTTGGCACTACCTTCAGCTTTACGCTACCTTTAGCTACGCAAGAAGAATTGCAGAACTACAGCAATTCTGGCAACTACTCACACTTTCAAGCTCCAGATTTAATTGATAATACTCAACAAGAAGACAGCGTTATCAATGAAAACCCTGACGGCCCACTCTTAGTAATCGCAGATGATGAGCCAGTAAACCTAAGAGTATTAGACAGTTTCTTGAAGTTAGAAGGTTTTCGAGTTCGTACCGCATGTGACGGCCCAGAAACCATTGAAATAATTGAAAAAGAGAAGCCTGAATTACTTCTACTCGACATCATGATGCCTGGTATGAGTGGCTACCAGGTTTGTGAGACACTGCGTAAACAATATGACCATGCACAGTTACCAATTATCATGCTTACGGCGCTTAACCAGGCAGAGGACCGAGTGCGAGGCTTCGAAGTCGGAGCCAATGACTACTTATCCAAGCCATTCAACAAACAAGAGTTAGCCGCTCGAATTACTGCGCACCTATCAGCAAGCAAAGCTGAGCAAAGACGACTTGAAAATGACCAACTGCAACTAGAGCTTAAACACAGAGCCATGGTTGAAGCTAATTTACTAGAGACACAAGGACGTTTACTAGAACAGTTAGAATCAGCCCCTGAAGCCATTATATGTATTCGTGATGATCAACGTATTCGCTTCGCCAACGAAGCAGCAGCGAAACTCTTTAGGCGTGGGCAAGAGCAACTTAAGCGTTCAATGGCTGACGAAATCATTGCTCCTAAGTACCTCAAAATAGAACAAGCCCACTACTGCGGTGATATTGATATCTACATAGATGACACACGTCAGCGCATTCCAAGTGATATCCTTAAGCTACCTGAAGGCTCAGGGCTCAACACCATGTACATCTTCAATGTGGGTGGTGGCGTTAACTCAAACCGAGTCAATAACCTTGAAACGGCGGTTGAGGCACTTTCAAGCTACGCCTTTGAAGGTGACAAAGATAAGCTCCAACAGCTGAAAGAGCTGGGAGGTGAGTTTACTCGTATCGCAGATAAAGCGAGCGGTGAAGGTAAAAATAAACAGGAATTAATGCGTGAGGTACTGGTCGATGCGATGACGAATGCCATCATCTACTGGGAATCGGTGACTGGTGAAACCAAGTTTGCTTTCGCCGAGAAGAGTGGCTTGTGGCGCGTCTACTTAGACCGCAGTACGCTGCAAACTCGAACGCTAGACAAATACCTACGCGTAGAAACCCTACCGAAAACGCCTCGCTGGCGAACGGTACTGAGCTCAATCGAATTCATACTGGAACACTGCAAAGAACAGACGCCAGAAAGAACCCACATTGAGATGCTAAGGGATAAACTTCAGAAACTACTGACCAGTTAAACCCTGAACCAACATCACGATACTTTGAATAATGGAGCCCACCTAGCGTGGGCTTTTTTGTACGCCTAATAATCACAAAAAGTAGAATCCCAACACTTGCAACGCACTTTTTTTACGCCTTTAAACAAGGAAGAGTTAACGCCAATTACGGACAGTGCGTCCTCGTAACCGTCAGTACTTTTCGTTCTATTCTCAATCATATCTGACCGTTAGCTGACTCTTTGTTGCAGTTTGAGAAGCGAGTCACAACAGAACGGCAGATTTAATTTTCTAGGGAAATTTAACGTAAAACTGGCAAGTGACCAAGATCTACAATTATACCAACGTAGGGTAAATCATTATAATAAAAAGCCTTTAACGTTAGTGACTACTTACAAATAGCAAAAACCTCAAAACCAAATGCGAGTCACATCACCTTAACAATTGCGCACAAAAAACCACCAAAGCAACCTATTTTGACGTTAATGACGTGGTGTTGTGTATTTTTAACGTTTTTGACGGGAAACGAGTTTGATTAATTCATCGATAAGGTGTTTTCTTACTCCTGCCAAAGGCCTACAGGCCACTCTTACCACTTCTCGGAATCAGCGATGAATCTGGAGCAACGAAGAAGAAGAGGTAGGCCTTTAACCAGAGTGTGTATCTACTAAGCAAATTTAGCGACAGATAACATTCAATCCATTAGTGAAATGAAAGCAAATAGTAAGGAACAGCTATGCTTGCCAATATAAAAAAAACAGCAATAGCAACAGCAATTATTGCAACTGCTACAACAGGTTTTGCATCAGTAGCAACCGCTGCAGAACGCAGTGAACTGACCGTTCACCCGAAAGAGTACACTACATTCGTACGTAACTTTAACCCGTACCTTGGTGCTACTAACCTACATACTACAACTGACTTCATGTATGAGCCGCTAGTAGTATTTAACGAAATGCACGGTAACACTCCAGTGTTCCGTCTAGCTGAAAACTTCAAGATGTCAGATGATCTGATGAGCGTTGTTTTCGACATTCGTAAGGGTGTGAAATGGTCTGACGGAGAAACTTTCTCTGCTGATGATGTTGTTTTTTCTTTCAACCTTGTAAAAGAGAAACCAGAGCTTGACCAATCTGGTATCAACTCTTGGGTAACGTCTGTAGAAAAACTGAACGACAACCAAGTTAAGTTCACACTAACCGAAGCAAACTCAAACGTACCTTACGAGATTGCTAAAGTACCTGTAGTACCTAAGCACATCTGGAAAGACGTTAAAGATCCATCAACGTTTACCAATGAGAACCCAGTAGGTTCTGGTCCATTTACAGAAATCGATACGTTTACAGCGCAACTATACATCCAGTGTGCAAACCCGAACTACTGGGATGCAGACAACCTAGATGTTGACTGTCTACGTGTTCCACAAATTGCGAACAACGACCAATTCCTAGGTAAAGTTGTAAACAGTGAAATGGACTGGACGTCTTCTTTCGTTCCAGATATCGATCGTACATACGCAGCAGCTAGCCCTAAACACCACTACTGGTACCCGCCGGCAGGTACACAGGCATTCATCGTTAACTTCAAGCACCCTGATGCTGCGAAGCATGAAGCATTGAGCAACGTTGACTTCCGTCGTGCTTTCTCTATGGCTCTTGACCGTCAAACTATCATCGACATCGCATTCTACGGCGGCGGTACTGTGAACGATTTCGCATCGGGTCTTGGCTACGCGTTTGAAGCTTGGTCTGATGAAAAAACTCACGACAAGTACAAAGGCTTCAACACTTATAACGCTGAAGGCGCGAAGAAGCTTCTTGCTGACGCTGGCTTCAAAGATGTAAACAAAGATGGTTTTGTTGACACTCCATCAGGCAAGTCTTTCGAACTAATGATTCAATCGCCAAACGGCTGGACTGACTTCAACAACACAGTTCAACTAGCGGTAGAACAACTGAACGAAATCGGTATTAAAGCGAAAGCTCGTACACCTGACTTCTCTGTTTACAACCAAGCAATGCTTGAAGGTACATACGACGTAGCATACACAAACTACTTCCACGGTGCGGATCCATACACGTACTGGAACAGTGCTTACAACTCATCACTACAATCTGGTGATGGTATGCCTCGTTTCGCAATGCACTTCTACAAAAACGACAAGCTAGATGGTCTTCTAAACAGCTTCTACAAAACAGCTGATAAGAACGAGCAGCTAGATATTGCACACGGTATCCAGCAAATCATCGCTGCAGACCAAGTGACAATCCCAGTGATGTCTGGTGCTTACATGTACCAATACAACACAACTCGCTTCACTGGTTGGTGGAACGAAGAAAATCCAAAAGGCCGTCCAAACATTTGGGCTGGTATTCCAGAGCGTCTACTTCATGTACTGGACCTAAAACCAGTTAAATAAGTAATCGTTCAATCCTTGCGGCGTAACCTCTTACGCCGCTTATAAAAATCCCCACTCTCTCAATTGAAAGTATGGCGCTAGTCGTCAGGGGATTTTTCGTTCCAAATTTCGCTAGGAGCGACCTGAATCCAGAAACAGGGAAACAATCTGGGTGAGTAAGGTGTGAGTTATGGGTTATTTTTTAAGACGTTTGTCATTTTATTTTGTCGCGCTATTAGTTGCAGCGACGTTAAACTTTATTATTCCAAGAGCAATGCCTGGTGACCCAGTTACCATGATGTTTGCGAACGCTTCTGTACAAGTTACTCCTGAGCGTATTGCTGCAATGAAAGAACTATTAGGCTTCGTTGATGGCGGCTATTTTGTTCAATACGTAGCGTACATGAAGAACATTCTAAGCTGGGAGCTTGGTACATCAATTCAATTCTACCCACTTTCTGTTAATACACTGTTGGGTGGAGCATTTGGTTGGTCGCTATTCTTAGCAGGCACCGCCGTTATTCTTTCTTTCTCTATTGGTTCAATCCTAGGTATTTTCGCAGCGTGGAAACGCGGCAGTAAATACGATGCCTTCGTAACTCCAGGAATGCTGATTCTACAAGCAGTTCCTCAAGTTGTTATCGCAATGATTGCACTATTTACCTTTGCAATTGGCTTGAAGTGGTTCCCAACAGGTTACGCCTATACCGCAGGTACGATTCCAGATTGGACAAGCTGGGCATTCATTAAAGATGTCGCTTACCACGCCTTTTTACCTTTGCTATGTGCATCCATTGTTCAAATTGGTGGCTTCCTAGTAAACATGCGTAACAACATGATCAACCTACTAGCCGAAGACTACATCACAATGGCGAAAGGCAAAGGCCTTAGCGAAAACCGAGTGGTGTTCAATTACGCAGCTCGTAACGCGATGCTACCAAGTGTGACAGCGCTTTCGATGTCTCTAGGTATGGCAATCGGTGGTCAGTTAATTATCGAAATTATCTTTAACTACCCAGGTCTTGGCAGCGTACTTTTCAACGCAATTAACGCTCGTGATTACCAAGTACTGCAAGGTCAGCTGCTTATCATGACGCTATTCATGCTGTTCTTTAACCTAGTTGCAGACATGCTTTACGTTGTTCTTGACCCTCGTCTTCGTAAGGGTGGTAAATAATCATGAAAGACTTTCTAAAACTCATTTGGCGTAACCCGATGGCCCTAACAGGCGTCATCATCCTAAGTATTTTTATTCTTGGCGCGATTGCAGCTCCATTGATCACTAAACATGTACCAGACAAGCGTACAGGTAACCCACACGAATATCCTGGTTTCGTGGTGAAGTCTGCACAAACTAACCCTGATGGCTGGGTTGCTCAAAACCTAGCAGACGACCGTCGTACATTGATCATGTCCAAAAAGGCAGACCACGTACTAGGTACAACTCGTATGGGTCGTGACGTTTGGTCTCAAGTGGTATACGGCGCACGCGTATCTCTTGCTGTAGGTTTTGGTGCGGGTCTAACAGTATGTTTACTCGCAACTGTTATTGGTGTTTCTGCAGGTTACTTCGGTGGCCGTGTCGATGACGTTCTAACAGCCGCAATGAATATCATGCTAGTAATCCCTCAATACCCATTACTGTTCGTAGTAGCTGCCTTTATCGGTGAGGCAGGGCCACTCACCATAACCTTGGTTATCGGCTTTATGTCCTGGGCTTGGGGCGCCCGTGTTGTTCGCTCCCAGACCTTAGCACTGCGTGAAAAAGAGTTTGTAAAAGCCGCTGAAGTTTTGGGTGAATCTTCATTCCGCATCATCTTCGTAGAGATTCTGCCAAACCTTATCTCTATCGTTGGCGCAAGCTTCATCGGTTCGGTGATGTACGCAATCATGATGGAAGCAACCATCTCGTTCCTAGGTCTTGGTGACCCGAACACAATCAGCTGGGGCATCATGCTTTACAACGTTCAAACCTCTTCATCAATGCTGATTGGCGCTTGGTGGGAACTGTTGGCTCCTTGTATCGCACTGACACTACTTGTAACTGGCCTTGCTCTACTTAACTTCGCTGTCGATGAAATTGCTAACCCGCAACTGCGTTCTCACAAAGGCATGAAGCGTTGGAAGAAACTAGCAGCTCAAGACAAAGAAGAACGTGAACCAGAACTACCACCACAAAATGCACTTTGGAGCGGAGATAAATAATCATGTCTGAACCACTAATTTCCATCCGCAACTTATGCGTGGATTACATTACAGAGTCTGGCGATGTTCGTGCGTGTAACAACGTAAGTTTCGACATCGCTCCAGGTGAAGTATTCGGCCTAGCTGGTGAATCTGGCTGTGGTAAATCAACGGTCGCTTTCTCTCTTATGCGTCTTCATAAGCCGCCCGCTTACATCAGTGGTGGTGAGGTTATCTTCAACGGTGAAAACATACTGGAATACAGTGATGACCGTATGCAGTCGTTCCGTTGGAGCGAGATGTCGATGGTATTTCAGAGCGCAATGAACGCACTCAACCCAGTACTACCGATGGAAGAGCAGTTCTGTGACGTAATTATGCGTCACACCAACATGACTCGTGAGCAAGCTCAACAACGTGCTGAAGGTCTACTTGAAATCGTAGATATTCACCCGAGCCGATTGAGTGACTACCCTCACCAATTCTCTGGTGGCATGCGTCAGCGCTTAGTTATCGCTATCGCTCTCGCACTGAATCCAAAGCTGATCATCATGGATGAGCCGACAACCGCACTTGATGTGGTTGTACAACGCGAAATCCTACAAAAGATCTATGCACTGAAAGAAGAGTTTGGCTTCTCGATTCTGTTCATCACCCATGACTTGTCATTGATGGTCGAGTTCTCTGACCGCATCGGCATCATGTACTCGGGTGAGCTAATCGAAGTGGCTAACTCTCAAGATATTCTAGAAAACCCTTACCACCCTTACACCAAAGGGCTGGGAAGTTCTTTCCCTCCACTGACAGGGCCAAAGACAAAGTTAGCAGGTATTCCGGGTAACCCTCTGAACCTGTTAGAGATCCCTGAAGGGTGTCGTTTCCAAGCTCGTTGTGACCGTGTACATGAAACGTGTACCAAGGTGCCAACCAAGCTGCGTTCTATCGACCCGGGACATTTGTCTAACTGCCACCTGTACGGTGACCCAATAGTACAAAGGAAGCTATAGCTTGCACGCTGACTCAGCGTGAATAACGAACAAGGCGGCTCGACCGCCTAAAAACAAGCAAAGCGAATAAGGATTCTGGAGACAATTATGAGCAAAGATTTAGGTCAATTATTGGTGGAAGGCAAGAATGTCGTAAAAGACTTCCCAATAAGCAGTACCACCATTCAAACCCCAATGATGCGTGCAATTAACGACGTGTCATTCAAGATGTACAAAAGCCGCGGCCTAGCAGTGGTTGGTGAGTCTGGTTCAGGCAAATCAACAACCGCAAAAATGATCGCAAAAATGTATGCGCCTTCAGGCGGCACGATCGAATACAAAGGTCGTGATATCCAAGAGATCTCAAGCAGAAAAGATCTTATGCACTACCGTGAAGGCGTGCAGATGGTATGGCAAGACCCGTTTGGTTCATTGAACCCAACGCACAATATCTTCCACCACATTGCTCGACCACTGTTGATCCACAAGAAAGTATCTCCGGGTAACAAGAAAGAGTTAGAAGAACGCGTTTACGATCTTTTAGAGCAAGTAGGCTTAATCCCACCAAAAGAGACGGCGCAAAAATACCCTCACCAACTCTCTGGTGGTCAGCGTCAACGTGTCAACCTAGCCCGCAACATCGCGGTAGGTGCCGAAGTTGTATTAGCTGATGAACCAACTTCAATGCTTGATGTATCGATTCGTGCTGGTGTTTTGAACCTGATGGAAGAGATGAAGTTTGAGAAGCAAATGTCACTTCTTTACATCACTCACGATATCGCAACCGCTCGTTACATTGCTGAAGATCTTTCAGTGATGTACGTGGGACACATGGTGGAATGGGGCGATACCGATGATGTGATTGCTAACCCTCAACACCCTTACACTCAGCTATTGGTTTCGGCAGTTCCAGATCCTAAGAAATCGATACACGACCAACTAGCAGGTAACAAAGGGGAGATCCCACTTTGGACACCAGTATCAGCAGGTTGCCCATTTGCAGGCCGTTGTACTCACGCGATGGACAAGTGTAAAGAACAGCTGCCAGGAGTTACACAGTTAGCTGATAACCACTTTGTACGTTGTTACCTACACGAAAGCTAAGCAATAAAGTCCAAGTTAGGGTCTGCGGACCCTAACTATTTATATCCAAAACATTCAAGTACCTAGCCAATAGAAACTAGGACTGTCGGAGAATATTGATGCTGTTATTGACCAACCATATTGGCTATGAGTCCACAGGCCCAAAGCAAGCTATCTTACAAACAAAGAAAGCTCGTCTATCGAGCACTACGGCTTTACTCGTCTGTGCTGACAACCATATGACTGTCGGAAGTTTTGATGTGGTTAAACAAGGCCATGTAGCAAATTGGCATCAAGGACAATTCTTCACTATCGATTTCAGTTCAGTTACTGAATCTGGTCGCTACTACCTGCGCTTTGATAACCTACGCTCAGAAGTGTTCGAGATCGGGAGCAACCTATTAATGAACCACACCTTTTCTGATGTGCTTCATTACTTCAAGTCACAACGTTGTGGCGGCACTTTTGACAAGAAAGATCGACAAGCAAAAATTCTCGGCACTGACAGATACGTCGATGTACACGGTGGATGGTATGACGCATCAGGCGATGTAAGTAAGTACTTTAGCCACCTATCTTATGGTAACTACCTCAATCCTCAACAGATTCCTATGGTTGTTTGGAACATGCTTAAAAGCGTGCGCTTAACCATCAATAACCCTGACTTCCCAAAATTCTCCATGACTCGTCTAACGGAAGAGGCTCTGTTCGGTGCCGACTTCTTAGTGCGCATGCAAGACGCTGACGGATACTTCTATATGACGGTATTCGACAAATGGAGTAAAGATATCAACCAACGCGATATCTGCGCTTATGCGACTCAAGAAGGTCATAAATCAACGGACTTACAAGCGGGCTACCGACAAGGTGCAGGTGTTGCTATTGCAGCATTGGCTGCTGCATCTGAGCTTGAAGCCTCTGGCAGCTACTCTAGCCAAACCTACCTTGATACAGCTGCGAAAGGCTATTGGCACCTTAAAGAACACAACCTTCAATACCTAAACGATGGCGAAGAGAACATCATCGATGAGTATTGCGCCCTACTCTCAGCCAATGAGCTGTATCGCGTAACTCAAGACCAGCAATACCTAACAGAAGCAAGAACTTGGGCGACTCGTTTAACCTCTCGCCAACAGTCAGATGACTCATTTGAGCACTTCTGGTCAGCTAATACTGATGGCTCTCGCCCATACTTTCATGCCGCTGAAGCTGGCCTTCCAGTAATTGCCCTGTGTGAGTACATCAACAATGAAATCGATAGAGAGCTGAAAGAACAAGCTCGCATTGTTGTTGAACAAGCGTGTCAGTTCGAAATCAGCATCACCGATAAAGTAACCAACCCATTTGGCTACCCAAGACAGTACGTTAAAAATGTTGATGGTGATAAGCGCGATGCTTTCTTCGTCGCTCAGAAGAACGAAACTGGCTACTGGTGGCAAGGCGAAAATGCTCGCCTTGGTTCACTCGCAACCATGGCGTACTTAGTTCAGCCACACATTCAAGACAGCGAACTGCAAAAGCGTTTAATCCAGCTGTCACAGAACAGCTTAGATTGGATCTTGGGGCTCAACCCATACCACATGTGCATGCTTGATGGTCATGGTCATAACAACCCTGACTACCTACCGCAGCTTGGTTTTTTCAATGCTAAAGGCGGTATTTGTAACGGCATCACCGCTGGCTTTGAAGATGACCAAGACATTGCGTTCAATCCACCAGCACAAAAAGATGACATGCTCCAAAACTGGCGCTGGGGCGAGCAATGGATCCCTCACGGCGCTTGGTTCCTATTGGCAACCGCTGCGCAATTCAATTTCCTAGCACAGCGTAAGGAGCAATAATCATGACTCTTTACTACGTAGGTATTGATGGTGGTGGCACTTCTTGTCGTGCGCGTATTCGCGATGACCAAGGCACACTCATTGGTGAAGCGAAAAGTGGCAGCGCCAACATCCTTTTGGGTGTTGATGTAGCGATGAGCTCAATTGTTGATGCAATTACCCAAGCTGCTCAGCAAGGGCAACTCAACTCAGACCATTTTTCAAACATGCATGTTGGCCTAGCACTGGCTGGTGCTGAGCAAAAATCAGCATGGTTCGACTTCATGGCTCAACCACACCCTTTCGCAAGCATGACACTAAATACCGACGCTTATGGCGCTTGCATTGGTGCTCACAATGGCCAAAACGGCGCAATCATGATTGGTGGTACGGGTTCTTGCGGTATCTACCTAAAAGACGGTGAGCAACATGTGGTTGGCGGTCGTGAATTCCCAATTTCAGACCAAGGCGGAGGCGCAGTGATGGGCCTTCGTTTAATTCAGCAAGTTCTACTCGCTGAAGATGGTATTCGCAACAAAACCGCGCTGACCAAACACGTTATGAATCATTTCAATAATGATGTTGATGCGATCGTGGCGTGGTCAAAAGGCGCGATTCCAAAAGATTACGGTCAATTTTCTCCAGTTATTTTTCAATTGGCTAATGAAGGAGATGAGCTGGCTATCGAGATGCTTAAGCAGACTGCAGCTGATATCGAAATGTTTGTCTTGGCACTTCATCGAAAAGGCGCTGACAAGGTGTGCTTAATGGGAAGTATCGCTGAGCGTATTCTCAACTGGCTATCACCACCAGTACAAAAATGGATCGTTAAACCTCAATTCGACGCTATTGAAGGCGCATTGATGTTTGCCGGAAAACCACAACACAACTTGTATCAACAGGCTTAGCAGGGAAGTTATATGAATTATCGCATCGACTTAGCTGTTCTTTCTGAACAAAAAAATAACTGTCGATTTGGCCTTACGGTACATAACTTAAGTGACCTCGACGTAAAAGATTGGTCTCTGCACTTTGCATTTGATCGATTCATCCTTCCAGAGAGTTTATCGCAAGGAGAGCTGACTCAAGTTGGCAGCTTTTACTCGTTCACACCAAGTTCGTCAGTGTTAAAGGCCAACAACCATTACTACCTTGAATTCAGTATTCAAAGCGCACCATTCCGCTTCTATTCGGATGGCTTGAATGATGCCTTTATCCAATCGTACTCAAAGGGAGAAGCCTCTGTTCTGCCGGTGGCTATTTCTCCAATAGTGCTAGCATCTCCTTATAGTGAACGTAGTCAACTTCCAGCAGTAAGCGCTTCAAGGCTAGCTCTCATCCCACGTCCAAACAAGCTCAAGGTTGATCAAGGTCATTTTGAACTAAACAGCAATTGTAAAGTTGAGATTAAATCTCACCTTGCAGACAACGCCGTGACTTGGTTAGAACAAGAGTTGCTCTCTACCTTTGATTTATCTCTAGTTACCGAGAATAGCGGCAACATTCTATTTCGTAATAACCCAACTTTAGATGAAGCCGAGTACAAACTAAATATCACCTCACAACACGTTAATATTGAGTCTGGTAGCCAGTCTGGCTTTATCCATGCCGTCGCTAGCTTAATACAATTAATTGAGCCGTCGGGTAGTACTCGTTTTTCTCTTCCATGTTGCAAAATCGCCGACCAACCTCGCTTTAAGTACCGCGGAATGATGTTGGACTGTGCTCGTCACTTCCACTCTGTGGAGCAAGTGAAGCGTTTGATCAACCAATTGGCGCAGTACAAATTCAACGTTTTTCACTGGCACCTAACCGATGATGAAGGCTGGAGAATTGAGATAAAGAGCCTGCCACAGCTAACAGAAATTGGCGCTTGGCGTGGCCCTGATCATGCATTAGAACCGCAATACACCCACATTGCTGACAACTATGGCGGCTTCTACACACAACAACAGATTCGCGAAGTCATTGAATATGCAGAGCAACGCAGCATCACGGTGATCCCAGAGATCGATATTCCGGGACACTGCCGTGCCGCAATCAAATCACTGCCTGACATGTTGGTAGAGCAAGCTGACACCACTCAATACAAGAGCATTCAGCACTACAACGACAACGTCCTAAACCCAGGTTTACCAGGCACTTACCAATTTCTAGATGCAGTTATTGAAGAAGTCGCAGAGCTGTTCCCGAGCGAATTAATTCACATGGGTGCAGACGAAGTGCCACCGGGAGTGTGGAGCAACAGCCCTGCTGCTCAAGCGTTGATGAAAGAGCACCAGTACCAAGACAGCAAAGACCTACAAGGTCACCTATTCCGCTATGCCGAAAACAAGCTTAAGCAACTCGGCAAACGCATGGTCGGCTGGGAAGAAGCACAGCACGGCGACAAAGTGAGTAAAGAGACCATCATCTACTCATGGCTCAGTGAAGAAGCGGCTGTCAATTGCGCTCGCCAAGGCTTTGATGTGGTGTTGCAACCTGCACAGTTTACCTATCTCGACATGACCCAAGATTATGCACCGGAAGAACCGGGCGTAGATTGGGCTGCCGTTATCCCATTAGAACAAGCTTATACCTACGAAGCACTTGCTGAGATATCCGACACCGACCCAATTCGTAAGCGGATCCGCGGAATTCAGTGTGCTCTATGGTGTGAGATCGTCACCAACCAAAAGCGTATGGATTACATGGTATTCCCAAGAATTAGCGCTTTAGCTGAAGGATGTTGGACACATAAAAACAACCGAAACTGGCTAGATTACCTATCTCGCCTAAAGGGGCATCTGCCATTACTCGACAGACTCAATGTTGATTATCGCAACCCTTGGAAAGCTCAATAAAACAAACCAAAGCGACACTCACATCGAACGGTTGCTGACTTAAATTAAGTTGCTGACTCAAATTAAGGTGCTCAGTTAGATACGACTCAGCATCACTATTTAAAAATTAGCTGCATTGATGCAGTTTGTTAAAAAGGAAATGACAATGAAATACGGCTATTTCGATAACGACAATCGCGAATACGTCATCACTCGCCCTGATGTACCAGCACCTTGGACCAACTACCTAGGTACTGAAAAGTTTTGTACTGTAATTTCGCACAATGCGGGCGGTTACTCGTTCTACAATTCTCCGGAATACAACCGTGTTACTAAGTTCCGTCCAAACGGCACATTCGACCGCCCAGGACACTATGTTTACCTGCGTGATGATGAGACGGGTGATTACTGGTCTATCTCTTGGCAGCCAGTGGCAAAAAGCCTAGATGAAGCGAACTACGAAGTTCGTCACGGTCTGTCATACTCAAAATTCAAATGTGAATACAGCGGCATTACCGCAACTAAGACTCTCTTTGTGCCTAAGGGTGAAGATGCAGAAGTTTGGGACGTTGTATTAAAGAACAACACTGACAAGCCAAGAACCATCAGCACTTTCTCGTTTGTTGAGTTCTCTTTCAGTCATATTCAATCGGATAACCAAAACCATCAGATGTCTTTGTACTCTGCGGGCACGTCTTACCAAGAAGGTGTTCTGGAATACGATCTGTACTACAACACTAACAACTTTGAAGGCTTCTACTACCTAGCTTCAACTTTCTCGCCAGACAGCTACGATGGTCAGCGTGACAACTTCCTTGGCATGTATCGTGATGAAGCTAACCCAATTGCAGTTGAAAACGGTAAATGTTCTAACAGCGCTCAAACCTGTTACAACCACTGTGGTTCTCTACATAAACAATTCACGATTCAACCGGGTGAAGAAGTTCGCTTTGCGTATGTACTTGGTATAGGTAAAGGCAACGGTGAACGCCTACGTGAGAAGTACCAAGACACAGCAAACGTAGACGCCGCTTTCCAAGGCATCAAAGATCACTGGGACGAGCGTTGCAACAAATTCCAAGTTAAGTCGCCAAACGAAGGCTTAGATACAATGATCAACACGTGGACGCTATACCAAGCGGAAACCTGTGTGGTTTGGTCACGCTTTGCATCATTCATCGAAGTTGGCGGTCGTACTGGTCTTGGTTACCGTGATACGGCGCAAGACGCTATTTCAGTACCTCATGCCAACCCACAAATGACCAAGAAGCGTATTATCGACCTGCTTCGCGGCCAAGTGAAAGCGGGCTACGGTCTACACTTGTTCGATCCTGACTGGTTCGATCCAGAGAAAGCCGACGTTGAGCCATCAAAATCACCAACGGTTGTTCCAACACCGTCAGATGACGACAAGATCCACGGCATTGAGGACACATGTTCTGATGATCACCTATGGATCGTTCCGACCATAATCAAATACGTAATGGAAACCGGTGAGCACGACTTCTTTGATGAAGTGATCCCATACGCAGACGGTGGCGACGCGACAGTTTACGAACACATGAAAGCGGCACTGAACTTCTCTGCTGAATACGTGGGTCAAACGGGTATTTGTAAAGGCCTTCGTGCTGACTGGAATGACTGTTTGAACCTAGGTGGCGGTGAATCGTCAATGGTTTCATTCCTGCACTTCTGGGCGCTACAAGAATTCTTGGACCTTGCTAAGTTCCGCAATAATGACGCTGACGTTGCTAAATACACTGAAATGGCAGCGAATGTTCGCGAAGCGTGTGAAACGCACCTTTGGGATGACGAGGGTGGCTGGTACATCCGTGGTCTAACTAAAAATGGCGACAAGATCGGTACCGCTCAACAAGCTGAAGGTCGTGTACACCTTGAGTCAAATACGCTAGCCGTTCTATCTGGCGCGGTATCTCAAGAACGCGGTGAGAAAGCGATGGACGCTGTTGATGAGAACCTATTCTCTGAATACGGCCTACACCTAAACTCTCCTTCATTTGCAACACCAAACGATGACATCGGCTTCGTAACTCGCGTTTACCAAGGCGTAAAAGAGAACGGTGCAATCTTCTCTCACCCTAACCCATGGGCTTGGGTAGCAGAGGCGAAACTTGGCCGTGGTGACCGTGCGATGAAATTCTACGACGCACTAAACCCGTACAACCAAAACGACATGATTGAAACGCGTTACGCAGAACCATACTCGTACGTGCAGTTCATCATGGGTAAAGATCACCAAGACCACGGCCGTGCAAACCACCCTTGGTTAACGGGTACGTCGGGTTGGGCTTACTTCGCGGTAACCAACTTCATTCTTGGTGTCCGTACAGGCTTTGAAGGCTTAACAGTTGATCCTTGTATCCCGACTGATTGGCCAGAGTTCGAGGTTACTCGTCAATGGCGTGGCGCGACTTACAACATCAAAGTGCAAAACCCGAATGCAGTAAGCAAAGGCGTTGCCTCTATCACTATCAATGGTGAGTCAGTTGAAGGCGCAATCCCAGTACAAGCAGAAGACAGCGTGAACGATGTTATCGTTGTTCTAGGCTAGTCACGCAATTTAACGAACAGCTCTTGTCTCAAGTCTTTACAGGCTTGAGACAATGAGACTAAAAGGATTTTCTAATGATTAAATTTGGTACAGGTGGCTGGCGCGCTTTCATTGGTGAGGAGTTCACTAGAGAAAACGTCCGTTTGGTAGCGCAAGCACTCGCTAACATCATCAACAACGAAGATGCAGCCAAGAATGGGTTTGTGATCGGCTATGACCGTCGCTTCCTTTCCGATAAAGCCGCATGTTGGTTTGCAGAAGTACTTGCGGCGAACAACATCAAAGTAAGCTTCATCGATAAGTTTGTTCCAACACCTATCGTGATGTTCCAAGCAAAAGAGATGGGCTGCACCTACTCGGCGTGTATTACCGCTTCTCACAACCCCGCTGATTACAATGGTATTAAGGTGTTCATTGAAGGCGGCCGCGATGCCGATGAGATCATCACAGAGAAGATCGAACAGCAAATCGCAACACTGACCAACGAAGATGTTATCCGCGTCGATTTCGAACAAGCATTAAACGACAAAGAAATCGAGATCATCAACCCGATGAACGACTTTGTTGATTCAATCATCAACTTCATCGATATCGATTCGATCAAGAAAGCTAACCTACGTGTACTGATTGATCCAATGTTTGGCGTGGCAAAAAATGCGCTGCAAACAGTGCTGATTAACGGTCGCTGTGATGTCGACGTCATCAACGATGGCAAAAACCCAGATTTTGGTGGCTTGATGCCATCGCCAAATGCTGCAACGCTCTATCGCTTGAAGCACTTAGTTGCGGCTGAAGGTTACGACATTGGTATTGGTACTGATGGCGATGCCGACCGTTTAGGCATCATTGATGAAAAAGGTCACTTCATTCACCCTAACGAAGTGCTGCTACTTCTGTACTACTACTTATTGGAATACAAAGGCTGGAAAGGTTCTGTGGTTCGAAATATCGCAACCACACATCTATTGGATAAAGTGGCGGCAGATCATGGAGAGAAGAGCTTTGAGGTTCCTGTAGGCTTTAAGCATATCAGCTCGCAAATGGAAGCTGATGATTCTCTGATTGGCGGCGAAAGTTCGGGTGGTTTAACTATTCGAGGCCACATCAAAGGTAAGGATGGCGTATTTGCTTCAAGCTTACTGGTTGAGATGATCAGTGTGACGGGCAAGAAGCTGTCTGAATTACTTGATGAGATTTACTCTAAGTATGGCTATGCGTATACAGCGGAAGGGGATTGCAAATTCAAACCTTCAGAGAAAGAAGCGCTCTACACAAAAATCTACGTAGAGAAACAACTGCCTGAGTTTGAATACGAAATTGAAAAAGTCAGCTATGAAGATGGCGCTAAGGTGTACTTCAAGAATGGCGGCTGGGTCATTGCTCGCTTCTCAGGAACAGAGCCGTTACTACGAATCTTCGCAGAAATGGAAGATAAAGACACTGCAGAACATGTTCTTCAAAAAGTGAAAGACTTCCTCTCTCTATAGGCTTATAGAGTGCAGCAGTTTTGTATGGCCTTAACAAATCACTGCCTTGTTAAAGCCTATAAGTGAAGAACCCTTGCCCAGTACTTTGATTAAAGTGCTGGGCTTTTTTATCGCGATTCTTGTAACGATTAGTATCGCGTTATATCTCTTTAAAAAGCCAATACGCCTTTGGTATCTACTTTTACGTTGACCGGCATACCCACTTCAAGTGCTTCTGATGAAGTTGCTAATAACTTCTGACCATGCGCTTCGATGACATAACGACAGTGATCGCCCATAAATTGCTGCTCTAACACTGAAATAGCACTGTCTTGTTCATAACTAGCTTGAATATGCTGTGGCCTTAAAAGAAGCTCACACGCACTGCCGAATTTGATCTCCGTTTGCGGTTTGGCTTCAACCATACCCAAACTGGTTTCAAATTCATGCTCTGAAATACGCTGTGCATTAAGGTAGCTACCACCGCCCAAAAAGTCTGCAACGAACTTACTCGAAGGATGGAAATATAACTCAGATGCCGAACCATACTGTTCAATCACACCATGGTTCATTACTGCCATCTTATCTGCAAATGCGAACGCTTCTTCACGGCTGTGAGTTACGAAGATTGCTGTGACACCCTGCTTCTTAAAAATCTTACGAATCTGAGAAATCAACTCATGGCGAACCTGAGTATCGATGTTTGAGAATGGTTCATCTAACAGTAGTAAGTCTGGCTTATATGCCAAAGAACGAGCAATCGCCACTCGCTGCTGTTGACCACCCGAAAGTTGGTGTGGATATCGGTCACCGAATTCATCTAAATGAACCAACTCCAACATCTCTTGGACCTTCTCTTTCTTTTGATGTTCAGAGAGATCTTTCAAGCCAAAACCGACATTCTGGTTGACCGTCAAGTGCGGGAACAAGGCGTAATCTTGGAAAATCATACCGATGTTTCGTTGTTCTGGTGGCAACCAACGCTCACCATCATCGATGGTTTGACAGTTTAAGCTCATTACGCCGCGACTCAATGGAAGTAAACCCGCAATCGCCTTAAGCAAGGTGGTTTTTCCGCAGCCACTTGCACCAAGCAGACAAACAATTTCACCATGCTCAACTTCTAAAGAAAGCGCTTCCAAAATGGTTTGCGACTCATACTTACACGTCAGCTCTTTAATTGATAATGCACAACTCATTAGTGTTTCTGCTCCAAGGAACGGTTTACGATGATCAGAGGAATTAAACCCACCAACACCAATAATACAGCAGGCATCGCCGCCAATTCTAGGTGCTCATCTGAGGCATAGTTATAAACATAAGTCGCCAATGTTTCGAAATTGAAAGGACGTAACAGCAATGCCGCATTTAACTCTTTCATTGATTCGATAAACACCAATAAACCAGCGATCAGCGCGCCGCGCTTAATCAAAGGTAAATGAACACGACGCAACATCTGGTTGGTATTGCAACCCATGGTTTTAGAAGCCATATCCAATGAAGGAGATACTTTACTTAGGCTACTTTCGATACTACCAATAGCAACCGCCGAAAAACGCACCACCATGGCAAAGATAAGCGCGAACATGGAACCAGAGAAAATAAGTCCTGGTCGCCCCCACTCCATCACTTTTGCGATGTCATTGACCAAGTGATCCATAAACAACACAGGTACCATCACGCCAATCGCTAATACGGTGCCTGGCACGGCATAACCCATTGAAGCAAGTCTCATGTAAGCCTGATTTTTCTTACTTGGGCTAACACGCTGATTAAAATTCACAATCATCGCAATGATAACGCCAATAATCGCCGCAACTACAGACACATAAAGGCTGTTAACGGCGTACTCTCTGAATTCAGGCGTCCAGCTTTGTGCGAAATATTTGTAGGCATAGATCATTAACTGGCCAAGAGGGAACAAGAATGCAACGCACACTAATCCCCAACACCAGAACAGTGCCAACCATTTTCTCCAACCGGAAAGATCGTAACGAAAATCTTCGCGACTGCTGAATTGATTCTGGAACAGTTTCTGTTTACGACGGCTATATCGCTCGGTACTCAATAAGAGAATGACGATCACCAACATGATTGCCGATATCTTTGCAGCGGCTGTTAGGCTCGAATAGCCCAACCAAGTATCGTAAACCGCAGTCGTTAAAGTATTTACCGCAAAGTAACTCACGGTACCAAAATCACCTATGGTTTCCATCGCAACAAGAGACAAACCTACCGCCATTGATGGACGAACAAGTGGTAAGGAGATACGACGGAAACTTTCCCAAGGTGAGCATTTTAGCAAACGGGCGGATTGCAATAAGGAGACGTTTTGTTCCATGAATGCTGCACGGCACAACAAATAAATATAAGGATAAAGGACGAGAGATAGAACAATAATAGCGCCCGACAAGGTTCTAATATCCGGGAACCAATACTCTCCTGGTCCCCACCCAGTAAGATCTCGCAGTAGAACCTGAACAGGGCCAGCAAAGTCGAACCAATCAGTAAAGATATATCCAACGATATAGCCTGGCATTGCTAATGGCAGGACGAGTGCCCACTGTAAAACACGCTCACCCGGCACACGGCACATTGCCATAATCCAAGCAGACGGAATACCAAAAACTAAAGACAGGAACATGGTTCCTATGACTAAAACCACCGTATTGTAAGCATAGGTGGGCATCACTGTGGACATCAGATGAGAAAATAGCTCATCAGTTTCTCCAACAGCCGTCGTAAAAATTGCTAAGACAGGTAAAACCAGCAATACAGCAATGATGACGCTGCTGGTGTTCCATAAATAATTATTCTCTTTCATCGCCTAACTACAACGAGGCTTAATGAAACACAAATGCATTTGCAAATACATCTCATATCCTTTTAATGGTGGGGGTATTTATACCCATATACTGTAATGACTTCAAGGTGAGATGCTCATAACTCAGAGGATTAACGGCGAGCTTTGTATCAAAAAGTGACTTTCAAAAAACAAACAACCCCAAGTGGCCAAAAAGTGGCGACTTGGGGTTGTGATTTTTTGCGGGCAAAAGCCTACAAGAATAAGTTATAGATCGAACTTAACTTCGTCTAATAGCTTGATTGCAGCAGCGTGGTGGTCAGCGATCTGGTCTAGAGAAATTGTATCAGCTTTGAATTCACCCCATGAAGCAACAAGCTCAGAAGGTTTAACGTCTGCTTTCACTGGGTATTCGTAGTTCACTTCTGCGTACATGCTTTGTGCTGTGTTACCAGATAGGAATTCCATTAGCTTAACGGCATTCTCTTCATTTGGAGAGTATTTAGCCATTGCCATACCAGAGATGTTTACGTGAGTACCCGTTGTCTCTTGGTTAGGGAAGTTAATGTAAACAGCGTCAGCCCAAGCTTTTTGCTCTTTATCGTTAACCATCTTACCTAGGTAGTAGCTGTTGCCAAGAGCAACATCACATAGACCTTCTTTAATCGCTTTAACTTGTGCACGGTCGTTACCTTGAGGCTTACGTGCTAGGTTTGCTTTTACGCCTTCTAGCCATTCTTTCGTTTCAGCTTCACCTTTGTGAGCAATCATCGAAGATACTAGAGAAACATTGTATGGGTGCTTACCGCTACGTGTACAGATTTTACCTTTAAATTCAGGCTTAGTTAAATCTTCATAAGTGAACGCTTCACCTAGGCGACCAACACGGTCACGCGAAGAATAAACGCTACGTGTACGAGTTGTTAGAGCAAACCACTCGTTAGCAGTATCTTGGTATTGAGCAGGAATGTTCTTTTCCAGCACATCACTTTCAACAGATTGAACTAGATCTTGTTTAGTAAGTTCAGATAGACGGCTGATATCGACAGTTAATACAACGTCAGCTGGGCTGTATTCACCCTCTTGTGCTAACTTCTCTGCTAAACCTTTTTTAGCAAACTTAACGTTTACTTTAATGCCAGTCTCTTTCGTGAATTCCTTGAACATTGGCTCAACTAGGAAAGGTTGACGATAAGAGTACACATTTACTTCTTCCGCAGCCATTGCTGTCGGAGCAATTACACTACACGCTAGAGCTGAAAGTGTTAGCAGTTTCTTCATTGTAAAGTCCTTTATATCGAAATGATAATGTCTATCAGTTGCGTTATTATATTCATCAATAACATAATTACAATGACGACCGACAAAAAAACACTCCGTTCAGCATCTTAAAACTCGCACTTTTGTAACAATATATTACAACCATTCTTATCACAATTTCTAGTTGAACACTCAGCCTCGCTTGATATATCACTGCTAGCCAGGCGACTATAAATAGTAAAGCCCTACAACCATGAGTTGAAGGGCTTTACTTTACAGCTTAACTTTTCAGATTAGGCGGTTGCTGCTGATCTTACTTTACTGATACAAACTCTGGGTAAGCGCCTACACCACAATCGTGCATGTCCATACCTTCAAGTTCTTCATCTTCAGTGACGCGAATGCCGATTGTTGCTTTAAGCACAGCCCACACAGCAAGGCTCGCACCGAATACCCATGCAAAGATGACTGCAGCACCTAATAGTTGAGCACCAAATGTTGCATCAGCGTTGCTTAGTGGCACAGCCATTAGACCAAAGAAACCACATACACCGTGTACAGAGATTGCACCTACAGGATCATCAATCTTAGCTTTATCTAGAGCAATGATACTGAATACCACTAATGCACCAGATACTGAACCAATAGCGACCGCAAATAATGGAGAAGGAGATAGTGGATCTGCCGTAATGGCAACTAAACCAGCTAATGCACCGTTCAGTACCATTGTTAGGTCCGCTTTACCCCAAGTTGTCTTACATACTAGTAGTGCTGCAATGGCACCCGCTGCAGCTGCCGCATTTGTATTCAGAAAGATTTGACCAACTGCTGTCGCGTTCTCAAAATCTGAAACCATAAGTTGAGAGCCACCATTAAAACCAAACCAACCGAACCAAAGAATGAATGTACCTAATGTTGCTAGTGGCATATTTGAACCAGGAATTGGATAGATTGCACCATTTTTCCCGTATTTACCTTTACGAGCACCTAATAGTAAAACACCAGCTAACGCAGCGGCTGCACCAGCCATATGAACAATACCTGATCCGGCGAAGTCACTGAAACCTGCTTCTGATAGGAAACCACCGCCCCAAGTCCAGTAACCTTCCATCGGGTAGATAAACGCTGTTAGTACAACAGAGAAGATTAGGAATGACCAAAGCTTCATACGCTCAGCAACTGCACCTGAAACGACAGACATTGCTGTTGCGACGAATACGACTTGGAAGAAGAAATCAGACTCTAGAGAGTGATCTGCACCTTCACCCTGCGTACCAATTAAAGCACCAAACGAAGGTAACCAGCCGCCTTCACCATTGTTTACATACATGATGTTGTAGCCAACCACTAAGAAAGTCGTACAAGCAATGGCATACAAACAGATATTCTTAGTTAAAATTTCCGTGGTGTTCTTTGAACGAACTAAGCCAGCTTCTAACATCGCGAAGCCTGCTGCCATCCACATTACCAACGCACCCGAAATGAGGAAGAAAAAAGTGTCTAGTGCGTAACGTAGTTCCGTTACTGTTGTTGTAAGTTCCATATTAAAGTCTCCAGTCCTTGTAATTCTTTAAAGTGCTTCAGCATCCATTTCACCAGTACGAATTCGTACGGCTTGGCTTAGGTCATACACAAAGATTTTGCCATCACCTATTTTTCCGGTGTGTGCCGCTTGGCTAATTGCTTCAACAACTCGGTCAACATTCTCTGCTTGGGTTGCAATCTCTATCTTTACCTTCGGTAGAAAATCAACTTGGTATTCCGCACCACGATAAAGTTCAGTGTGACCCTTTTGACGACCAAAGCCTTTCACTTCAGAAACCGTCATACCTTCAATGCCCACATCAGAGAGCGCTTCACGTACATCGTCTAATTTGAATGGCTTAACAATGGCATTTATTATTTTCATATTCGTTCCTTAAATTCTTCAGTAATCCGTTAGTTCTCTTCTTACAATCCAAGTAGCGTGCCAAAAAAATAAACCATTGATATTAAAGGGGATAAAATAAACAAGGCCGTAATAACAAAAAAGGCCGCACCAATTCGGTGCAGCCTTTTCACTATCTTAATGCGTGACGCGATTGTTGCTCCAGTTTTGGGCAACGGGAACCTTAAAAGCCCGAAACAGCTAGTAACCTAAGAAATCCATCCAACGATCAATGAGTAGCTCGAAATCATCGATTCCACAGCTTGCCTGACTTTCACAGTTATAGAAATCAAACTCACTGCCTTCTTCCATCTCTTGATCGTGGCCAAGTACGTTTTCTTGAATCGTGACTTCATCTTCATTGATCGCTAGGCTGATCTCTTTACCGAGTAGCGTCACCTCATTACTCAGATCCTGTCGGGAGCGATCAATAAGCGCCATCACATGATCTAATTTCTGCTTATCTTTACCGATCTCTTCTTGAAGCCAACGGCCAACAATCTCATGGCCCATGCTGCATTTCACATAGTATTCACCCATTAGAGTGTTTCTAACAAATTCGAATTCCATAAGGCTCCAAAGCTCTAATAAAAATAAGGCTCAATCAATAGGTAGTAAAAAATGAGGCGAGAGTATATAGCGAAGTCATCAAGAGATCGAGTCGCTCGTCGCCCTAGATTCAGACATAAAAAAACGCCTACCGAAGTAGACGCTCTATCATTTGGGTTCCTCTAAATAGTTGGAGTTGCAGCTAGGCGACAAGTAAGTTCATCCCTATGAGCATAGAAGCTCTATGTGATTAGGGTGAACGTACGCAGTCAACAACGCTGCAGCTACAAATATAACGAGGAACTAAGCTGGTTCTTGGAAGATAACCGTGTCTGCTTTTTCCGTGTACTGACCCATTTTATGGAAATTCAGGTAACGGTATGTGTCTGCAGCCGTTGCATTAACCTTCTCTGCATACTCTAAGTACTCTTCTTTGGTCGGGATTCGGCCAAGAATCGCACCAACAGCTGACAGCTCAGCAGACGCTAGGTAAACGTTCGCACCGTTACCCAAACGGTTCGGGAAGTTACGCGTAGACGTAGACATTACCGTCGACTTGTCCGCGACACGAGCTTGGTTACCCATACACAGAGAACAACCCGGAGTTTCGATACGTACCCCAGCACGGCCGAAGATGCCGTAGTAGCCCTCTTCTGTCAGCTGGTCTTTATCCATCTTCGTTGGCGGAGCCACCCATAGGCGAGTATTTAGTGAGCCGTTAAACTCTTCAAGCATCTTACCTGCTGCACGGAAGTGACCGATGTTCGTCATACAAGAACCGATGAACACTTCTTGAATCTCAGTACCTTGAACGTCAGAAAGAAGACGAGCATCATCTGGATCGTTTGGTGCACATAGGATTGGTTGGTCGATGTCAGCAAGATCAATTTCAATAACATGAGCGTATTCAGCATCTGAATCAGCAGACAGTAACTCAGGGTTTGCTAGCCACTCTTCCATTGCCGTAATACGACGCTCAATAGTACGCACATCACCGTAGCCTTCAGCGATCATCCACTTAAGCATCACGATGTTCGAGTTCAAGTACTCAGAGATAGACTCTTCAGATAGCTTAACCGTACAACCTGCAGCTGAACGCTCTGCAGATGCATCAGACAGTTCGAATGCTTGCTCAACAGATAGGTGCTCAACGCCTTCAATTTCTAGTACACGACCAGAAAATTCGTTGATCTTACCGGCTTTCTCTACTGTTAGTAGACCTTGCTTGATACCGTATAGAGGAATCGCATGTACTAGGTCACGTAACGTGATACCTGGCTGCATTTCACCTTTAAAACGAACCAAGATAGATTCAGGCATATCAAGCGGCATAACACCGGTTGCAGCTGCAAATGCGACCAAGCCAGAACCCGCAGGGAATGAAATACCTAATGGGAAACGAGTATGCGAGTCACCACCTGTACCAACAGTATCGGGAAGCAACATACGGTTTAGCCATGAGTGGATTACACCATCACCCGGGCGAAGTGAAACACCCGCACGGTTCATGATGAAATCAGGTAGCGTATGGTGAGTGTTTACATCAACTGGTTTCGGGTATGCAGATGTGTGACAGAAAGACTGCATAACCAAATCAGCAGAGAAGCCAAGACATGCAAGGTCTTTAAGCTCATCACGCGTCATAGGACCGGTCGTATCTTGAGAACCGACTGTCGTCATTTTAGGTTCACAGTACTGACCAGCACGCACACCTTCAACGCCGCATGCTTTACCTACCATCTTCTGAGCTAGCGTGTAACCTTTGTCAGAAACAGAAGGGTCGATTGGTTTAGCAAACAGATCTGTTTCAGCTAAGCCAAGAGAATCACGAGCTCGACCTGTAAGACCACGACCGATGATCAGTGGAATACGACCACCAGCACGAACTTCATCTAGAAGCACTTTGCTAAGTTCGAAGTTTGAAATCACAGAACCGTTTTTGTGAACAACACCTTCGTACGGGTAGATATCAATAATATCGCCCATGTTCATGTCTTGTACGTTCAGTTCAATAGGTAGTGCGCCTGAATCTTCCATTGTGTTATAGAAGATTGGAGCAATTTTACCACCTAGACAAACACCACCAGTGCGCTTGTTTGGTACAAATGGGATATCTTCACCCATGAACCAAAGCACTGAGTTTGTCGCAGATTTACGTGAAGAACCGGTACCAACAACATCACCAACGTAAGCCAGTGGAATGCCATCTTTTTGTAGTTCTTCAATTTGAGTAATTGGACCAACGTTACCCTGTTCGTCAGGAGTAATGCCTTCACGCTCCATCTTCAGCATCGCTTTGGCGTGCACTGGGATATCAGGACGTGACCATGCATCTGGCGCTGGAGATAGGTCATCGGTGTTCGTTTCACCAGTGACTTTAAATACTTTAACAGTGATTTTTTCTGCTACTTTATCTTTCGCTGTAAACCATTCAGCATCAGCCCAAGATTGAAGTACTTGTTGTGCAGCTGCATTGCCAGCTTTCGCTTTCTCTTCTACGTCGTAGAACGCATCAAACATCAGTAGAGTATGAGACAATGCTTTAACAGCGATTGGAGCAAGTTCAGCATCATCAAGTAGAGATACTAGAGACTCGATGTTGTAACCGCCTTGCATAGTTCCAAGCAGCTCAGCCGCTTTTTCTTTACTTACTAGTGGAGAAGCGACTTCGCCTTTTGTGATAGCCGTGAGGAAGCCAGCTTTTACATAAGCAGCTTCATCAACGCCTGGTGGAATGCGATTTTCTAGTAGGTCAAGAATGATTTCTTCTTCACCTTGGGGTGGATTCTTCAGAAGTTCAACTAGGCCAGCTACCTGCTCAGCATCTAGTGGTTTTGGAACAACTCCTTCGGCAGCACGCTCTGCGACGTGTTTACGGTAGGCTTCAAGCACGACTTTTTCCTCTCATTGCGGTTCACTTCTTACCTTCATAATTATTAGTAAAATAAAGAAGTGGACATCCTTGGAAACTTGGCTCTCCATTGCCATTTTTGTCATTCAATTTGTATTGATGAGCGGCGTCATAGAGGCCAAACTGTGGGCGGTAGAATAGCAAATTTAACGTTAAATTAAAATCTTATCATTTTGACCAACATAGCAAGTTAAGACGAAAGTCTTACTATTTTTACCTATTTACGCAGTTAAACACTTCTCCCACTCATGTTTATTTGTAAGACGTTCCAATAATTAAGTAGACCGAGTCGTAGTTACCTTCAGTTCGTCCATAAACCAGAATAACGGGCCCTATTGGGGAGTCTACTCCAGCAAAAACTGAGCCAGCCGTGAACATTGGCGCTTCATCAATGCTCAGCTCATTGTTAGACCATACTCCACCATGTTCTATCGATGCACCTATATAGAATGGAGACTCAAACAAACCAAAGTCGTTTTCAAACCACTTGTATCGATAAGTTAAGCTGCTGTACGCTAAGTTCTGGCCTATTAGGCTGTTTCTTGGAATACCGGATAAATTCAGGAATCCACCAAGCTCTTTCGGATCAATGGGAAAAACAGAGTTTTTGCTTTCGACCATACCAAAATCCAGCTTTGCGACTAAAGTATGCTTCTCAATACTTTGTGCAGCCATGAAGTTTGCTGAAAACTCATAAACAGTATCACTATTCGATGTTAAATCAGAATCCCCAAGCGAACTGTCATTTTCAAAGTCATCATGAGAGACAAGGTACTCTAAATCGACAAAGTAACCCTTGGTCGGCAAGCTGAAGTTATCCAAAGTATCCAGTCGGTAACCCATAAATCCACCAAGACGCTTGAAGCCACCGCTGCCCAGTGAAGGTAACGAAGATACCTCAATATCCCCATCAGTATAACGAAGACCAAATTTCAGTTCTTGCCACAAGGTAGGTTGATAGCCTAATGCCAGTTCACCGATATATTCACTATACGTCATTGGGAGATAATCTTTCGTTACGTCCAGTGTCGGTTCTTCAATATCGTCAATATCTGCCGGTAGATTTCGGTTCTCTTTGCTATAAACAACCGATGCTGAAGTGAACAATTTTTGACTCGAAAAGAATGGCGAGAAAAGCTCGGCTTCAATTCTCTTATCAGTCCCCATCTCGACGTTGGTTCTCAACTCAGCACCATGTTGATTAATATCGGTAAAGTTGGCAGAGATACCGATCGAGTATTGGCTTTCTGTAGAGAAGTCATCTTCAAGAAAGAATCGAAAATTGAGGTAGTTTGGGCCCCAAGACTTTTCATTAACATCCACTTGTAACTGCTCTTCGCCATCAACAGTCTCAAATTCATAAGTGACCAACTCAAACCGATCCAATGCATAGAGATCTTGTACTTTGGATTCGATTTCACTGGTTTTCAGAACTTCACCAGAATCGAGGTTTAAACGGTTCGCAATCAGTTTATCTGAGTAATGGGTGTTGTTATTGATAACCACTTTATCGACCACAGTTTTGTCACCGTGTTTAAGCTGTCTACGAGCCTTCTGTTTATCATCAATATAGCGTTGGTAGTCCGCGTAGGAGAGCGACAGCTTGGAAAGCTGATCGGTATACTGCCTAGCTTCCTCGTATCCGGCATGGTAAGCCGTCGGCATTTTATCGAACTCTGTCGTTTCCATTTGTCCAACATCGGGACGCAAGAACACATCGTCCTCCGTTAACGTAGCGGCTTGATCTTGAGTACTACGGCGAACAAGGTAATTAGAGAGTTGATCGGCGGCCGCTAGAAAATTGGTGTAGTCTTCCATACCTTTATAGTTAGTACTAATATCAACGGCGATAACGATGTCAGCGCCCATCGCTCTTGCAACGTCAACAGGCATATTATTGGTCACGCCGCCATCAACGAGCATTCGCCCCTCGACTTCATAAGGCGGAAGCGCTCCGGGCACCGACATACTGGCCATCATGGCATCAACAAGATAACCATGCTCGATGACCACTTCTTCAAGAGCAATAATGTCCGTTGCGACTGAACGATAAGGGATAGCAAGGTGATCAAAAGAGTCTATCGGGGCTAAGTTACCCGTAGTCTCACGTAGAATACGCAGCATATTCTGACCTTGTACCACACCTTTACTCGCTTTGACTTCTCCCCAACCTAATCCTAGGTCGGTGTTTAGCTGATAGCGGTCTTCATATTCTTTATCACGTACTCGGCGATCACTACGGTTAACACGATCTCGGTAACCACGATTCCAATCCACCGTATAAATAAAACTTTCAATCTCGTCGGCACTCATTCCTGTCGCATACAATCCACCAACGTAAGAGCCCATGCTGGTACCGGTAATATAATCCACCGGAATTCGCATCTCTTCTAAGGCTTTAAGCACCCCAATATGAGCAGCACCTTTTGCTCCCCCACCAGCAAGCACCACAGCAACCGTTGGCCTTTGACCCACTTGTTCAGCCTGCTGAGACTCATCAACCTTCACTGCTGTATATGCAAACAGCTGAAAACTGATCACAGCACTGGCGATGCTCAAGCCACTCACTAACCAACGAGAAATCATTCTTTAAACTATCCTTGTCATTGTTTACTGCTGCGACTTTACCACTGAAAAAGCTTTTTTAGCCACTGTTTTGGTTGACTTTCACAGCCCTTCTTAATATTTCCGTTCTCATCCCACACCGGCAATTTAACAGCGCCATCACAGTCTAACTCTAAGGCACCATCTGACGTTCGGGTAAAACTAGCTGTCGCGACTCCTGTTGGCCACGGCAGTAACAATTGTTCAGGTGTTCTCTGCTTTAAGTAATCAGCATAAACACGTAACGCACCACTAGAACCGGTTAGCTTTGTTGGTTTATTGTCATCACGCCCTAGCCAAATAGTAGTCACTTCACGGCCATCGACCCCAACAAACCAACTGTCTCGGCTGTCGTTACTGGTGCCCGTTTTACCGGCCAAACCTGCCCATGCAAACTGACCTTGTAAGAAGCGACCTGTGCCTTCCGACACCCCTCGCTTCATTGCATAAGTCGTTAGCCAAGCCGCTTGCTGATCAACACTTTGCGATACGCGAGGAATCGATTGATATAAAACCTCACCGTCATTATCAACCACTGAACGAAGTGCCGATAACGGCGCGATACGCCCAGAGTTAGTAATGGTTTGGTACATCTGCGCGACTTGGAACGGAGTCAGTGAGAATGAACCCAAAAACATCGACGGCACTGGGCGTATCTCATTTTTATCGACACCCAGCTTTCCAATCGTATCTGAGACACTATCAATGCCTAGCTGCATCCCCAACCGAACCGTGGGCACGTTATAAGATTTCGAAAGTGCCACATACAAAGGCACCTCACCGCGAAACTTACGATCGAAGTTTCTCGGGCTCCATACGCTGCCTTTACTGCCTTTCAAACTGAGTGGAGAATCCATCAAAGTCGTCGCAAGCGTGTACTTTTGTGGCTGTTCCAATGCTGTCAGATAAATTGCAGGTTTCACCAGTGAACCAATAGGGCGGCTCGCATTCAGAGCACGGTTGAAGCCATCGTAGCCAGTACGCTTCCCCCCTACCATCGCACGGATCTCACCGGTATTCCTATCGACAGCAATCGCCGCGGCTTCAAGCTGATTACCTCCAGTTTTGGATAACTCAGGCACCTTACGTGCTATGGACTTTTCTAATTGGTCTTGAGAAACCGGGTCCAGAGAGGTAAAAACTCGTATCCCTTTCTTGGCTTCAAATCGCTCACCCACATATTTTTTAAGTTCAATGTTGACCTGTTGAAAATACGCTGGCTGACGGCTCGCAATACGAGGATTATCTTGGATATCCAAATCACGGCTTGCAGCTTCTTCATACTGTTTCGGTGTCAGTATGTCTTGTTGCATTAGCAAACGAAGTACCAAATCACGACGAGCTTTAACACGCTCAGGGTAACGAACGGGGTTATAATACGATGGTCCTTTCACCATTCCGACAAGCAACGCTAATTGGTCAATACGAAGCTCTTGAATAGGTTGACCGAAGTACAAGCGCGAAGCCAAACCGAAGCCATGGATGGCTTGACCGCCATTTTGTCCTAAGTAAACCTCGTTCAAGTAAGCCTCTAAGATTCGGTCTTTGCTATAGCGATGATCCAAGATCAGAGCAATATAGGCTTCACGAACTTTACGCCACAATGTGCGCTCACTGGACAAGAACAGGTTTTTTGCCAACTGTTGAGTCAGCGTACTGCCCCCTTGTACCGTTCGCCCCGCTTTAACGTTAACCACCATCGCACGAGCTATCGCTAACGGGGACACTCCATCGTGCTGATAGAAGTTTCGGTCTTCGGTTACCAATAGTGCATCAACCATTACTTCAGGGAACTGATTACGTTTTAAGAACAAACGCTGTTCCTCGTTACTCTTCTCAAGCATGCCAAGCATTTTCGGCTCTACACGCAGGTAACCCATGTCACCTTTCCTCTCTAGCGACTGGATTCGAGTTAATTCGTTGCCATTAAAGTGCAGCATCACATGACGATCGGCTTCTGGCCCATCGACAAACTCAAACGGACGACGAATCATCTCTATCTTGGTTGACGAGGAAGAGTACTCACCCGGATGAAGAGGAGAGTTCACCTTACGGTAATTCAGTACATCCAGTTCATTCTTTACCTGGACTAAATTCACCGCTGTACCTGGAGACAGATCCAACACACGAGCATAAACCACGGTTGGCAAATCAAACAGTTGGCCTTCAAATCGCTGTTTGACTACAGAGTCTAGGTAAATACCAACAAACAACAACAGTGCAGCCAAGGCTAAACCCGCTTTCCAAGTAATCCCCCACAAGATTTTCAACCAACCTCGGTTGCCCGATTTTTTTGCTCTTGGCTTGGTCTTCTTCGCGGCAGCTCTCGGTTTTCGAGGCTTGGCTTTGGTCGCAGGTGACTTCTTTGCTGGCGCTTTTTTAGGTGGTGCCTTTTTGGGCGTTAACATTTTGGTCATCATCGGTTCAACTGTCGTTTGGTTTTAGTGGTTGCTACATGGTTAGCAGGATCATCAGGCCAAGGATGTTTTGGGTAACGGCCTTTCATCTCTTTTTGTACTTCTTTGTACGCGCCAGCCCAAAAGCCAGCTAAATCTTGAGTGATTTGCAATGGTCGCTGCGCAGGAGAAAGTAACTCAAGCACGACTTTTTTACGACCTTGCGCTATCAAGGGTGAGTCTTGTTCACCAAAGACTTCTTGCATTCGCACCGAGATCACAGGCTCCGATTGATATTGGTATCGAATCGCTTTTTTACTGCCTGTAGGCATCACGTAATGCGTCGGTAGCCATTGGTCGATTTCTTGATTCAATGGCCAACCAAGGTACGCCGACAGTGCTTGTTCAATTGACACATTCGACAACCCTTTTGCTGACTTAATGCCATTCAAATACGGCGACAACCAGGTATCTAGATGTGCAATTAGACTAATCTCATCCATTGCAGGCCAATCATGCTCCGGCATCCAAAGCTGGGCACAACGTACGCGTTCAACTAGCTGCTTCGCGGCGGGCGTCCAATGTAAACGATCAAGACCACACCGAGCGATATAATTGAGTAGTGCTTGGCTTGCCTGATTCGCACTCGGCTCAGGTAAGGCTTTGGTGCTGATAATCAGTTTACCCAAAGACACTCGCTGCTCAGCAACCAAGCGGCCACGCTTCTCATCCCAATCCGCATAATCTGAACAGACGAAGAGTTTGGGAAACGCTTCTTCTAACTGCGCAATATCGACAGCGGTTGCCAAGAAAACTTGACTGGCTCGTCCTGTGCTGCGCATCAAATCAATCACCACAATGTAATCATTGTTCGCCAATGGATCATCATCACGAACTTCAGCGCCGTGACCATTCGCAAGAAGGAAAGCACTGCCAGTCGCACTTCTCGCCTGAGCTATTCGGTCAGGGAATGCAAAACAAAGCACTAATGGTAACAATGATTCATCAAGTTGTGACAAATCTACGTGATGATTGAGTTTACTGGCGAGACTTTTCGCTCGCTGCATCACTACGTTGTTTTTCGAGTGCTTTCTTTGCTCAAGTCGGTGCAACGAATGTTGAATATCGGTGACGTTGCGTTCAGGCTCTTCAAGTAAAGCTGCGGCGACAATCGCGACATTCAGCAAAGTTTGGCTGCCCTGTTGCGCTTTTATCAGCGTGCTGGCGATACGAGGCTCAAGACCTAAACGCTGAGCTTGTTTACCTAGCGCCGTAAATTGGCCATTACTGCCTAATAACTCAAGGCGTTGCAGCAGTTGCTTGGCTTGTTCAATTGAAGCGCGTGGCGGAACGTCTAGCCATTGCAACTCGTCTGCACTTGCAGCGCCCCATTGCGTCAGTTCAGCCACCAGCGAAGAGAGATCCGAATAGAGGATTTCAGGCTCCGGTACAGCGGGTTGCTGCATTAACTGCGTTTCGCTGTACAAGCGAACACACAAACCTTCTTCAATTCGCCCAGCACGGCCTGCTCGCTGTTCAGCAGAAGACTGGGAGATTTTCACTTGCTCAAGCTTGGTGATGCCGGTTTTCAAATCAAACTTGGCGACTCGTTCAAGACCAGAATCCACCACTAACCGAATGCCCTCAATGGTCAGAGAGGTTTCCGCTATATTGGTGGCCAACACCACTTTTCGACGCCCTTTATCAGACGGTGCGATCGCTTTCTGTTGTTGAGGAAAGCTGAGTTGACCGTACAAAGGACACACATCGATATCGTTAGAGAGTTTTTCTAGTTGAGACTCCACCTGCTTAATCGCAGACACCCCAGGTAAGAATGCCAACAACGAACCGGATTCCTTCTCCATCAAAGAGCGAATCACGCTAGCCATTTTAGGGGCTAAGTACTGATTGGTATTAAGAGGCTGATAACGGAACTCAACCGGAAAAGTACGACCTTGGGATTCAACGTATTTGGCATTGGGTAATAAAGACTGCAAAGCTTGTTGGTCTAATGTCGCCGACATCACCACCACTTTTAGATCGTCACGCAACGCCTCTTGGATCTCTAAACTAAAAGCGAGAGCAGTATCCGCATGAATGCTGCGCTCGTGGAACTCATCGAAGATCACCATATCGACCCCGCTCAATTCAGGGTCGGTTTGGATCATTCTTGTCATGATCCCTTCGGTAACGATCTCCAAACGAGTTGCACTGCTGGTTTTAGATTCACCACGAACTCTAAAACCTATGCTCTCCCCTACCTTCTCTCCTAGTTGGCTCGCCAAGTAAGTGGCAATATTCCTAGCCGCCAAACGCCTAGGTTCAAGCATGATTATTTTGCCTGGAACAGCATTGGTTTTAACCAGTTGCAAGGGGAAAAATGTTGACTTACCTGCACCGGGAGCGGCCTTTAGAATAAGTTGAGTGTGTGTTTCTACGCCAGCGAGCAGATCTGGCATCACAGCTTCTATGGGCAGTTGTGGCAATGGGAGAACCTTGTGGTGTAATGTTGGCAGCATTGTACATAAAAACCGACCTCTCTAAATAAGTAATATGCACTTCAATCCGCCATTAGAGCCAGCGACTCTTATTAAACGCTATAAACGTTTTCTTACTGACATCAAACTTCCTGACGGCAGCGAGCGTACGATTCATTGTGCTAACACTGGAGCGATGACGGGATGCGCGACACCTGGCAACACGGTGTGGTACTCAACATCAGATAACGCCAAACGAAAGTACCCAAACAGCTGGGAGATCTCAGAAACAGACAAAGGTCACCGTATTTGTGTAAATACTGCGCGAGCAAACCAGCTAGCAGTGGAAGCAATTGAAAATGGGACTATAGTTGAACTCTTAGGCTACAACGCGTTACGAACTGAAGTGAAATATGGCAGTGAGAATAGTCGAATCGACATTCTGCTTGAAGATAACGAAAAGCCGCCTTGCTATATCGAAGTGAAAAGCGTCACTTTGCTCGACGAACAGTTAACGTCAACTAAGCAAGAATCATCAATCAAAGGACAAGGTTTTTTCCCTGACGCTGTGACAACCAGAGGCCAAAAACATCTGCGTGAACTCACAGAAATGGTCGAATCTGGAAATAGAGCCATACTTTTATTCACTGTTTTACATTCAGGTATTGAAAAAGTGTCTGCGGCACACCATATAGACGCCAAATATTCGTTATTACTAAAACAAGCACAAGACGCTGGAGTTGAAGTGCTTTGCTATAAAGCAGAGCTCAGCAGTACTCAAATACAACTAAAACAAGCTGTTGAATTTATCAATAGTTGAACAAAGATGCAGAACTAATCACATTGATTGCAAGTTTGAATAAGAGTATTTGCCACCATTCGTTCTTTCTGCTATAGATACCCGCCTTAAAATTAGCTGCTTTGCAGTTGACTAGGTGTAAATAGGAGATGCTGTATGCCAGAATCTAAGAAAAAAGCGCTAGGCATCCTAGCCATCGCAGGTGTTGAACCGTACCAAGAAAAGCCCGGTGAAGAGTACATGTCACCTGAGCAAACGGAACATTTTACAAAAATTTTAGCAGCTTGGCGCAACCAGCTCAGGGAAGAAGTTGATCGTACTGTGCACCATATGCAGGATGAAGCGGCGAATTTCCCAGACCCAGTTGACCGCGCTTCTCAAGAAGAAGAATTCAGCCTAGAGTTACGTAACCGTGACCGTGAGCGTCGTCTTATCAAGAAAATTGAAAAGACACTAGACAAGATCGAAGAAGATGATTTCGGCTTCTGTGATTCTTGCGGGATCGAGATCGGCATCCGCCGTCTTGAAGCTCGTCCAACCGCTGACCTTTGTATTGACTGTAAAACGCTTGCAGAGATCAAAGAGAAACAGATGCAAGGTTAATTCTTGCGGATGTAAAAAAAGGGAGCTTTGGCTCCCTTTTTTGTTGGCCATATCCGCTCAAACTTTCATAGACTTGATAGCAAATAGCAACTTTAAAGCTGAGTTCTATGCATTAAACTGCTAATTCAGCGTCTTAAAACGCTAGCCAAACGCATTAAAACAACTAATTAAACCACCTTAAGAACCAGCTACTGCGGTACCATCAGAATTAGGTTATTCACTCATGAATTATATCGGGCGCTTTGCACCATCACCGTCAGGTCCTCTTCATTTTGGCTCGCTTGTTGCTGCTCTTGGTAGCTACTTTCAAGCGAAATCTAACCAAGGGCAATGGTTAGTTCGTATGGAAGACCTTGATCCGCCAAGAGAAATGGCCGGCGCTGCAGACCTCATTCTTAAGACGCTTGAGACTTACCACCTATTTTGGGATGGCGAAGTCGTCTATCAAAGTCAGCGCCACAACATGTATCAAGCTCAAATTGATCAATGGGTCGCTGATAAACAAGCCTACTACTGCCAATGCACTCGTAAACAGATAAAAGCCTTAGGCGGTTTCTATAATGGCCACTGCCGACACGCAGGTTTGATTGACTTAGGTGAGCAAGCGGTGCGCTTGTGTATGGACTTCCCTGTTGAGTCGTTTGATGATGTTCGTCACGGGTCGATTCAGATACCTAAGGCATTAGCGGAAGAAGATTTCATTATCAAACGCCGAGATGGATTGTTTGCCTATAACTTAGCGGTTGTCCTTGATGACATTGAGCAAGGGGTAACAGAAGTCGTAAGAGGGGCGGACTTGATAGAACCAACAGGTCGCCAAATAAGCTTGTACCAAACGCTTAAGCAAAAAACAGTGAGTTACTTGCACTTACCATTGGCAACCGATGGTTTGGGGAATAAACTGTCAAAACAGAACCATGCCACCGCGATAGATCTCGACAACCCAAAACCAACGTTACTCAGCGCTATGCGATTCTTAGGTTTTGATATCCCAGCAGCCCTTTTTGAAGCTTCAATGGATGAGATTTTATTGTGGGGCTGCCAGCAATGGCACATCAGTCAATTACCTGATAGTTTACAAAAAGAGCATCGTGATTAGCTCGAAAGTAATGGTAAATACTATAAGCGACACATAAAAATGCCATAACCAACAGCAGCGGTTAAGCCGATGATGTTCTCAAATGGCTCGCGCTAAGCTATTATTAGCCGCAATTAAACTCTGCACTACCACTTTGGACTAAGAGAAAAACAAAGTTGGCGATACCTACTTTGTTCTAAACTAATGAATACAAACGACAATACCCCAAGCGAACAACGCGGATTCCACGAGTTAGCTCTGAATGTTTATACTCGCCAAGAGCACAATATTTCACGCAAGCAGATCAGTGACAACGCACTAAAAGTGTTATATCGCCTGAATGGTGCGGGTTTTGACGCGTTTTTAGTCGGTGGTGGTGTACGCGATATCTTATTAGGCTCTCAGCCAAAAGATTTTGACATCGCGACTAACGCAACCCCAGAGCAAATCAAACACCTATTCAGAAACTGTCGCCTTATCGGTCGCCGTTTTCGATTAGCCCATATCATGTTTGGCCGAGACATCATTGAAGTAGCGACTTTCCGTGGCCACCACCAGGAGCCATCGAAAAACGTGTCTGCCCAATCGGAAGAAGGCATGTTGCTGCGCGATAACGTGTACGGCAATGTTGATGAAGATGCAGAGCGTCGTGACTTCACTATTAACGCGATGTATTACAACATTGCTGATTACAGCATCCACGATTACGCAGGTGGTGTAGAAGATTTAGAAGACAAGCTGATCCGCCTAATCGGCGATCCAGAAACTCGCTACCGTGAAGACCCTGTACGTATGTTGCGTGCAATGCGTTTCGCCGCTAAGCTAGACTTCGATATTGAAGAAGACACCGCCGATCCTATTGAAGAACTGGCACATCTTCTCAAAGACATCCCAGCAGCACGTCTTTACGAAGAATCTCTTAAATTGCTTCAATCAGGTCATGGCTTAGAAACCTACCACCTAATGCGTGAATACAACCTCTTCCAGCAGATGTTCCCAGCTGTGGCAGAGCACTTCACTGCCAATTATGACTCTCATACTGAGCAGATGCTTGATTTGGTTCTCGATTCAACCGACCTTCGCATTGAAGATGGTAAGCGAGTAAACCCAGCATTCATGTTCGCAGCGATGCTTTGGTACCCAATGAACAAGCTGGCAGACAAACTTGTCGCTGAACAAGGTATGGCACACTACGATGCGATCATGGAAGCGAGCAACATCATTCTTGATCAACAAGTAAAATCTATTGCGATTCCTCGTCGCCATACAGCAACCATTCGTGAAGTTTGGCAACTGCAACTACGATTACCTCGCCGTAATGGAAAACGTGCTGTTCGCCTTATGGAGCTTAATAAGTTCCGTGCAGGCTACGATTTCCTAGAAATGCGTGGCGAGATTGAAGGTGGCGAAACCAAAGAGTTAGCGAAATGGTGGGAGCGTTATCAGACTGCTGGACGCAACATGCGCCAAGCGATGGCCAACGATGTAGCTGCGCCCTCAAAATCAGGTCATCGTCGCCGTAAGACTTATCGTAATAAAAAGAGTAAGCAGTCAGAATGATAACCGCTTACATTGCAGTCGGCAGCAACCTTGCCGACCCAGTTAGCCAAGCAAATTTGGCTATCGAAACACTAAAAAGCCTACCGCGGTCAACGTTTATTGCGAGCTCTCAGCTATATAGTAGCACTCCAATGGGGCCACAAAATCAACCAGACTACATCAACACGGTAGTGGCAATCCAAACAGAATTAACGCCAATTGAACTGCTTGATTACACTCAAAAAATCGAGTTAGAGCAAGGGCGCGTCCGTAAAGACGAGCGTTGGGGGCCAAGAACCTTGGATCTCGACATTGTGCTATACGGCAATGAGGTGATCGATTCAGAGCGTTTAACGGTTCCTCATTACGGAATGAAAGAACGAGAGTTTGTTCTCTACCCGCTTGCTGAAATCGCACCAAGTTTACAGCTCCCAGATGGGACTGAGCTGACAGACTTACTCAAGTTAGTTGATAAGAACGGGCTCAATGTTTGGCAACAATAGTCAAGCGCATTAAGGAAAACCAATGAAAAAAGTAACCATTAACGACCTTATCAAATGCAAACGTGAAGGCCGTAAATTCGCGACTTCGACAGCTTATGATGCGAGTTTCGCTCAATTGTTCGAAAGCCAAGAAATGCCAGTCCTGCTTGTCGGTGACTCACTTGGTATGGTACTACAAGGCCATAACGATACTTTACCTGTAACTGTAGAAGACATTGCTTATCATACGCGCTCTGTGCGTTCTGGTAGCCCAAACTGCCTTCTTATGGCTGATATGCCATTCATGAGCTACTCTACCTCTGAGCAGGCTTGTGAGAACGCAGCAAGCTTAATGCGTGCTGGCGCGAACATGGTAAAAATCGAAGGCGGCAGTTGGTTGGTTGATACTGTTAAGATGCTAACAGAACGTGCTGTACCAGTATGTGCGCACTTAGGTTTAACACCTCAATCTGTGAACATCTTTGGTGGTTACAAAGTACAAGGCCGTGACGACGAGCAGGCCGATAAAATGCTTGCTGATGCGCTAGCATTGCAAAACGCAGGCGCACAAATCGTGCTACTTGAATGTGTACCGGCTTCATTGGCAAAACGAATTACAGAAGCTTGTGACGTACCCGTTATTGGTATTGGGGCAGGTAATGTTACCGATGGGCAGATCCTAGTAATGCATGACATGTTCGGTATCTCTGCGAACTACATGCCGAAATTCTCTAAGAACTTCTTAGCCGAAACGGGTGACATGCGAAAAGCAGTCGCACTGTACAAAGAAGAAGTAGAGAGTGCGCGTTTCCCTGATGACGCTCATACAATCGCTTAGGAATAACTATGCAAACTTTTGCTGAAATAACGGCTCTTCGCGAGCAGATTAAACAGTTTAAGCGTGATGGACGCACAATAGCTTTTGTGCCAACAATGGGGAACCTACATGAAGGCCACCTAACGCTGGTAAAGAAAGCGCGTGAATTAGCTGATATTGTTGTGGTTAGCATTTTTGTTAACCCAATGCAGTTTGACCGTGCCGACGATCTAAACAACTACCCTCGAACGTTAGAAGCTGATCTAAGTAAACTAACAGGGGAAGGCGTTGAGCTTGTATTTACCCCGACTCCAGAAGTAATGTACCCAGAGGGCCTAGATAAACAAACATTTATCGAAGTTCCGGGCCTATCACACATGCTTGAGGGCGCTTCTCGCCCTGGGCATTTTCGCGGTGTATCAACCATTGTCACTAAGCTGTTTAATGTCGTTCAACCAGATTTTGCATGCTTCGGCGAGAAAGACTTCCAGCAACTTGCTGTCATTCGTCAAATGACAACTGACCTAGCGTTAGATATTCAAATCGTGGGTGTTGCTACTGTTCGAGAAATGGATGGTTTGGCAATGAGCTCTCGTAATAGTAATTTAACTTTTGATGAGCGCCAACGAGCCCCAGTTCTTGCACGTACTATGCGTTGGATTAGCAGCGCAATTCGTGGTGGCCGAGATGATTACGCATCTGTTATTGAAGATGCGGCAGACCAGCTACGCGCTGCAGATCTTCAGCCAGATGAGATCTTCATTTGTGATGCTAAGACTCTGCAAGCCATCACTTCAGAATCGACTCAAGCTGTGATTCTAATGTCGGCTTTCCTAGGTAAGACTCGTCTTATCGACAACCAAGTTCTCGACTTGGTAACGGAAACCAAAGAAGAAACGGCTGAGTAATCGCTTTCTTCTCTTTACGTAAACCAGCTCCTAACGCAAAGCAACAGCACAAACGAAAGATACAAAAAAGGTCGATGTAATATCGACCTTTTTCTTTGCCTGCGATTCAGGATAATTAATAGAATCTGGATAACTAATAGATCCGGGATAACTAAAAGTTAACTACGTAAGCCAATACCCTTTGTCACTAGGTAGTGTGCAATACCATACAACAGCAAGATAAACACACCTAGTACGCCAAACGACGTCACGATACCCACATCAGATACACCCAAGAAGCCATATCTGAACGCGTTGACCATGTACACGATAGGGTTCAACTTCGATACACCTTGCCAGAATTCAGGTAATAGGCTGATCGAGTAGAACACACCACCAAGATAGGTCAGCGGCGTTAAGATAAAGGTTGGGATAATAGAGATATCATCAAACGTGCGCGCAAATACGGCGTTAATCAAGCCCCCCAGAGCGAACACTACCGACGTTAAAAATACCGTCGCAATGATCACGCCCCAATGGTCAACTTGTAAGTCGACAAAGAACAAGGATACGAACGTTACGATAGTGCCCACTAACAAGCCACGCACCACACCCCCCATGACGAAGCCGGCGATAATCACGTAGTTAGGAACAGGTGCGACAAGCAGCTCTTCAATGTTCTTTTGGAACTTTGCACTAAAGAACGAGGATGCCACATTTGAATATGAGTTAGTGATCACCGACATCATGATCAGACCCGGTACAATGTATTCCATGTAACTAAAACCGTTCATTTCACCAATACGGGCACCGATAAGGTTGCCAAAAATAATGAAATACAGCGTCATGGTAATCGCAGGCGGTACCAATGTTTGAACCCAGATACGCGTAAAACGGTTGATCTCTTTGGTCAACAAGCTGCAAAAAGCTGTCCAATATAGGCTGAACATATTACTTACTCCCCTCACGAACAATACTCACAAATAGCTCTTCTAAACGATTCGCTTTGTTACGCATAGAGAGGACTTTAACCTGTTGCTCGCTCAATTGAGCAAAGATCGTATTCAAACCTAGGTTCTTGTCGACTTCGATTTCTAGCGAGCCATTCATCATCACTTGGCTATTAACACCTTCCACTTTAGGTTCAGCCGTGCCCTCTTCGAGATCAAAAATGAAGGTCTCTGCACTCAATTTACCAAGCAGTGCCTTCATTGTTGTATTCTCAATGAGCTCGCCACGATTGATGATACCGATATTGCGACACAACATTTCCGCTTCTTCTAGGTAGTGCGTGGTCAAGATAATAGTAATGCCTTGCTTCTTATTTATCTCTTGCAAGAATTCCCACATTGAACGACGCAGTTCTATATCAACGCCAGCTGTTGGCTCATCCAGAATCAACAACTGTGGTTCATGCATTAAAGCACGTGCGATCATCAAACGGCGCTTCATGCCACCAGACAAGTTACGCGCACGTTCGCTACGTTTTTCCCACAAATCCAACTGAGATAAGTACTTTTTCGCTCGCTCTTTAGCAAGTGATCTCGACACACCATAGTAACCTGCTTGTTGCAGCACAATCTGCTCAACCGTTTCAAATGGGTTAAAGTTAAACTCTTGAGGTACTAAGCCCAAATTCTGTTTTGCCAATTCTAGATCGGTATCAATGTCATAGCCGAATACTTTGACCTGACCTGAAGTCTTGTTAACAAGAGAGGAGATAACACCAATGGTGGTTGATTTCCCTGCACCATTTGGACCAAGTAGCGCATAGAAATCGCCTTTTTCTACTTGTAAACTAATACCCTTGAGCGCCTCGAAGCCCCCAGCATAAGTTTTTCTTAATTGTTCAATTTCTAATGCATACATAGAGATAGACTGCCATTTGCTATAGATAGATGTGGTTAGCCGCGCATGAGGAAAAGTGTAAAGCTTTAAGCGAACAGGTTGAAACTAACCCTGACTTGTCTGCACGGCCATTTTGCAAACAAGTCTATCGTTGAATTACGATGAATACAAATATCGATTATCCGTTTCTTTTGAAAGCTTGATAGTTTTTGTACTCTATAAAAATAAAAATGCCGCTAAGTTATTCATTTAACGGCACTCATGCCGATGAGTCGATGCTGAACAACAGCTTAAAACCAATCGAGTAATGAGGTCGATTTAGGCTTAGACCGATTCAAATTGATGTTCATCCCTATCAACATAGCTTGTTGCCGCCGTCAGTGCTTCGTATCTAAATCGATAAGTATTGGATTCAGGTACCAAATCAAGTACGTGAAACTTCTCTAATTGTTGACGGGTATTCTCATTAGGACACAGCAGGTATACTTCGCACTGTGCATCTAAAGCATCTTTAATCGCATTTTCTAGAGCAAGTCCAACCGTTACATCAATCATAGGCACGTCCGTGAGATCTAAGATCATCACTTCATAATCAGAGATGCTTGAATGCTGACGTGAAATAGCCTTTGAAACACTAAAGATCATTGGGCCAGAAAGATAGAAAAACAACACCTTCCCATTAGCGCTATCTAGCAGTTGACGTTCGCTATCTGTCAGCGGAATGTCCTCTTCATCATCACCATCACTGATGGCCTTAACTTGCCGAGCTTGCTCTCTGCTTAATCTTTCGATAATCAAGATATTCGAGATAAACACACCAAGTCCAACAGCAATAATCAAGTCAACAAAAACGGTTAGCAGCATCACACCGTACATCACGCCCATACCTGTGTAACTCACCTTATGTGCCCGCTGAATGAAACTCCAATCGAGGATGTTGAAACCCACATACATGGCGATGCCAGCCAATACCGCCATAGGAATCGGCTCGGTTAAGCCACCCGCGACCAATACCACCAACGCCAACACTAAGGCACGAATAACACCAGATAGCGGAGAACGTGCACCGACCTGAATGTTGGTTACGGTTCCCATGGTGGCACCCGCACCAGGCAATGCTCCGAATAGACCAGAAAGCATATTAGCGATGCCTTGCCCTCTAAGTTCCTTGTCGGAGTCGTGCTCTTTACGTGTCAGTGAGTCTCCGATCACCGCGGTAAGAAGCGTATCAATACAACCAAGAGTACCAAGCACCAAGGCATCAATAACCATAGTGGTAAATTGATCAGGACTAATGGTAGGAATAACTAATGAAGGTAAACCCGCCGGTATTTCACCAATACGGCGGATAGAGTCAGTGTCGAAAATGATAACCGATAAAAGAGTTACAACAACTAACGCAACCAGTTGTGCTGGCACATACTTGCGATACTTTGCAGGGAAGCCAAAGAGAATGCCGAGCGTCAACGCACCTAGAAACAATTCGCTGACTTTTAAATTAGCCAACGTATCAGGAAGCACTGAGAGAGTGCCCATCACTCCACCAGATGGAGCGGCGTGCCCTAATAATGGCGAAAGCTGTAAGATAATCAGAATAACGCCGATGCCCGACATAAATCCGGAAATCACGCTATATGGCATCAAAGTAACGTATTTTCCGAGCTTTAGTGTCCCGAGTAATATCTGAAATGCCCCCGCCATCATAACGACTGTGAAGGTCATTGCCATTCCTGTTTCAGGGTACTTGGCCACCATACTCGTCATCACGGCCGTCATGATTACCGTCATTGGTCCGGTTGGCTCTGATATCAAACTACTCGAACCGCCAAACAGCGCCGCAAACAAACCGACCATGATAGCGCCCCACAGACCAGCTTCAGCCCCCGCACCAGAAGCTACACCAAATGCCAACGCTAAAGGTAGTGAGATGATGGCGGTTGTCACACCACCAAACATATCCCCTTTGAGGTTGATATCCGTAAAACGACTTCCAAACAAAATACACCTTCCCGATGATGAAATGACAAACCTTATAACTTTAGCAAATGAGTTACTCGCACAGAAAGTGTTAATTTAATCACATTATTCATGCCTTATAACCAAATCAAAGCTTCTAAGCTAAGTTAATAAATTTAACGACTAGAACACGTCAGATGAGCACTATTTGACACAGTTTTTACAAGATTGAATTTGTAACATTGTGTATAGTTGTGATTCTTAATTAAGGGATGTAAGACGCAAAATGCCAGAAATTAAACAGCTTTTTGAAAACAATTCTAAATGGTCAGAGTCAATTCGCTCTGAACGCCCTGAATACTTTACTGCGCTTGAAGAAGGGCAAAATCCTGGTTTCCTATGGATCGGCTGCTCTGATAGCCGTGTACCGGCCGAGCGTCTCACCGGTTTGTATTCTGGCGAACTGTTTGTTCACCGAAATGTGGCCAACCAAGTGGTTCATACCGACCTGAACTGCTTATCTGTTGTACAGTACGCTGTGGATGTACTCAAAGTTAAACACATTATTATCTGTGGCCACTACGGTTGTGGCGGTGTTAATGCTGCGATAGATAACCCTAAGCTTGGCTTGATCAATAACTGGTTACTTCACATCCGTGACAACTACCTAAAATATCGTAAGCAAATTGAGTCTTTACCTCGTGAACAATGGGGTGACAAACTATGCGAAATAAACGTCGCAGAACAAGTTTATAACCTAGGCAATTCAACCATCCTGCAAACGGCATGGGAACGCGGTCAAGACGTTGAAATCCACGGCGTTGTTTATGGTATAGGTAATGGCAAACTGCAAGACCTTGGCGTACGTTGCTCAAGTAATGACACATTAGAGAGTAGCCACTTAGATGCGCTCAATAAGATCTTGTCGACGCCAATTCTTGGCTAAAATCAGCCTTACTCACTTCTATCCTGACTAGTTTCTGATAGATAAAAAGAAGGCTCGCATAATGCGAGCCTTCTTTATTTTCATTCAACAGAGTCGTAATTACTTTACTCTTGAGGAACCACTTTACCGATGTATGGTAAGTGACGGTATTTTTGTGCGTAGTCGATACCCACACCAACAACGAACTCATCAGGAATTTCAAAACCAATCCATTTAGTATCTACAATCACTTCACGGCGAGAAGGCTTATCCAACAGTGTACAAATTTCGATAGATTTAGGACCGCGTAGGCTCAAAATCTCTTTCACTTTAGTCAGTGTGTTACCAGTATCGATAATGTCTTCGACAAGTAGAACGTCTTTACCTTGGATATCATCATCAAGATCTTTCAAAATACGAACATCACGTGAGCTTTCCGTGCCATTGCCGTAGCTAGATGCGGTCATGAAATCAACTTGGTGAGTTAAATCGATAGCACGAGCAAGATCCGCCATAAAGACAAAAGATCCACGTAATAAGCCAACTAAAACGAGATCTTCACTCCCTTTATAGTGCTCCGTGATCTGTTTGCCTAGTTCGTTCACTCGATCCTGAACTTCTTGCTCAGAGATCATGACTTCAACTGTATGCTTCATACTGCTCTCATTTTATTTGGTGATTGCGACAAGTGTAGACAGCTTTGCCATTGGTGCCGCTCAATTTGTGCGTAAGTCTAGCATTGCTCAAATACCCACACCACCTTATGGTTCAAATTTACTGTGAGATTCTCAATGAGATAGGTACGGATACCTTGTCTCATACTCTCTTACTTTCACATTCATACTGATCACGCTTTATGTATCAAGTTTGATGTAACTGTCTATAAACACGCTCAAAGGATTGACCATTTGCATATGCACTATTACACTCATTCTGGCTTAAATAATAATAAAATCATTAATATAAAAATCGTTGGCAAGGAAAATAAAATGGACTCAATATCTAAGAGGCCTAGAACTAGGCTTTCACCCTTAAAAAGAAAACTTCAATTGATGGAAATCGCACTTGAGGTATTCTCTCGCCGCGGCATTGGCCGAGGTGGCCACGCAGATATCGCAGATATTGCTCAGGTGTCTGTAGCAACCGTATTTAACTACTTCCCTACCCGAGAAGATCTGGTTGATGAAGTACTGAATCATGTCGTACGCCAATTCTCTAACTTCCTTTCAGATAATATCGATCTCGATATTCACGCGAAAAAAAATCTACATAATATTGCCACTGAAATGGTGAACTTAGTGGCTCAAGATAGCCATTGGCTGAATGTTTGGTTCGAGTGGAGCGCATCAACTCGTGATGAAGTATGGCCTTTATTTGTCACAACCAACCGCACTAACCAAATGTTATTACAAAATATGTTTAGTAAGGCGATTGAGCGTGGAGATGTGTGTGATGAGCATGATCCTAAGCATCTTGCGAACCTATTTCACGGCATCTGCTACTCGTTATTCATTCAAGCAAAACGTCTCGAAACGCCAGAAGAGCAAGAAAACTTAACAGACAGCTACTTAAACATGTTGTGTATTTATAAGTAGATTCGAGATAAATTGTTAAAGGGTTGGCCTAATGGGTCAGCCCTTTTTTTGTGGAGTGTAGTCGATATTCGCATCCCGTAGCGTACTCGAATCTCGAATCTCGAATAAAGTGTTTCTGCTCTTTTCTTCATGCATAAAAAAACCGCTGACGAATCAGCGGCTTTTATAATCTAGATATACTCAAAATAATTGGAGTTGCAGCTAGGCAACCCTTTCTTTGTTAAGAAACTAAAGTTCAACCCTATGAGCATAGATTTACTATGTGATTAGGGTGAACTTACGCAGTTAACAACGCTGCGGCTTCAAGTATGAAGAGTATTTACTTTTTCTTTTTCACTGCTTTCTTATTTGGAAGGTCAGTGATTGAACCTTCGAATACTTCCGCAGCTAGACCAACAGACTCGTGTAGAGTTGGGTGAGCGTGGATAGTAAGAGCGATATCTTCCGCATCACAACCCATTTCGATTGCTAGGCCGATTTCACCAAGAAGTTCACCACCGTTAGTACCAACAACAGCACCACCGATTACGCGATGAGTATCTTTATCGAAGATCATCTTAGTCATACCGTCTGCACAGTCAGAAGCGATTGCACGACCAGAAGCAGCCCAAGGGAAAGTAGCAACTTCGTAGTTCAGGCCTTCCGCTTTCGCTTCTTTCTCAGTCTTACCTACCCAAGCAACTTCTGGCTCAGTGTACGCAATTGATGGGATTACTTTCGGGTCGAAGTAGTGCTTCTTACCAGAGATAACTTCCGCAGCTACGTGACCTTCGTGCACACCTTTGTGAGCAAGCATTGGTTGACCAACAACATCACCGATTGCGTGAATGTGAGAAACGTTAGTACGCATTTGCTTATCAACATTGATGAAACCACGCTCATCAACTTCGATACCCGCTTTTTCAGCGTCGATAAGTGCACCGTTTGGAACACGACCGATAGCAACAAGAACAGCATCGTAACGCTCAGCTTCAGCTGGTGCTTTTTTGCCTTCCATTGAAACGTAGATACCGTCTTCTTTTGCTTCAACCGCTGTCACTTTAGTTTCAAGCATAAGCTTAAACTTGTCTTTGATGCGCTTAGTGAAAACTTTAACGATGTCTTTATCCGCCGCCGGGATAACTTGATCGAACATCTCAACAACTTCAACTTTAGAACCTAGAGAATGGTAAACCGTACCCATCTCAAGACCGATGATACCACCGCCCATGATAAGCAGTTTTTCTGGTACTTCGTTTAGTTCTAGTGCATCCGTAGAATCCCAAATACGTGGGTCTTCATGTGGGATGAACGGAAGTTTGATTGGACGAGAACCCGCAGCGATGATTGCGTTGTCGAAGTTAACCGTTGTTGCTTCGCCTTCGCCTTCAACAAGAATGCTATTAGGACCTGTGAACTTACCGAAACCGTTAACAACAGTCACGTTACGCATCTTAGCCATACCGCCAAGACCGCCAGTAAGTTGGTCAACTACTTTATCTTTCCAGATACGGATTTTGTTGATGTCCGTTTGCGGCTCACCGAATACAACGCCGTGCTCTGCCATCGCTTTTGCTTCTTCGATTACTTTAGAAACATGAAGAAGTGCTTTTGATGGAATACAACCAACGTTTAGACATACACCACCAAGAGTGCTGTAACGTTCAACTAGTACTGTTTCTAGACCTAAATCCGCACAACGGAATGCCGCTGAGTAGCCAGCAGGACCTGAACCAAGTACAACAACTTGGGCTTTAATTTCTTTGCTCATTGTGACCTCTTGTAGTCATTATCCCTAACAGGCTGAGTAGATGTTCTTAAAATTATTGGGCTTTCAAACAGGAAACATTTTACAGAGATGTTAACAGTGTGAAAGTAGCTTTAAGTTAGCCTGTGAGCTAGACAACAATTCCCCATCAGATTATGAGAAATGCAGGAAACTGTTCTCTAAAAATAGTCTTTATATAAAGAATTAAGGTGACTCGAAAGTCACCTTAATAATTACTTTCTCAATTACAGAACTAGACGACGAATGTCAGATAGCGCGCTGTTTAGGAAAGTAATGAAGCGTGCACCTTCTGCACCATCGATCACACGGTGGTCGTATGATAGAGACAGTGGAAGCTGTAGACGTGGTTGGAACTCTTTACCATTCCAAACAGGCTTAATCTCAGACTTAGATACACCTAGGATACCTACTTCTGGCGCATTTACGATTGGTGTAAATGCAGTACCGCCAATACCACCAAGGCTAGAGATTGTGAAACAACCGCCTTGCATGTCTGCCGCTGTTAGCTTACCAGAACGTGCTTTCTTAGAAACAACCATGAGTTCTTCAGATAGCTCGTAAATGCCTTTCTTGTTCACGTCTTTGAAGACAGGAACCACTAGGCCGTTTGGTGTATCAACTGCGATACCCACGTTTACGTACTTCTTAAGAATGATGCTTTCGCCATCTTCAGAAAGAGAAGAGTTAAACGCAGGGAATGCTTCTAGCGCTTTAGCAACAGCTTTCATGATGAACACAAGTGGTGTGATCTTCATGCCAGTGTCTTTCTTCGCTTCGATTGCGTTCTGTTCTTTACGGAATGCTTCTAGCTCAGTGATGTCTGCGTTGTCCCACTGTGTAACGTGAGGGATCATTACCCAGTTACGGTGCAGGTTTGCGCCAGAGATCTTCTTGATCTTAGACAGTTTCTGAACTTCAGTTTCGCCGAACTTGCTGAAGTCAACTTTTGGCCATGGTAGTAGACCAAGAGCAGAACCGTCGCCACCTTTGCCAGATGCTGCAGTACCAGACTCAAGACGCTTAAGTGCATCTTTAACGTAAGACTGAACGTCTTCTTTAAGTACGCGGCTCTTACGACCAGTACCTTTAACTTTCGCTAGGTTTACGCCGAACTCACGAGCTAGACGACGAACAACTGGAGATGCGTGAGCATACTCGCCGTTCTCTTGGAAGTCATCTGATGCTGCTGGAGCCGCTGCAGGTGCTTCTGCTTTAGGAGCAGGTGCCGCCGCAGGAGCCGGAGCTGCTGCTTGTGCAAGTGCTGCAACAGGAGCTGCGCCTTCAACGACGAAAGTCATGATTAGAGAGCCAGTTGACACTTTGTCGCCCGCTGCAATCTTGATCTCTTTTACTGTACCAGCGAATGGTGCTGGCACTTCCATTGAAGCTTTGTCACCTTCAACAGTAATTAAAGATTGCTCTTCTTCTACTGTATCGCCAACCGCTACCATGATTTCAGTAACTTCTACTTCGTCACCACCGATATCTGGAACGTTTACTTCTTTCTCAGCTGATGCTGCTGGAGCCGCTGCAACTGGTGCTGCTTCTGCTACAGGAGCTGGAGCTGCTGCGCCTGAGCCAGCAACTTCAAATACCATCACTAGAGAACCCGTAGAAACTGAATCACCAGAAGCGATCTTGATTTCTTTAACGATACCAGCGAATGGTGCAGGAACTTCCATTGAAGCCTTGTCGCCTTCAACAGTAAGAAGAGATTGCTCTTCTTCTACTGCATCACCGATAGCAACCATGATTTCAGTTACTTCAACTTCATCACCGCCGATATCAGGAACGTGAACTTCTTTAAGCTCTGCCGCTGCAGGCGCAGCTACTGGAGCTGCCTCTGCTGCTGGAGCAGGTGCAGCTTCAGCTGCACCCTCGGCTTCGAAAATCATGATAAGAGAACCAGTAGAAACTGAATCACCTTCCGCTACTTTGATCTCTTTAACGATACCCGCTTGAGACGCTGGAACTTCCATTGAAGCTTTGTCGCCTTCAACAGTGATCAGTGACTGCTCTTCTTCAACCTTGTCGCCAACGTTTACAAGAATCTCAGTTACTTCAACCTCGTCAGCACCAATGTCTGGTACATTAATTTCGATTGTCATTGTTTTTTCCTACCTTAATGCCAGTCTTATGCGTATTGCGGGTTAGTTTTTTCAGTGTCGATATCGAACTTAGCAATTGCTTCAACAACGACAGATTTCTCAATATCACCACGTTTAGCCAGTTCAGTTAGCGCTGCAACTACGATGTAGCCAGCGTTAACTTCGAAGTGACGACGTAGGTTTGCACGGCTGTCAGAACGGCCGAAACCATCTGTACCAAGTACTTTGTAAGACTCAGTTGGCATGTACGCACGTACTTGCTCAGCGTAGTTCTTCATGTAGTCAGTCACTGCGATTGCAGGTTCTTTACCAAGAACTGTTGTGATGTACGGTACTTTCTCTTCAGCTTCTGGGTGAAGCATGTTGTCACGCTCTACCGATTGGCCGTCACGAGTAAGTTCGTTGAACGACGTTACAGAGAATACGTCAGATGCTACGCCGTACTCTTCACTTAGAATTGCACCTGCTTTACGCGCTTCGTTCATGATAGTACCAGAGCTCATTAGTTGAACTTTGCCCTTAGTCGCTTTATCACCTTGAGGAACGTAAGATTCAAGCTTGTAGATACCCTTACGGATGCCTTCTTCAGCGCCTTCTGGCATTGCAGGCATTGCGTAGTTCTCGTTCATTACTGTTAGGTAGTAGTAAACGTTCTCTTGCTCAGGACCGTACATGCGACGGATACCGTCTTGCATGATTACTGCTAGCTCGTAAGCAAACGTTGGGTCGTAAGAGATACAGTTCGGGATCGTGTTCGCTTGGATGTGCGAGTGACCATCTTCGTGCTGTAGACCTTCACCGTTCAGTGTTGTACGACCAGCAGTCGCACCTAGTAGGAAGCCACGAGCTTGTTGGTCACCTGCTAGCCATGCCATGTCACCAATACGTTGGAAACCGAACATTGAGTAGTAGATGTAGAACGGGATCATCGGCAGATCGTTTGTGCTGTATGACGTTGCAGCCGCAAGCCATGACGCCATAGAACCTAGCTCGTTGATACCTTCTTGAAGAACTTGACCTGATGTCGCTTCTTTGTAGTAAGAAACGATGCCTTTATCTTCAGGTGTGTATTCTTGACCTTGTGGGTTGTAAATACCAACCTGACGGAATAGACCTTCCATACCGAATGTACGAGCTTCATCACAGATGATAGGAACAATGTTCTTACCAATATTCTTATCTTTAAGCAGGATGTTTAGCGTACGTACATAAGCCATAGTGGTAGAGATATCACGCTTCTGCTCACCAAGTAGAGGTGCGAATGCGTCTAGCTCCGGAACCTTGAACTCTTGCGTAAATTTAGGCAGACGTGCTGGCGTGTAACCTTGTAGAGCTTTACGACGAGCGTGTAGGTATTCGTACTCAGCAGAACCTTCTTCCAGTTTCAGGTAAGGAAGTTCAGCGACTTTCTCATCAGAAAGAAGCTCTTGTAGGCCTAAACGATCACGTAGGTATTGAACGTGAGTCATGTCCATCTTCTTAACACCGTGAGCGATGTTTTTACCTTCTGCAGCTTCGCCCATACCGTAACCTTTAACAGTCTTAGCTAGGATTACCGTTGGCTTACCGTTTGTCTCTTTTGCATTGTTGAATGCAGAGAACAGTTTAGAAGAATCGTGGCCACCACGTTTCAGTTCGAAGATCTCGTCATCGGTCATGTCTGCAACAAGTGCAGCAGTTTCAGGGTACTTACCAAAGAAGTGTTCACGTACGTATGCACCATCTTTAGACTTGAACGTTTGGTAGTCACCATCGATAGTTTCGTTCATTAGTTGAAGAAGCTTACCAGTCGTGTCTTTAGCAAGTAGAGAGTCCCAGTTGCTACCCCAGATAACTTTAACAACGTTCCAACCTGCGCCTTTGAATAGGCCTTCAAGTTCTTGAATGATGCTACCGTTACCCATTACAGGGCCATCTAGACGCTGTAGGTTACAGTTGATGAGGAAACATAGATTGTCTAACTTCTCACGCGAAGCGAAAGAGATAGCACCACGTGATTCTGGCTCATCCATCTCACCGTCACCTAGGAACGCGTATACACGTTGCGCTGAAGTATCTTTCAGGCCACGACCTTCAAGGTACTTAAGGAAGCGCGCTTGGTAGATAGCAGAAATCGGACCTAGACCCATAGATACAGTAGGGAACTGCCAGAATTCAGGCATCAATTTAGGGTGCGGGTAAGAAGGGATACCTTTACCATCAACTTCTTGACGGAAGTTATCTAGTTGCTCTTCAGTTAGACGACCTTCAACGAATGCACGAGAGTAGATACCTGGAGAGATGTGACCTTGGTAGTAAACTAGATCGCCACCGTCAGTCTCGTTTGGAGCACGGAAGAAGTGGTTAAAACAAACTTCATAGAACGCTGCTGCTGACTGGTAAGAAGCCATGTGACCACCAAGGTCTAGGTCTTTCTTAGAAGCACGCAATACGATCATGATTGCGTTCCAACGAATAATCGAACGAATACGACGCTCAAGAGTTACGTCACCAGGGTAAGCTGGCTCTTGTGCTGCTGGAATTGTGTTGATGTAGTTTGTGTTGATGCCTGTAGCCATATCAACACCATCTAAACGCGCTTTATCTAGAACTTGTTCTAGTAAAAACTGTGCACGTTCTACACCTTCTTCACGTACTACTGACTCAAGAGCTTCTAACCAATCTTGAGTTTCCAGAGCATCAACGTCATGCTTCATGTCAGACATGGCGATCTATCCTTTTTGTTAGTTGGATTCTACTAAACACGTAAACAGCCGAAGTATTACGACTATTTACCCTGTTGAATTCGACGTAGAGAACGTTCGCGACGCGATTCTTCCTTCGTCAAATCAAGCAATGTTTCTTCGATGTAAGCTAAATGAGAATGTGACATTTCACGCGCCTGTTCTGGCAGCCCTGAAACGATCGCATCTACAATGTTAGCTCGATGTATACTCACTTTCTCCACAACGTCTTTACGACGATGCAACAGCTTTAAATTTTCTAAGACGTTTTGTTCGAGTAACGGAGCCAAGCTACGAACAATGTGCAATAACACTACATTGTGCGCTGCCTCTGTTAAAGCAACAAGAAAAGCCATCACCGCTGCAGATTCGGCTTCAATATCACCCTTATCTTGCGCACCATGAATTTTTTCTTGGCATGCTTGAATTCGAGTAAAGTCTTCTTCAGTGCCACGCAATGCCGCGAAGTAAGCCGAAATCCCTTCCATCGCATGACGCGATTCCAACAAGTCTAGTTGGGTTTCAGAATGGGAGGACAACAAATTAAGCAAAGGATCTGAAAAGCTTTTCCAGATACTTTCGCTAACAAACGTACCTCCACCTTGACGGCGAGTAAGCAAGCGTTTTGCCTCTAAACGTTGTATCGCTTCTCGGACTGAAGGACGAGACACATCGAACTGTTTCGCCAGTTCGCGCTCAGGCGGCAGTTGCTGCCCTGGAGCCAGTGTTCCTTCCACAATCAACCTTTCTAACTCTTGCTCGATAACATCGGAGAGTTTTGGCTGACGAATCCTTTGATAAGCCATAGTTTATTGTTCTTCTTTTTCTTCGCTGACAATTGGTAATACCAATTTTAAGTTGAGCAGAAATTAACATAATTAAAACGCCACTGTCCAGCCTAAAGTTGACCTGTATCATAGAATACAGCATGAATTAACCACGATTTAACAAATGAAATTTAAAACAGCAACCAAATTGGTCTTACCATTTACAGGAGTAATACTTTTGGGGAGCTTTCGTGCTAGAAAGTTTCAGGATAAAAATGAATTGTTTCAGGAATACTAGCTTAAACTGGTTAAAAATCGAACCAAGAGCACAATTGAGAGTAAAATCCTGTTCATAAATATTAATATCTGAGTGTTTGATAGGCCCGTCACACTCTCAGTTTATTGATCCCCTCTCCTCAACCACTTCCTTTACATAACAACAACAAAAACTCACAAGTGATTATACTAAATGTTGACGACTTAAGGCTCAGTACACACTGAACCCTATTAAAATTTAGGCCTAAATCTTGAGCTTTCCTTTAAACTTCTGCCAATCGAAAACCAAGCCTGGATCAGTTTTTCGAAGGGGCGCAATATATTGGTGTCCAGTAATTCGCTGGTTAGTAATCGCGGGAAAATTCGACATTAGAGTCTTGGTTAATTGTACTAAAGATTGATATTGCAGCTCGGTGTACGAGACAAAGTCACTGCCCTCCAATTCAATACCAATAGAGTAATCGTTACACTTTTCACGCCCGGAAAAGCTAGACTGACCAGCATGCCAAGCTCGATCAAGAAACGAAACAAACTGCACCACTTCACCGTCACGACGAATTAAACAGTGAGCAGAAACGCCCATCTGGTGAATCACCTTGAAAAACGGATGGGCATTTGGGTTCAGGTTTCCAGTAAAAAATTGCTCAATATAGGGCCCACCAAACTGACCCGGCGGTAAACTGATGTTGTGAACCACCAGCAGAGAGATGTCCTCACAATCCGGTCTTGAATCAAAATACGGGGATGGGACATGTCGAGCGTTGTCATACCATCCGTTGGAACTGATCATCATCTTGGTCTCACTTTCTTTTCCGCTAGCACAATAAGAATGTGACCTTGCCCATAGAGCAGTCGCGCTAGCCTCTTTAATTTGAAGTTAAGCAAGAGTATCATTCCATTCCCACTCCCTTTCAAGATTAGATTTGCGATGAAAAACACACATAACAGCCACCAACGCCTTGACTACTTAAAAGAGCAACTGCCTCGAGAGATCACACGTGCCGTCGCGGATGCTATCAAAGAAGATCTAGGCGGAACGTTGGATCCAGCGGCTGATATTACGGCAAGTCTAATCCCTGCAGACGCAATCAATAGCGCAACCATCATTACCCGAGAGCACGGCGTATTCTGTGGTAAAGCTTGGGCTGATGAAGTGTTTAAGCAATTGGGCGGTGAAGTCACTATCGAGTGGAACGTAGAAGACGGTGACAAGGTTGAGCCAAACCAAACGCTTTGTTCATTAACAGGTCCAGCACGCGCACTATTAACGGGTGAGCGAAACGCAATGAACTTCATCCAAACACTATCAGGTTGTGCAACAGCAACGGCAATCTACGCCGATAAAATCAAACACACAGAATGCCGCCTGTTAGATACACGTAAAACCATTCCTGGCCTACGCAGCGCACTAAAATACGCGGTCGCTTGTGGCGGCGGTTTTAATCACCGTATTGGCGTTTTCGATGCGTACCTAATCAAAGAAAATCACATCATCGCATGCGGTGGTATTGAGAAAGCTATCTCTACGGCAAAAGAGCTGAACCCAGGCAAGCCAGTAGAAGTTGAAACAGAGAGCCTAGCAGAGCTAGAACAAGCGATCACCGCAGGCGCAGACATCGTTATGCTAGATAACTTCACCACCGACATGATGCGCGAAGCCGTTAAAATCAACGCTGGCCGAGCGGAACTTGAAAACTCAGGTAACGTCACTCTAGAGACAATAGCTGAGTTCGCTGAAACAGGGGTTGATTATATCTCTGTAGGGGCGCTAACCAAGCACCTAAAAGCAATGGATTTATCGATGAGATTTATGGGTTAATCTATTTAATTATCAATACTTTAACTACCAAGGCATGGCTATAGGCGATGCCTTTTTTATTGCTTGTCTTATCAATATATCAAGTGGTTAGTTTAAGTTGATCGCATAATTTTGCGCTCGATATGCAACGAGACACTATAAAACACAAAACCACTCGCGACCACACCTGCACACCATTCCACTTCTCCATTTCGACTTATATTCTCTCCATCAACCAGTGCTTGCACTGAAACAAACCAAATAATGGAAGAGAAAAATGAACAACAAAAGAACAAATCAGAAAGGTTTTACGTTAATTGAATTGATGATTGTGGTGGCGATAATTGGGATCTTGTCAGCATTTGCTGTTCCGGCTTATCAAGATTATACGAAAAAAGCGACTCTATCAGAGTTTCCAAAAGCAGCTGCGGCAGTCAAGTTAGCAGTTGAGCTTTGTGCTCACGAAAATGGTCAAGCCAACTTTGCGAGCAGTTGTATAAGCTCAACATCAGCAGCAGCCACAACAGTTCCTGCGGAGTTAATCCTCAACGAGATTAAGATCTATGCTCAGGAAGGTACCCTAACTTCTGGTGCAGTAGAAATCATAGCAGAAGCTAACAGTGCTAAAGGTCCAATAGCCGCAACAGAGAAGTATGTTATGGCTGCAGAATTTAAAAATGAAGGCATTATTTGGACCAATACTTGTTTTGACACTAACGATGCTTTACAAACCGTATACTGCCCATAATGCTCACTAATCTGCCCACGGTTCTACGTCAGGCTAATCTACTTAGTCTGACTCAAGAACAAGCTGTTGCGGAATATGTACAAGCTTCAGGTGTTTCTACGCCTGAAGCTTTACTCGTTCTTGATTTATTCAGCGGCGATTCCTTAGCAAGCAATATCAAAACCATTTTCGGTTTACCGTTAGTACAACTCGCCAATACCAACTACGAAACCTTGTGTGAACAGCTAGGGCTTCGTGAGCTGATCACCAAGTATTGTGCTATTCCGATTACCGTTTCTAGTTCTACGCTCACGCTCGCCTCTGCCGACCCGACCGACTTACACGCTGAAGACGATTTCCGATTTGCGACAGGGTTGCAAATTGAACTCGTCGTCGCTAATTATTCAGAATTAGAAGGCGCGATACGCAAATTGTATGGCCGCTCGATTTTCGGACAAGACTCCAAGCGAAAAGAGATCACTCAAGATGAACTCGCCAACCTGGTTGAAGTCTCTGACGATGAAATCACGTCAATTGAAGACCTCAGCCAAGATGATTCCCCTGTGAGCCGTTTTATCAATCAAATATTGGTTGATGCGGTGCGTAAAGGCGCCTCTGATATCCACTTCGAACCTTATGAAGAAAACTACCGCGTGCGCTTGCGTTGCGATGGCATCCTTGTCGAAATTCAACAGCCCGCTTCTCATTTAAGTCGTCGGTTATCGGCCCGCTTAAAAATTCTCGCTAAGTTGGATATTGCCGAGCGTCGATTGCCTCAAGACGGCCGCATCAAGTTGCGGTTAAATGATGAGCTTGCGATTGATATGCGTGTATCAACACTGCCAACCTTATGGGGCGAAAAGATCGTACTGCGCCTACTAGACAGTAGCGCTGCCAATTTAGATATCGATAAACTCGGCTACAGCGAAGAACAAAAAGCACTCTACCTTAATGCACTGAAACGACCGCAAGGGATGATTTTAATGACCGGGCCAACCGGCAGTGGCAAAACAGTCTCTCTTTACACCGGCCTTCGAGTTCTTAACACCACAGAACGCAACATCTCTACCGCAGAAGATCCGGTCGAAATTAACTTACGTGGTATCAACCAAGTACAAGTCACACCAAAGATCGGCTTTGGATTTGCTGAAGCACTACGATCCTTTTTACGACAAGACCCAGACATCGTGATGGTCGGAGAGATTCGTGACTTAGAAACGGCAGAGATAGCGATCAAAGCCTCGCAAACAGGCCACTTAGTCCTTTCAACACTGCATACAAACTCTGCAGCAGAAACCGTCACTCGACTCGCTCACATGGGGATAGAGCCCTTTAACCTTGCTTCATCATTAAGCCTAATTATTGCTCAGCGACTCGCAAGGCGCTTGTGCAACCATTGCAAGACGGTGGATGATTCACCGGACATATTTCTGCGTCACTCTATTCCCAACAGCCAAACCATTTACAAAGCCAACCCACAAGGGTGCAATGAGTGTACTCAAGGGTATTCTGGCCGAGTCGGTATCTACGAAGTGATGCCGTTTACCGACCAACTCAAAAACAGCCTTATCAACAAGCCTAACGCGCTAACAATTGAAAGCCTTGCTCGTCGGGAAGGCATGCGAACCCTACAAGAATCAGGGCTTGATAAGCTGCTTGAAGGTATCACCAGCTATCAAGAACTACAGCGTGTTCTGTACATATAGTCCAATGGAGAACAAATGAGTATTCAGCCCAAACAGTCACAATTAAAAAGCTACCATTGGAGAGGTATAAATAGCTCAGGTAAGAAAGTGTCTGGCCAAACTTTAGCGTTAACCGAATTGGAAGTACGAGAGAAACTCAATGAACAGCATATCCAGATAAAAAAAATCAAAAAGAAAAGCATCTCGGCCATTACACGCTTAACGCATCGCGTCAAAGCAAAAGACATCACTATTTTGACTCGCCAACTGGCCACTATGCTAACCACTGGTGTGCCCATCGTGCAGGCGATTAAATTGGTATCAGATAACCACCGCAAAGCTGAAATGAAATCTATTCTGTCGCATATCTGTAAAGGCATCGAAGCCGGCACCCCTATTTCAAGAGCGATGCGTACGGCCAGTAGCCACTTTGATGAGCTCTATACCGACTTAGTCGCAACTGGCGAACTTTCAGGTAACCTTGCGCAAGTCTTTGATCGCTTAGCGACATATCGAGAAAAGAGTGAGCAACTCCGCTCAAAAGTCATCAAAGCACTCATTTACCCTGCTATGGTGGTGTTAGTTGCCTTATCGGTTTCTTACCTAATGCTAACCGTGGTTATTCCAGAATTTGAATCCATGTTTGCAGGCTTTGGCGCTGATCTCCCTTGGTTTACCCAGCAGGTTTTGCAATTATCACATTGGATGCAAGCTTATAGTCTGTACGCTTTGATTGCCGTTAGTGTTGTAATGGTCAGTTTTAAATTACTGCGTAAGCGCTCCTACTCACTCAGATTAACCACCAGTCGACTTAGTTTAAAATTTCCCATACTCGGTACGGTTCTATCTAAAGCTTCTATCGCCAAATTCAGTCGAACTCTTTCTACTAGTTTCAGTTCAGGTATCCCGATCCTGACTAGCCTTAAAACCACGGCAAAAACCGCGGGTAACCTTCATTATGAGGTTGCGATTGGAGAAGTTCACCGTGAAACGGCCGCAGGTATGCCAATGTATATCGCGATGCGTAATACAGACGTGTTCCCCGAAATGGTGCTACAAATGGTGATGATTGGTGAGGAATCGGGAAATTTAGACGACATGCTCAACAAGGTTGCGACTATTTATGAATTTGAAGTCGATAATACCGTTGATAACTTAGGTAAGATTTTGGAACCGCTGATCATTGTCTTTCTGGGCACCGTTGTAGGAGGGCTTGTTGTCGCAATGTACTTACCAATCTTTAATCTAATGAGTGTGTTAGGATAGTAAAAGCGACTTAACACCCATGAGTAGCAAACTTCGACTCATATAGATCACGTGGTAAAAAGACACTATGGAAGTACTTCACTACTATCCTTGGCTATTCCCTGTATTAGCTTTCATTTTTAGCCTTCTTATCGGCAGCTTTCTCAACGTTGTAATTCATCGATTACCGATTATGATGGAACGTGAGTGGCAACAAGAGTGCTCCGAATATTTCTCTCAATATAAAATCCCAGCACCTGAAGGGGAATTTAATCTTAGCACTCCACGTTCAACTTGCCCGAAATGTGACACCCAATTAAGAGTCATCGACAATATCCCCGTTTTGAGCTGGTTGTTCTTAGAGGGCAAGTGCCACAGTTGTGCGAATCCAATCAGTGCTCGCTACCCTTTGGTAGAATTACTTACTGCAACACTTTGTACCGTGGTGGCGAGTCACTTTGGTTTTAGTTTCTACGCAATCGCGCTGATCTTTTTCACCTTCGCATTGATTACGGCGACCTTTATTGATCTCGACACCATGATGCTGCCTGATCAAATCACCTTGCCGTTAATTTGGTCTGGGATCGCGTTAACACTTTTTAATATCAGCCCTGTCTCGCTTCAAGACTCAGTAGTTGGTGCGATGGTTGGTTACTTAGCCTTATGGTCTGTCTATTGGCTTTTCAAACTACTCACGGGTAAAGAAGGAATGGGCTATGGTGACTTTAAATTATTAGCAGCACTTGGGGCATGGCTTGGGTGGCAGCACCTACCAATGATCATTCTTTTATCATCACTCGTCGGCCTTATTTTTGGATTGATTCAACTGAGGTTAAAACAACAAGGCATAGATAAAGCTTTCCCATTTGGACCTTACCTCGCCATTGCTGGTTGGGTAAGCTTGATGTGGGGTAACGACATCATGGATTGGTATTTCACGTCTGTATTAGGAATTTGATCATGGCAATCATTATCGGATTAAGTGGTGGGATCGCCAGTGGTAAAACCACGGTAGCTAACCTTTTCAATAAACACTTTAATATTGATATTGTCGATGCTGATATAGTGGCTCGTGAAGTCGTGGCACCAGGCAGCAAAGGCCTACAACAGATTACTGACCATTTTGGTGAAGCGATTTTACTTGAAGATGGGACGCTAAACCGAAGTAAACTACGTGAGCAGATTTTCTCTAATGCAAAAGAAAAGCAATGGCTCAATGATCTTCTTCATCCGATGATCCGCAACAAAATTGACAGTGACCTGTCTAAAGTCACCTCTCCTTATGCTTTATTAGTAGCTCCTCTATTGGTTGAAAACCAAATGCAAGGTATGGCCGACCGCGTATTGATCGTTGATGTGCCTTCCGAAGTGCAAATAGAGCGTACGATGAATCGTGATAATGTTTCTAGGGAACAAGTTGTATCAATTTTAAAATCACAGGCTTCAAGAGAACAACGTTTAGCCATTGCCGATGATGTGATTGAAAACCATACTAAAAACCAAGAACTTTTGCCTCAAATCACAGATTTACATCAAAAGTATCTGGCAATCAGTACAGTAGATGGGTCAGAATAGAACTATGTTGAATGAAGGCTTGCTTGATGATCACCCACAAATTTGAACATCCTCTGAATGAGAAAACACGAATTTACTTAAGAGTTGAATCACTCTTGAGACAACTACACTTGTCTTCTACATTTTCCGATGCTCAACAGTATCAACTCTTTTTCCGTTCTATCTTTGACCTGATTGAAATTTTCGAACAGATTCAGCTTAAGAGCGAACTCGCAAAAGACATTGAGAAGCAGCGTTTGACCTATAAAAGCTGGTTAAACGTTGAAGGTGTCGATCAAGAGATGCTAACGTCATTACTCAAAGACATTGGCAACATCTATCGTGAACTGATGCAAGCAGAGCGTTTTGGTCAATCACTGAAGGAAGACCGCTTCCTGAGCGCTATTCGCCAACGTTTTAACCTACCAGGTGGCTCATGCTGCTTTGATTTACCCGCACTGCATTACTGGCTACACCTTCCTCTCGACAAAAGAATGAGAGATGCCAAAATGTGGATGGATAGCCTACAACCTTTGTACGAAGCGCTAACGCTATGGTTAAAGCTAACCAGAGAAACTGGCCACTTTAAAGAGCAAATTGCTCGTGCAGGCTTCTTCCAGAGCGATGCTGATGAAGCAAATATCCTGCGTCTTTCTATTCCGATGCAATACGGCGCTTACCCGATGATCTCGGGTCATAAAAACCGTTTTGCCGTTAAATTCATGAGCTTTGAAACAGGGCAAGCCTGTACTCAAGATATCGAATTTGAATTGGCCATCTGCACCTAATTAATTTCCTTTTACCGTTTGGCTTGAGTGCTCACTCGAGCCTAAACTCACTATTATCACCCCTCAAATTAAGAATCACTATGTCGAAGAAAATCACCATCGTTAAATGCCCTCAATGTAATACTGACGTTGAATGGGGTGAACAAAGCCCACATCGCCCGTTTTGCAGTAAGCAATGTCAGATGATTGATTTTGGTGAATGGGCAGATGAAGAGAACAGCATCGCTGGCGCACCAGACATGTCGGATAGCGATGGTTGGTCGGAAGATCCACACTAGCCACTTAGCATAGCGAGTAAATTTTGAAGGGTTGGCGTTTAACGTCAATCCTTTTTTATTGCCGGTGATTCCTTATTTCCTCAAGAGCGAGGAACGAGCGAATTGAGACTCTCTTGCCTGCTCAGCTCTAAATTACAGACACAAAAAAGCGGAGCCAAATGGCTCCGCTTTTATCGATAGAATGCAAAAAGAATTACTTTTTAGTAAGCTTCTCTTTAATACGAGCTGACTTACCAGAACGCTCACGTAGGTAGTACAACTTGGCACGACGTACTGCACCACGGCGTTTAACTTCGATGCTATCAACGATTGGAGAGTGAGTTTGGAACGTACGTTCTACACCTTCACCGTTCGAGATCTTACGAACTGTGAATGCAGAGTGTAGACCACGGTTACGAATAGCGATTACAACGCCTTCGAAAGCCTGTAGACGCTCACGGTCACCTTCTTTTACCTTAACCTGAACTACAACAGTGTCACCTGGTGCGAATTTAGGAAGGTCTGATTTTAGTTGCTCTTCTTCAAGAGCCTTGATGATGTTGCTCATTTGTATAAATTCCTAGAATAAACTGATACTAAATTTAATAGGTTACTGCTTGCTTTTCGTTAAGAGCGTTGCTCTTTAATGAATTCAGCCAGTAATTGTTCCTGTTCGTCAGTCAGAGCTAGGTTTTCCAGGAGCTCTGGTCTTCTTAGCCAAGTTCGGCCCAACGATTGTTTCAATCGCCAGCGACGAATGTCCTGATGGTTTCCAGACTTGAGTACCGATGGTACATCTTTATCGTCTAGCACCTCAGGGCGCGTATAATGGGGACAATCTAGCAAACCATTTGCAAAAGAATCTTCTTCTGCTGAAGCGAAATCTCCAAGTACCCCCGGAACAAACCGAGAGACTGAATCAATCAGCGTCATGGCTGGCAATTCGCCACCCGTCATCACAAAATCACCAATCGACCATTCTTCGTCGACTTCTGATTGAATGATGCGCTCATCTACCCCTTCGTAGCGACCACAAATAAGAAGTAAATTCTCGTTTGTTGCCAACTCTTCAACACCTTTTTGGTCGAGTTTGCGACCTTGAGGTGAAAGGTAGATAACCTTCGTCTTTCCCGGTGATGCTTGCTTGGCAGTTTGGATAGCATCGCGCAAAGGCTGAACCATCATTAACATGCCAGGACCACCACCGTAAGGTCTGTCATCAACAGTGCGATGTTTATCATGAGTGAAATCACGAGGATTCCATGTCTCAATAGATAAAAGACCTTTTTTAACCGCTTGACCTGTTACTCCAAAATCAGTAACAGAACGGAACATTTCAGGAAACAGGCTTATTACGCCAACCCACATGTGTTCTCTCGCTCTGTAATTTGGAATTAGAATCCAGGATCCCAGTCAACTTCGATCCGTCGAGCTTCGCGATCAACTTTCTTGACCACTTGCTCTTCAAGGTACGGTACTAACCGTTCCTTTTGACCAAAAGCATCTTTAAGATTTGCTTTGATTACGAGAACATCGTTCGAGCCAGTCTCTAATAGGTCTGTGACCTTACCAAGGTCGTAACCTTTAGTAGTAAAAACTTGCATACCAAACAATTCACGCCAGTAGAATTCATCTTCTGACAATTCAGGTAACGAAGCAGGGTCAATAGCAATTTCAAAGTTAGTCATCAGTTGCGCGTCTTCACGAACGTCTAATCCCGCTAGCTTACATACATAACCTTGGCCATGACGTTTCCAGCTCTCAACTTTGTACTCAACCCACTTACCCTTTTGGTTTAAATACCAAGGGGTGTAATCAAATATGCTTTCAGCATTGTCTGTGTAGGAGAACACTTTAAGCCAGCCACGAATACCATAGGTAGACCCAAGTTTACCCATGACAATTCTATTGTTTTGCTCGCTCATCGTTTCTTTATCCTTCATCGACATAAGCTATTTCTCTTTAAAAAAGAATTAAGCCGCTTTTTGAGCGTCTTTAACTAGCTTAGCTACACGATCAGATAGAGATGCGCCTTGACCAACCCAGTGGTTAACACGATCTAGGTCTAGACGTAGACCTTCTTCTTGACCTTGAGCAGTAGGGTTAAAGAAACCTACTTTCTCGATGAAACGGCCAGTTACAGAGTTACGGCTATCCGCAACTACGATTTGATAAAATGGGCGCTTCTTTGCACCGTGACGTGCCAAACGAATGGTTACCATGTCGTCCTCTTTGCTTTCTTAATAAAATAATTAACCCCAAGTCTAAGTAATAGCTTGGGGTCTCGTGCCAAATTAAAGCCCCGGAATTTTACTCTTATTCCGGTGCAATGCAAGGGCTTTAGCTGTTTTTTCACCAACATAGCCACCATACACTTTCCGTGACACAGCTAACACTATGAAAAGTAACGTAGCTAAAGGTTACATTTATAGATTATCGGCCGAACGGGTTAAAGCCACCGCCCATACCGCCACCGCCGCCCATCATACCTTGCATGTTGCGCATCATGCCTTTCATGCCACCTTTCTGCATCTTCTTCATCATCTTCTGCATTTGGGTGAATTGCTTAAGCATACGGTTTACATCTTGTACCTGTGTACCTGAACCAGCAGCAATACGCTTTTTGCGTGAGCCTTTGATTAAGTCAGGACGTTGACGCTCTTTCATTGTCATAGAGTTGATGATCGCTTCCATCTGCTTGAACATCTTGTCATCAACTTTATCTTTAACGTTGTCCGGTAGTTGGGACATGCCTGGAAGCTTATCCATCATGCCCATCATACCACCCATGTTGTGCATCTGACCAAGCTGTTCACGGAAGTCTTCAAGGTCAAAACCTTTCTTCTCTTTAAACTTTTTCGCCAGTTTTTCTGCTTTATCGGTATCAACGTTTTTCTGTAGGTCTTCAATAAGAGACAGTACATCGCCCATACCAAGAATACGAGAAGCAACACGATCTGGGTGGAAAGGTTCTAGTGCATCAGTCTTTTCACCAACACCTAAGAATTTAATCGGTTTACCTGTGATATGACGTACAGACAGTGCAGCACCACCACGCGCATCACCATCCACTTTCGTTAAGACAACACCGGTTAGTGGTAGCGCATCACCAAAGGCTTTTGCAGTGTTCGCAGCATCTTGACCTGTCATCGCATCAACAACGAACAGCGTCTCTACTGGGTTAATTGCAGCATGAAGCTCTTTGATCTCGCCCATCATCTCTTCATCGATAGCCAAACGACCAGCGGTATCGACTAATAGCACGTCGTAGAACTTCTTCTTAGCGTGATCGATTGCAGCGTTGGCTATATCAAGAGGTTTTTGATCAGATGAAGACGGGAAGAAATCAACACCAACATCGCTTGCTAACGTTTCAAGCTGTTTGATCGCCGCTGGACGGTAAACGTCGGCAGACACGACCAATACTTTTTTCTTGTCGCGCTCGGTTAGAAGCTTAGATAGCTTACCTACCGATGTGGTTTTACCTGCACCTTGTAGGCCTGCCATTAAGATAACCGCTGGCGGTTGCGCTGCTAGATTCAGAGCCTCGTTAGACTCACCCATTACCGCTTCAAGTTCAGCTTGAACGATCTTAATGAATTCTTGACCAGGTGTGAGAGATTTAGAAACCTCAACACCCACCGCACCTTCTTTTACGCGCTTAACAAAATCGCGGACAACAGGCAGCGCAACGTCGGCTTCAAGTAGCGCCATACGTACTTCACGCAGCGTTTCTTTAATATTGTCTTCGGTCAGGCGACCTTTACCGCTGATATTTTTCAGCGTTTTGGATAGACGATCCGTTAAATTATCAAACATAGTTTTCTCTTCGCTCAATCCTGCGACTATTACTGTGAGTATACATTAGCGTGGATTAGAGTCATACCCGTTGTAGAGCGTTAATCATCCGCGCTTGTGATGTGAGACATTGTTCACTTGGAATTGAGTGAGGTTCACCATAGCCCCAAAGAGCGATGCGAGGTATAATTCGTCTATTAGTAATCATTTAAATGGATACCATGGACAGTCTTATTGCGATCGCAGCAGCCTTTCTTTATACAATGGCGATTTCCACGATCATTCCAGGTCTCGTGCACCAAACAGGAATCCGTGTAAAAACGGTGTTTATCAGCGCCTTACTTGCTTTAGCTTTCCATGCTTGGTTGCTTGGCGATTTAATCTTTAATGCCAGTGGTCAAAACCTCAGTATCTTGAACGTTGCTTCATTAATTAGTTTAATCATCTCACTGGTGATGAGCGGTGCTATGCTCAAAACCCGACTGTGGTTTATTTTACCAGTCGTTTATAGCTTCGCTGCGCTTAATTTGATGGCCGCAACTTTCCTTCCAAGCACATTCATCAAACATTTAGAGCATGATCCAAAACTTCTAGTGCACATCTCTTTGGCGCTATTTTCGTACGCCATGCTCACTATTGGCGCGCTATACGCTTTACAGCTGGCGTGGCTGGATCACAAACTTAAAAAGAAAAAAGCGCTAGTGATGAATCCTAATCTACCTCCATTAATGATGGTGGAACGACAACTTTTCAAGATCATTCTTATCGGGAATGGCTTGTTAACAGGTACATTGTTGACAGGTCTTATCTTCGTACAAGATATGTTTGCCCAAGGAAAGGCACACAAAGCCGTGTTGTCGTTTATTGCTTGGGTTATCTACTCCATCCTTCTATGGGGTCACTATCAAAAAGGTTGGCGCGGACAAAAAGTCACATGGTTCGCATTAGCTGGCGCAAGCATGCTCACTTTAGCCTACTTTGGTAGTCGCTTCGTTCAGGAAATCATCCTAAGTTAATCCCCAAAATTAAAGGCAAGGTACCGCATCCCTTGCCTTTAAAATATTGAGTACGATATATTCAATTGACATCTCGACCATGTTCGGTCATAAATTAATCAAGATACACAAATAGGAAAAGAATAGTTTTGGACGACATATCAACGGGTATCTTATTTGCGCTACTCGCGTGTCTCATTGTAATTTCTGGTTATTTCTCTGGTTCAGAAACGGGCATGATGTCCCTGAACCGCTACCGTCTTAAGCACTTAGCCAATACGGGCCATAAAGGTGCCAAACGCGTAGAAAAACTTCTGAACCGTCCAGATAGATTGATTGGCCTCATTCTCATCGGCAACAATCTCGTCAACATTCTAGCATCAGCGATTGCTACTATCCTTGGTATGCGCATCTACGGAGATATCGGTGTTGCTATTGCTACTGGTACTCTAACTCTGGTGATCCTCGTATTTTCCGAGGTGACACCAAAAACCATCGCCTCTCTGTTTCCTGAGCGTGTCTCCTACGCCAGTAGCATTTTATTGATGATACTAATGAAGGTAATGTCACCACTGGTGATATTGGTTAACTTCATTACTAACGGCTTTATTCGTATTTTAGGGGTCACAGCCAGTCACGATGCGACCGATCACTTAAGCTCAGAAGAACTCAGAACTGTGGTAAATGAGGCGGGAAGCCTGATACCTCAACGTCACCAAGATATGTTGGTCTCTATCTTAGATTTAGAGCACGTCACCGTGAACGACCTTATGGTGCCTCGAAATGAAATCACCGGCATCGACATCAATGATGATTGGAAATCTATCGTCCGCCAACTCACTCACTCTCCTCATGGCCGTGTGGTTTTGTATCGTGATCAAATAGATGAAGTGGTTGGAATGCTTAGGCTACGAGAAGCTTACCGTTTGATGCTTGAAAAAAATGAGTTCAATAAAGAGACACTTTTGCGTGCAGCAGACGAAATCTACTTTATCCCAGAATCCACGCCACTCAACATTCAACTGCTTAAATTCCAGCGTAATAAACAACGTATCGGTTTAATTGTCGATGAGTATGGCGATATCAACGGCTTGGTTACGTTGGAAGATATTCTGGAAGAGATCGTTGGTGAGTTTACTACTTCAATTACACCAAGCTTATCTGAAGAGATCACTCCACAAAGTGATGGCAGTTTTTTAATTGAAGGCAGTGCCAATATCCGAGATATTAATAAAGGCCTACAATGGGCACTACCAACCAATGGCCCTAGAACACTGAATGGGTTGATATTGGAACATCTTGAGGACATCCCTGAGAGTCATCTTAGCGTTCAGGTTGCCAGCCACCCCATGGAAATACTTGAACTAAAAGAAAATCGTATCAAACTAGTACGCGTATTCCCGCAAGTCGTTAACGGGTAATAATAGGTGTAAGTGAGTCATAACTTAAACCACTATATTACGAAAACCAAAAAGGCCCGGTTCAATGAAGCGGGCCTTTTGATATCAAAATTCAATGTGGACTAAGAAGTGGTTAGTCAATTTTAAGCTCTTGAAGCATAGACTCTGGCAATGCCAGTTCATCATTCTTGTTTACAGAAATACCTGCAGCGATGATCGCGTTAGCGATCTCTTTCGCTTCATCCAAAGAGTGCATTGCCGCGGTACCACATTGGTATTCGTTCAGTTCAGGGATCTTATTTTGATTCTCAACTTTCAGTACGTCTTGCATTGCAGCCAACCATCCGTCTGCAACTTGTTGCTCTGTAGGCGTACCAATCAGGCTCATGTAGAAGCCAGTGCGACAACCCATCGGTGATATATCGATGATCTCTACATCTGAGCCGTTCAATTGATTACGCATGAATCCAGCGTATAGGTGCTCTAGCGTGTGGATACCTTTCTCAGATAAGATATCTTTGTTTGGCGCGGTAAAACGCAAATCAAACACAGTGATGGTATCCCCTTTTGGGGTTTGCATTGTTTTCGCGACACGAACGGCTGGTGCGTTCATGCGTGTATGATCAACAGTGAAACTATCTAATAAAGGCATTACTATTCTCCATGACGGTTGGCTTTAGAAAAACCAACTTCGATTGTCTTCCAGTTCTTTGCGGCACTGTTTCAGTTGCCATCCATAATCTTTTGCTTGCTGTTCGACTTTGCGCGCCACCTTAATCAAAGATGGTTTGCTTTTGTATGATTGACGCTTATAACCACCACGCCCTTCATGATAGGCCAGATATTGGTTATACGGGTCCCACAACGAGATACCAAGCTGACGACGAGTCTCGCTGGTATACCAACCAATGAACATCAATGAATCATCGAAATTGGTTCTTGACCCACCGTTATTGGTCGCTTTTTGAAAGTCTTCCCAAGCAGGATCTTGCGCTTGCGCATACCCGTAGGCGCTGCTTAACCGCCCCCAAGGGATAAAGCCAAGAAGGTAATCTTTGGGTGGGCGTGCATCATGACGAAAGCTACTCTCTTGTTTCACAAAAGCCATCGCTACGTTAATCGGCGTGCCCCACTCTTTTTGCATATCCAATGCACCTTCATACCATGAAGAGTGCTCTCTGAAAATACTGCACAGATTATCTTGCTGCTTAGGTGGCGGTGTTGCACATCCAACCAATAAACTAGAGACAACACCAACAGTCACCACCGGTGACCATTTACCACTTACATGAATAGGTTGACCTAATAAGGCTTGCTTCCTTTCCACCAAAGTCTCGCTATGCTTTTAAATACGAAAAGTAATCCGCTAAGAAGCTATCAAAATCTTGAGTGCTGGCTTCTTCACTTTGCTGTTGATCAATCACTGAACGTCGAACTTCGGCTTCCATCAACTCAGCTGAATACACTTTATATTGGTGTGCTGTATGTTGTTGAGCGTAAGCATTTCCTAATGCGCAGCCTACTTTACCTAAGCCACCCAGTTTTTTGGTCTCTTCTAGCAACTGGCCCGAAATAGTCAGTTCAGGGTTGTCAATCCAAGATCCCAGCGTATCACAAGTTTCTTGGTATGCACGACCACCTTGCTGAGCGTCCATCATTTCTGCAATAGAACGTAGGTCTTTGAAGACTCGCTTCGCCCAATCTTGCAGAGACAATCGCTCGCCATTACAACCAATTTGAAGCTCTAGGCCAACTTGACGACCTTCTAATATCACCTTGTTCCAGTTATCACGCCAGCATTCCAACTCACAGTTATCCATCTCCGCAGAATCCGTTAACACGCTCCACGTTAAGAATAGGTCGAGGAAGCGGACCTGCTGTTCATTAATACCAATTGAACTGAATGGGTTTACGTCTAAAGAACGAACTTCAATATATTCGACACCGCCACGCGCGAGTGCTTCTGATGGCTTCTCACCACTTTTTGCGACACGCTTAGGACGAATTGGCGCATAAAGCTCATTCTCGATTTGAAGAACGTTACTATTCAACTGACGGTATTCACCATCAACTTTAGTACCAATTTCGGCAAACTCTTCCGATGGTGTCCGAATCGCTTGGTTCAATCCGTCTAAGTACTGTTCTAGGCTATTAAAGCCAATTTTCAGCACACTTTGTGCACTGTTAGTATAGCCAAGATCGCTCAGACGTAGTGCTGTTGCATTTGGTAAGTACAGCGTTTCGCCTATCTTTTCAAAAGGTAGCTTTGTCTCTCTCCCTTTGATGAAAGAAGGACATAGTGCAGGCGAAGCACCGAAGAAATATGGGATTAACCAACCAAAACGGTAGTAATTACGAATCAAACCAAAGTAAGCATCGGACTTAGATTTACAACGCACTTCTTCTGTTTGCTCTCCAAACAAGCTATCCCAAAAACTATCTGGGAAAGAGAAGTTGAAGTGAACACCGGAAATAATCTGCATCAGACTACCGTAACGACGCTTTAAGCCTTCGCGATATAGCGTCTTCATCTTGCCGTTATTAGAGGTGCCGTATTGAGCGAGCTGAATATAATCTTCACTGCCTACGTAGCAAGGCATAGAAAGCGGCCACATCTTTTCGTCATCTAACTTGGTTTGTGTGAAATGGTGGATATCAGACAATTGATTCAAAAGCGTCGGAACGTCGTTAGAAACAGGTGTAATAAACTCCAGTAACGACTCGGAAAAATCGGTCGTTACCCATCCGTTCATCAACGCAGATCCCAAAGCTTTTGGGTGCGGCCCAGTAGCAAGGTGCCCATCCTCCGTGTAGCGTAACGTTTCCCTTTCAACACCACGACCAAATTGAGAAAAGGTCTTAGGGTTGGTTGCAACTTGCTTTAGTCGCGCAGCAAAATCAGTCAAAATTCAGTTCACTTATCTTATATCGTTCTGATTAGAACTATCATAAATTAGGTTGGAGGAGAAAAATAGAGTCTTTTCCCTCCCCCTTTAATGTGTACTCTAACGAATGATTTCAAGCTCTTCTATTGGAATATCTAACTTTTCTAGTTGAGGACGAAGCGAAGTCGCGTCGCCAACCACTATTATTTGATAATCATTCGGGTCAAACCATTTCTTCGATAGTTCGTTTAAGGTCTCTTTTGAAACCGTTTCAACTATCTGATTACGCTGTTGTAGGTAATTTTCATCAAGGCTCAATGCGACAATATTACTCAATAACCCAGCCTTTTGACTTGGCGTTTCATATTTAAGTGCATCTTGTTGACCGACAGCAAGGCGCATAAATTTCACCTCTTCGTCAGTTAATCCACTTTGACTAAATTCATTCAGTTCATTAGTGAACTCCTGAATCGATGGAACTGTCGCATTGGCTCTTACCTGCGCGCTAAAAACTACCGCACCAGTTTCACGAGTACTCGCGAAATAACCGCTTGCACCGTAAGTGTAAGCTTTGTCTTCACGTAGGTTCTGGTTGATACGGCTATTGAAGTTACCGGCTAAGTTAAAGTTAGCCAGTTGGCTCAAGTACAATTCACCCGTCGCATCAAACGGCAGGCCCTTACGAACCAAGCGAACAATGCTTTGCGGCGCACCCGGTTTATCAACTAAGTACAGGTGCTGACCAGAAAGTTCTTTGATAATCTGAGGGCGCGTTAATGGTGCTGCATCGCCTTGCCACTGTTCAAAGAATTGTAGCTGTTTCCCTACCTCTTTCTTCGAGATGTCTCCCACAACAACAATATTGGCACCTTCTGGTGTGTAATGTTGCGCATAGAATTTTTTCACATCGTCTAAGGTCAATTTCGATAGAGATTCCTTAGTACCATCACTTGCGCGAGCAAAAACAGTGTCACCAAACAGCACTTCACGGGTTGCTTGAGAAGCCATCCAGCTTGGCTGCTGATGCTGATACACAACGCCTTCTAGCATCTGCTTCTTAACACGTTCGAAGTCTTGTTCATCAAACTTAGGCTCAAACAGAATCTCTTGTACGATCGCTAAGGTTTGAGGCAGGTTTTTCTCTAGCGTCGAGATTGAAATGTCCGTGGTGTAACTGCCCGCACTGATACTAACGCTGCTGCCAAGCTTATCTAATGTTGCCTGTAGTTCTTCAACGGTTCGTTTGGTTGAGCCTTCCTCCATCATCGAAGCCGTTAGGTTCGCTAGGCCTTCTTGCCCTTTGCGAACATAGCGTTCGCCTGCAGGCAATTGAATTTGGAGCTGTACTGTCGGCGTTTCACTGGTCACGGTACCAATCAAGTCCGTGCCATTTGCAAAGTGCATGCGGTACAACTCAGGCATCGTCGCTTCAACACCAAAGTTCACTTCTGGCATCACGCTGCGATCAAAGGTATTTGGCGCCTTTCTGAAATCGAGCTGATCTTCAGTGACTTTGTCATATTCAGGTAACGTGCGAGTTGGAGTGGTGAATGTAGCTTCGCGAACCGCTAGCTCAAGTCGCTTCTTAGGTACGACACTGAGTGTCACCTTGTGTTTACCCTCGATAAAGTCTTGATAAGCTTTACTTACACTATCGGGAGTCACCGCGCGGATTTGATCCAGTTGTGATTCAATACGATCAGGCTGGCCATAGAAGGTTTGATTAGACGCGAGTTGTGAAACCTTACCTTTCACACTTTGCAATGCAAAAACCGCATCCGCTTCTGCCATACCGGTGATCTGGTCCAAACGATCTTGTTCAACGCCCTCTTTCGAGAATTGCTCTAGGGTATCCATCAATTCTTTATTAAGAACCGTCAAATCGGCTTTTTCACCTGAGTTGCCCATCGCATATACATACGTGGTACAAGCTAATTCAGCACAATCATGAAAAGATCCTGCGCTGACTGCTTTCTGTGTTTTAACCAAGTTTTGATACAGATAACTGTTGGTGCCAGAACCTAACACGTTAGACAGTGCATTCAGTGAAGCTTGTGTCTCTTCACCGCGATACGTTGTTGGCCAACCGACCAGTACCATCGGCTGACGAATATTATCTTCTAAGGTGATGTACTTATCTTCTGTTAGCACGGCAGGTTGTTTCTCTGCAGCCCTAACTTCTGGGCCTTGAGGGATAGGGCCAAAGTACTTGTTAACCCACTCTAGCGTGTCATCAACGTCGATATCACCACCAATCGTTAACACAGCATTATTTGGGCCATACCAACGTAGGAAGAACGCCTTAAGGTCATTCACATCAACACGATCGAGATCTTCCACATAACCAATTGGCTGCCATGAATACGGGTGACCTTCAGGGTAAAGCGCCTCACCCATGCGCTCCCACATCAAGCCATAAGGACGGTTTTCATAACTTTGAGCACGTTCGTTTTTAACCGTGCCTCTTTGAACTTCAAATTTCTTCTGAGAAACCGCATCCAATAAGAAACCCATTCGGTCTGATTCTAACCACAACATTTTCTCAAGTTGGTTAGATGGAACGGTTTCAAAGTAGTTGGTACGGTCACGATTAGTGGTACCGTTTAACGAACCACCCGCTTCGGTAATGATCTTAAAGTGTTGCTGGTCACCGACGTTCTCAGAGCCTTGAAACATCATGTGTTCAAAGAAGTGAGCAAAGCCCGACTTACCAATCTGCTCACGAGCAGAACCTACGTGATAGGTGACATCCACATGCACAAGAGGATCAGAATCATCCGGAGAAAGAATAACGGTTAAGCCATTATCCAATTGATACTTGGTGTAAGGAATCACCACTTTGTCTTTAGAAGGCTTAACCTCTTCTAACAGAGTGACACCTTCAGGTAACGAGGAAAAGAAAGATGTTGAGCTAGGTACATTGTAAGAACAGCCGGCAATGGCGATAAGAGAAAATGTACCAAGTAAAACCTTTTTCATAGGTTCTCCTTAGAAAAAACCGAAGTAGATAGCAGTAAGTAGACTGTAGCGAGCGGCTTTGCCAATCGCTATCAAAATAACGCTAGGGATAAATTTCATTCTTAGCCAACCCGCGGCCAGACACAAAGGGTCACCAATAACGGGTAACCAACTGAATAACAGCGTCCAGTAACCATAACGGCTCAGCCAAGCCATAGCCTTATGACCATGTTTTTCAGATTGAGTTCGATTAGGCAACCACAAACCAACCCAATAATTAGTAAGACCGCCAAAAGTATTGCCGAGTGTCGCCACTAGAATAATCGATGAGACAGAGAACTGCTCTAAACTCAATGCCGCAACAAGACTGGCTTCTGAACCGCCGGGCAGTAACGTGGCACTTAAGAATCCACTGATGAAGAGTACCCAAAGCGCCGAGTCAGAGAACCACAGCGCTATGTTTTCAAAAAGAGAATTAAAGAACTCTAGCACTGCATATTAACCTTCTTGCATTTTAAGTAGTACCTTGCCTCTTGTATGTCCGGTTTCAACCTGAAGATGAGCCGATTGCGCTTCGTCTAACGAGTAGATACCTTGAATCTCTGTTTTAAGCAATCCGACACTGACCATGTAAAGCATGGTGTCCATTTGTTCAGGGTTTGGCTCCACCAACATGCCTGATGCAGTAAAACCTAATAATTTCGCTTTCTCGCAGATCAACTCTGCCGATAGAGTAGGAACAGTGACCACTCTCGCACCATCTTTCAGGCACTTCAATGCGTCAAGCGCTGTATCGCCACCGACCAAATCAATCAGTACATCAACATCAGAAACTCGCTCTGAAGCTGGGGCAAATTTATAGTTGATGGCATGAGCGCCTAGCGTTGCAAGATAGTCGAGGTTAGCTTCGCTGCAGGTCGTGTAAACCTCAGCTTTTGCTGCCACTGCAATTTGAACAGCAAGGTGACCAACGCCGCCCGCGCCCGCTAAGATAAGCACGCGATCGCCTTCCTTCACTTCGGCTTTATTGAGCGCTTGGGCTGCTGTTTGGCTCGCAAGTGGTAATGCTGCTGCCGCTTCTAGGGTAACAGAGTCAGAAACCATGCTTAATGCCGCTTCTGGGACACATACATATTGGCTGTAGCCGCCACCTTGCAGTGGGAAACCAATAAAGCCTGCCACGTTATCGCCAACAGTAAAACGTTTAGCCTGATCGCCTAGCGTGATAATTTGTCCTGAAATATCGTAACCAGGCACCCAAGGAAGGTTATCTTTGTTTTGTGCAGCAGCCCAACCAAGACCAGCTCGGGTTTTGACATCAATCGGATTAATGCCCGAAAAGGAAACTTTAACCACCACTTCTCCAGCCTTAGGCTCAGGAATCGCACCGGTTTGAATACTAAGGTTTTCGACGCCGCCGAATTGAGTTATCGCAATCTGTTTATTTTCCATTTCCACATTTCCTTGATTGATAAAAGCTCTAGTGAGCATGCACCCTCATTAACAAAAAGAAAGGGATGCGAAAGCATCCCTTTGACTATAAACCATTTAATAAGGCTAAGTTAACCGCTCATTCGTAAATTGACGACCAATTAACGTAACGATACATGACTCAGCAAAACCACTAGCCCACGAGAGCTAATAGAATACCCGCCGCAACCGCACTACCAAGCACACCTGCTACGTTCGGACCCATTGCATGCATCAACAAGAAGTTCTGAGGGTTTGCCTCAAGTCCAACCTTGTTGACAACACGAGCCGCCATCGGAACCGCAGATACACCAGCTGCGCCAATTAATGGGTTGATGTCTTCTTTCGAGAAGCGATTTAGAACCTTCGCCATCAATACACCACCCGCCGTACCGATACTGAACGCCACCGCACCTAAACCTAGAATACCTAGCGTCTCTAAGTTCAAGAACGTATCCGCTTGAAGCTTAGAACCAACACCGAGACCAAGGAAAATAGTCACAACGTTAATCAGTTCGTTTTGAGCTGTTTTTGAAAGGCGATCCACCACACCCGCTTCACGCATTAAGTTACCTAGGCAAAACATACCTACGAGAGGTGTTGCTGAAGGTAGGAACAAAATCGTCATCAGTAGTACAGCAAGTGGGAAAAGAATCTTCTCGACTTTACTAACGTGACGAAGTTGAGCCATCTTAATCTTGCGCTCTTCAGGAGACGTTAACGCTTTCATGATTGGTGGCTGAATGATAGGAACCAAAGCCATGTAGCTATAAGCCGCTACTGCAATGGCACCTAGTAGGTCAGGAGATAACTTACTCGCCAAGAAGATCGCGGTTGGGCCATCGGCACCACCAATGATCGCAATTGACGAAGCATCTGCCATTGAGAATTCCATTCCTGGAACATAGTTCAGCAAGATCGCGCCAAATAGCGTTGCAAAGATACCAAACTGAGCCGCAGCCCCTAGCCACAACGTTTTAGGGTTCGCAATCAACGCACCGAAGTCCGTCATCGCACCAACACCCATAAAGATCAGCAGTGGGAAAATACCGGTCTCAATACCAATGTAGTAAACGTAGTAAAGCAAACCGCCGGGCTCAGTAAACCCAGCATTTGGAATGTTTGCTAATACAGCACCAAAGCCAATCGGTAGTAGAAGTAACGGTTCAAATCCTTTACGAATTGCCAAAAACAACAGTAAGCAACCAATCAGCATCATACAGATTTGGCCAAACTCAAAGTTAGCAATCCCTGTTTCCGACCATAAGGTCATCAATCCTTCCATGCTACTCCCTTATGCTAAACTTAGTAGTGGAGCGCCTACAGTAACTGCATCGCCTTCTTTAACATTCAACTCTTGAACGATACCACCACGAGCAGCACGAACTTCCGTTTCCATCTTCATTGCTTCTAGGATAAGCAGAACATCACCTTCAGCAACCTCAGCCCCCGCCTGAACGATGACCTTAAAAATGTTCCCCGCAAGTGGAGCAGGAACCGCTTCAGCGTCAGAAGCTACTACTGGTGCAGCCTGAGCCGCTTGAGTATGTTTTGCTGATGGCGCCACTGATGTAAGTTCACCTTGTGGGCCAACTTCAACATCATAAACTTGACCATCCACCTTCACGCTGTAGCTTTCAATGCCACCAGAAGCTTGTACAGGAGCAGCTACAACTGGAGCCTCTGTTTCTAGCATTGGTGCAGGTTCAAATGCTTCAGGGTTACGACGATTCTTAAGGAACTTAAGACCAACTTGTGGAAACAATGCGTAAGTAAGCACATCATCAACCGTATCTTCAGCGAGTGAAATGCCCTCTGATTTCGCTTTCTCTAACAGATCCGTCGTTAACGTATCCATTTCAGACTTAAGTAAGTCAGCAGGACGACAAGTAATCGGCTCTGCGCCATCCAATACTTTCGTTTGCAGTTCTACATCAACCTCAGCAGGAGCTTGACCGTATTCACCTTTCAGTAGACCAGCAGTTTCTTTCGTGATGCTCTTATAGCGTTCACCTGTTAAGACGTTAATAACCGCTTGAGTACCGACAATCTGAGACGTTGGTGTTACCAAAGGAATGTACCCAAGCTCTTTACGTACGCGAGGGATCTCTTCGAGCACTTCGTCCATACGGTCGGCTGCGCCCTGTTCTTTAAGCTGGCCTTCCATGTTGGTTAACATGCCGCCAGGAACCTGAGCAATCAAGATACGTGAATCAACACCTTTTAGCTGACCTTCCCATTTCGCGTATTTTTTACGTACATCACGGAAGTAAGCCGCGATGGGTTCGATCTGATCAAGCTTAAGATTGGTATCACGCTCTGTACCTTCTAACATCGCAACAACCGTTTCGGTTGGCGTGTGACCGTAAGTACAGCTCATTGAAGAGATAGCCGTGTCTAGAATATCGATACCCGCCTCAACGGCTTTAACCGCTGTTGCAGTCGATAGACCGGTTGTCGCGTGGCTATGCAACGCTAGAGGAACGTCACACGATGCTTTGATACGTGTAATCAGCTCTTCCGCTTCATAGGGCTTCAATAAACCTGACATATCTTTGATACATAGTGAGTGACAACCTAGGTCTTCTAGACGCTTGGCCAAATCAACCCAAGTATCTGAGTTGTGAACCGGACTGGTTGTATAAGACAACGTACCTTGAGCGTGGCCACCAACGTCGATCGTTGCTTTCACTGCTTTTTCAAAGTTACGTACGTCATTCATCGCATCAAAGATACGGAATACGTCCATGCCGTTTTTATGGGCACGTTCAACAAATTTTTCTACTACATCATCCGCGTAGTGACGGTAGCCCAATAGGTTTTGACCACGCAGTAGCATCTGCATTGGTGTTTTTGGCATCGCTTTTTTCAGCTCACGCAAACGCTCCCATGGATCCTCGCCAAGAAAACGGATACACGAATCAAACGTCGCGCCGCCCCAAGTCTCAAGTGACCAGTAACCGACTTTATCCAGCTCTGCCGCAATTGGCAGCATATCTTCGATACGCATACGAGTAGCAAATAGTGACTGGTGCGCGTCACGAAGTACCACATCTGTGATAGCTAGTGGTTTAGACATGCTCATAAACTCCTTTTTAATCCTTTAAATGCTACTTAGCAGTAGACGCACGGTATTGATGAACCGCGGCCGAAATTGCTGCCACAACTTGTGGACTAACAGCTGAAGGGTTTGATTGTGATTTTTGATTTTTTTTAGGTGCTGCGATCGGCTCTGGTACTTCTTCTGGTACCAGTTTTGACATCAACCGAACGAGGTAAACTAGAATAGTTAGGAAAATAAAGACAACGGACATCCCCGTTATCATTAGAGTCGCCGCATCTCCTAGCAGGCTTCCAATATTAGTCATGTTGCTTCCTTTCTTCGTCATCCTGACATATGACAGGATTTCAGCGAATAGTGATCCCGACCCATGGATTATCTCGATTGGTAAAAGTTTGTCAATTTTGTTTAAGGTTCTGTTACGGATAACGCACACATAGGGTTAATTATTCGCCGTTCAGATCACATAAATCTGTCAAATACGTCATTTTTAGGTATTTAAACTGTGACTTAAAAGAGGCTTTGCTAAGAATTGATATGGGAAAGGTAGAATAATAAAGAAGCACTATATAATTACTTTAAATACAACAAGTTAAACCCTGAGTAAATTTAACATTATCGCAACAAAATTACAGCAGATATAAAAAAAGCCTCGTATAAACGAGGCTTTTTTTAATAATGTGGCGCGCTCTGGAGGATTCGAACCTCCGACCGCCTGGTTCGTAGCCAGGTACTCTATCCAGCTGAGCTAAGAGCGCACGGTTTTAATATCAATTCATTGTTACTAACAACAGATCAATATAAGGATTTCATTCTTATAAGAAAGAAGCCCTAAATAGTGGCGCGTCCTGGAGGATTCGAACCTCCGACCGCCTGGTTCGTAGCCAGGTACTCTATCCAGCTGAGCTAAGGACGCACGGTTTTCGATATCAGTATTTCCAATATCAGGAGTTCACAAGGAAACCCTAAAGAGTGGCGCGTCCTGGAGGATTCGAACCTCCGACCGCCTGGTTCGTAGCCAGGTACTCTATCCAGCTGAGCTAAGGACGCGCAGTTTTCGATATCGGTATTCCCAATATCAGGGGTTCATAAAAGAAACCCTAAATAGTGGCGCGCTCTGGAGGATTCGAACCTCCGACCGCCTGGTTCGTAGCCAGGTACTCTATCCAGCTGAGCTAAGAGCGCACGGTTTTCGATATCAGTATTCCCAATATCAGGAGTTCACAAGGAAACCCTAAAGAGTGGCGCGTCCTGGAGGATTCGATCCTCCGACCGCCTGGTTCGTAGCCAGGGACTCTATCCAGCTGAGCTAAGGACGCACGGTTTTTGATATTAATTCTCGATGAACGATTTATCAATATCAGGATTCAAATTCATATAAGAACTAAACCCTAAATAGTGGCGCGCTCTGGAGGATTCGAACCTCCGACCGCCTGGTTCGTAGCCAGGTACTCTATCCAGCTGAGCTAAGAGCGCACGGTTTTAGTGTCAATTCACCGTAATCAGTAATTCAATACAAGGATTTTCATTCTCGTAAGAAAGAAGCCCTTAATTAGTGGCGCGTCCTGGAGGATTCGAACCTCCGACCGCCTGGTTCGTAGCCAGGTACTCTATCCAGCTGAGCTAAGGACGCACAGTGTTCATTCACTTAGAATGAAGTTGTGAAACATATCACATTCTTCTTGCTACGAAGAAAAAAAAAGGCCATTGGCCTGTAATGAATGGCGGTGAGGGAGGGATTCGAACCCTCGATGCGGCTACAAACCACATACTCCCTTAGCAGGGGAGCGCCTTCGGCCACTCGGCCACCTCACCTAATTCATTATTCTCAAAACACTTACAAAGAAGAGTAAAGAGAATGGCGCGCTCTGGAGGATTCGAACCTCCGACCGCCTGGTTCGTAGCCAGGTACTCTATCCAGCTGAGCTAAGAGCGCACATTTATATTGCCTAATTTGCTAATTTTAGACTCGCAAGAAATGGCGGTGAGGGAGGGATTCGAACCCTCGATGCGGCTACAAACCACATACTCCCTTAGCAGGGGAGCGCCTTCGGCCTCTCGGCCACCTCACCGTCTTGCGGAGGCACATATTACGTTTTACCGAAAATATGTCAAACACTTTATTGAAAAAAATGGGACAAAAACACTCAACCGTTTGCTATTTAATCAAAGCGCTTGCAAATTAAACTTACAAGCTCTAGAAACTACTTTTTCCCTTAAAAATTAAGGCGAAAGATTAACAATAATAAACAGCCGAAAACAATTATCTAATTTATCCAGCAGCAAGTGCTACTGCTGTTTTCACCATACTATGGGATGCGATATTACGCCATAGGAGAAGTTAACAAATCTTGAGCTTTGGCAAACAAAACCCGATAAAGGACCATACTCAGTCATGTCTGTATTTCACAGTTTTATGACATGTTCGCTTCGCAGCATCAAAAAATCTGTTATTAAACCCATTTTCATTCACACAATATTTCTCGCTCCCCAAGATCAAAAAAGGCTAGCGACAATGCTAGCCTCTTCTCTACGCAAAAAATATCAGTAGTTGCCAGGTGCAACGTTACCATTACCTTTTTCAGCTTGAATGCGCATGTAGATCTCTTCACGATGAACAGATACTTCTTTAGGTGCGTTAACACCAATACGTACTTGGTTACCTTTCACGCCCAATACAGTAACTGTTACTTCATCACCAATCATCAGTGTTTCGCCAACGCGGCGAGTCAAAATTAGCATTCTTTGCTCCTTGAGTAATCTCTAAATTTATCTAGCTACGTGAGCATTATCCAACAAAAGTTATATTTTCGTAAGCTATCGATTGGTTTTATTTAACCAAAATGCACTTCTTTTTTAAGATAACCCTGTGTTTCACGCGTAACGATGTATGCATTGTGTAATATGTTAGCAGCCATATCGACTTGCGTTGGTGATATCACCAAAGTTAAAGACTGCTGCTGCAATAAGTGATGCTGTACATCAATTTCGCCTTCAGACAACAATCCATGTGAACTGACCACAATTTCTCGTGTTCGGCTTCCTACCACAGTTAACAAACTAACCTGTTCACTATTACGGATTTGTGCAGCAAAAACTAGTTTTAATTTAGCACTTATGTCTTGTTTAATAATGAGTGCTGCTCGTTCTGTTTCCTCGATCACACTACAGACTTCGATCCCTAACAATTGACAATGAGAAATAAAAGACGGTAAATCTTCATTCAAACACTCAATCCGCTCCATATCTCTTTCAATCGCTATTCCAGTAATATCATTCAAACACTGGTTGCCCGTGATCAATGTACCTTCGCCTTTTTCAAAACTTGAAAGCACTCGCAATGGCACATTGTGTTGCCAGGCATACTGAACGCACGGCAGATGCAATACCTTAGCACCTCGGCGAGCCATCTCTTCCATAGAAGGAAAATCTAATGTATCTAACTTTTGAGATTGCTTTACGACTCTAGGGTCACAAGAGTAAACACCATCTACATCAGTATAAACCTGACATTCTTTCGCCTGAAGTGCACCAGCGAGCGCTACCGCCGTGGTATCTGAACCGCCACGGCCTAATGTCGTGATATCACCTTTGGTATTGACGCCTTGAAAGCCTGCCACTATCACAATCTGGTTATCATCGAGCAGCGCTTGAATAGGAGCTGTATCAATATGCTCAATCGTCGCATTATTATGATTGGAATCGGTGTGTATCTTTGCTTGATAGCCAGTCATCGATGTCGCTTCATAACCTAACTTGTGCAACGTCATTGCCAATAAGGCCATGGAAACTTGTTCTCCAGCCGTTAACAGCACATCCAGTTCTCTAGCGTTGGGGACGCTATCAATTTCTGTGGCTAAGTTAACCAATCGATTTGTTTCACCTGACATAGCAGAAACGACAACCACGATCTGGTTACCTTCATTTTTCGCTTCAATGATTTTATCTGCTACATGATGGATGCGCTCTATTGAACCCACCGACGTTCCACCAAATTTCTGTACGATAAGAGGCATTTTCACCCGTCCTCACCTTCCCAAGACCGACATCTATATATGACAAAAAAACACATGCTTCGCGTCATAGCGAAGCAATAAAAAATTAACCAAGGAGTCTAACTTACCATTAGACTTCTTGGTTTATCTCAATCCAGCCTTTTACACACTTCCAATAGGCAAAATAAAAGATGCCCAATCATCTGATTGGGCATCTTTGTATCAATTACTTAAGTTTAAAGACGTTCTTCTAACCAAGTACGTACAGATTTAAGCGCTTCAGGTAGTGATTCAACATCAGTACCGCCCGCTTGAGCCATATCTGGACGACCGCCGCCTTTACCGCCAACTTGCTCAGCAACCATCTTAACGAGGTCACCCGCTTTTACTTTGCCGATTAGGTCTTTGGTTACACCAGCAATCAAGCCAACTTTACCGTCTGCTACGTTCGCGATCAGGATGATGCCGCTACCTACTTGGTTTTTAGCGTTATCAACCATAGTACGTAGGTTCTTGTTGTCTGCGCCTTCAATGGCAGCAACCAAAACTTTAGTACCAGAGATCTCTTCTACTTTGCCCATGATGTTTGCGCTTTCTGCAGCAGCCATCTTTTCTTTAAGCAGTTGGATTTCTTTCTCTAGAGATTTCGCTTTCTTAGCTGATTCAGCGAGTTTCTCTTCGTAAGCGTTAGCCTGAGCTTCTACTGCATCTAGAGCAGCTTCACCCGTTACCGCTTCAATACGACGAATACCCGCAGCAATACCACCTTCAGAAGTGATCTTGAATAGGCCGATATCGCCCGTATTGCTTGCGTGGATACCACCACAAAGTTCAGTAGAGAAATCGCCCATAGATAAAACGCGAACTTCATCATCGTACTTCTCGCCAAACAGTGCAATTGCACCTTTTTCTTTCGCTGATTCGATGTCCATGATGTTGGTTTCAATCACGTGGTTCTTACGAACTTGTGCGTTAACCAAGCGCTCTACTTCTTTAATCTGTGCCGGTGTTACTGCTTCAAGGTTAGAGAAATCAAAACGCAGGTTGTCTGGCTTAACTAAAGAACCTTTCTGAGCAACGTGCTCACCTAGCACTTCGCGCAGTGCAGAGTGAAGTAAGTGAGTTGCAGAGTGGTTTAGTGAGATAGCAGCACGACGCTCAGCGTCAACCGTTGCTTCTACTTTATCGCCCTTAGCCAATACACCTTCAACTAGCTCACCGTGGTGCGCAAATGCGTTACCGAGCTTCTGAGTGTCTTGTACTTCGAATAGACCCGATACTGTTTTCAGCGTACCCGCATCACCACATTGGCCGCCAGATTCAGCGTAGAATGGCGTATCTTCAAGGATAATAATTGCTTTGTCACCGGCTGATAGTGAAGATACTTCTTCGCCGTCAACGAATAGCGCAGAAATTTCACCTGAACCTTCAGTACCTGTGTAACCAAAGAACTCAGTATTGGTGTCTACTTTGATAGTCGCGTTGTAATCAGTACCGAACTGGCCTGCTTCACGTGCACGCTGACGCTGTACTTCCATCGCTTTCTCAAAGCCTTCTTCATCGATAGTAAAGTCGCGTTCACGAGCTACATCGTTAGTAAGGTCAGCTGGGAAGCCGTATGTATCGTAAAGTTTGAAAACGGTTTCGCCGTCAAGCTCTTTGCCTTCAAGTGCATCTAGTGCGTCATTAAGAATAACCATGCCGCGCTCTAGAGTACGACCAAAGTTCTCTTCTTCAATGCGAAGTACTTTTTCAACAAGCTCTTGCTGTTTCTTAAGTTCATCTGCCGCAGAGCCCATCACTTCAGCTAGTACACCCACTAGTTTGTGGAAGAACACGCCTTGTGCGCCAAGCTTATTACCGTGACGAACTGCACGACGAATAATACGACGTAGAACGTAGCCACGACCTTCGTTTGAAGGCATAACGCCGTCAGCGATTAGGAATGAACAAGAACGGATGTGGTCCGCAATAACGCGTAGCGATTGGTTAGATAGATCGTCATGACCCACAACTTCCGCTGTCGCTTTGATTAGCTTTTGGAATACATCAATTTCGTAGTTAGAGTGAACGCCCTGCATGATTGCAGAAATACGCTCAATACCCATACCTGTATCTACAGCAGGCTTAGGTAACGGTTCCATTGTACCGTCAGCGTGACGGTTGAACTGCATGAATACGTTGTTCCAGATCTCAATGAAACGGTCACCATCTTCTTCAGGTGTGCCAGGACGGCCGCCCCAGATGTGCTCACCGTGATCGTAGAAGATTTCAGTACATGGACCACAAGGACCTGTGTCCCCCATCGTCCAGAAGTTATCGGACTCGAACTGTTTACCGCCTTCTTTGTCGCCAATGCGAACGATACGGTCAGCAGGAACACCTACTTTTTTGTTCCAGATATCGAATGCTTCATCATCTGTCTCGTATACCGTTACCAGTAGACGCTCTTTTGGCAGTTGAAGAGTTTCTGTCAGGAATTCCCAAGCAAACGCAATCGCTTCTTCTTTGAAATAATCACCAAAGCTGAAGTTACCTAGCATTTCAAAGAATGTGTGGTGACGAGCCGTGAAACCTACGTTTTCAAGGTCATTATGCTTACCACCCGCACGTACACAACGCTGAGCCGTAGTTGCTCGAGTGTAGGCACGCTTTTCGGCGCCTAAGAAGCAATCTTTGAATTGGTTCATACCTGCGTTAGTGAATAGCAGGGTTGGATCGTTATGTGGAACTAACGATGAACTGTCTACGATTTGGTGTTCTTTGCTCTCAAAGAACTTAAGGAACGCGTTGCGAACCTCATCAGTGCTCATGTACATGCAGCTCTTCCTGAAAATAGTCGAGTTAGAATTTTGCCGTATTGTAGATCATGGTTAAGGCTTCGACTAGTTTTCTTGTAGAAAAGACACCCTTGGGCAAGATTTTATTGAGAATCAGGTAAAATGGAGAATATTCCACTAGCTGAGCAAAGAAAAAACAGAACTACACTTTCGACTTAACCACTAAGGTAAGCCAAGTAAACACAGACTAGGACGGAAGAGCTTCAATAAAAAAGCCCCACATAAAATATGCGAGGCTTTAAGCTCTTCCAAAGCGGGTGTTTATTTCAAACATCCACTCTGTAAAACGTTAGCTTATAGTTCTTCGTTTTCTTCTTCTTTCTCTACGTCTTTCTCTTCAAGAACAGCAGGAGTCAGTAGTAACTCACGAAGTTTAGTATCGATCTCTAGAGCAACTTCTGGGTTTTCACGTAGGTATTTACCAGCGTTAGCTTTACCTTGGCCGATCTTATCGCCTTTGTAGCTGTACCAAGCGCCCGCTTTTTCTACTAGCTTATTCTTAACACCTAAATCGATAAGCTCACCTTCGCGGTTGAAGCCTTTACCGTAAAGGATTTGAGTCTCAGCTTGTTTGAATGGTGCAGCAATCTTGTTCTTAACGACCTTGATACGAGTTTCGTTACCAACAACTTCATCACCATCTTTAATCGCACCAGTACGGCGAATATCAAGACGAACAGATGCGTAAAACTTAAGTGCGTTACCACCTGTTGTTGTTTCTGGGTTACCGAACATCACACCAATTTTCATACGAATTTGGTTAATGAAGATAGCCATACAGTTAGACTGCTTAAGGTTGCCCGTCAGCTTACGCATTGCTTGAGAAAGCATACGAGCCTGAAGACCCATGTGGCTGTCACCCATTTCGCCTTCAATTTCTGCTTTTGGTGTTAGTGCTGCTACTGAGTCAATAACAAGAACGTCGATTGCACCTGAACGAGCCAGTGCATCACAGATTTCAAGCGCTTGCTCACCCGTATCTGGTTGAGAAACAAGAAGTGCATCGATATCAACACCAAGCTTTTGAGCGTAGATAGGGTCTAGTGCGTGCTCCGCATCAACGAATGCACACGTTTTGCCTACTTTCTGTGCTGCAGCAATAAGCTCAAGCGTTAGCGTTGTTTTACCTGATGATTCTGGACCGTAAACTTCTACGATACGTCCCATCGGTAGGCCACCAGCACCTAGTGCGATATCTAGAGATAGAGAACCTGTAGAAATAGTTTCTACGTCCATTGTGCGGTTATCACCAAGACGCATGATCGAACCTTTACCAAATTGCTTTTCAATCTGACCAAGGGCTGCGGCTAACGCTTTTTGTTTATTCTCGTCCATTTCTATCTCCACATAATCGGTTGTCTCAACAAGCGATCTAGAATCTATTTCTAACCCACATAGGGGTGACTAATTGGCTTTTATTATACTGTTGATTCATACAGTGTCCATACCTGTATGAAAATAATTTGTACAAATGTTACTTACCTTCCATTGATAGGTAATCATAAATAACTTGCAGGGCATGGTGCGTGGCTTGTTGGCGTACTTGTGATCTGTCGCCTGTAAATACATGCGTTTCTACTTTATCCCAGCCATTTAGCGCTTTCCACGCGAAGCATACTGTACCAACAGGCTTATCTTCGGTCGCACCACCTGGCCCGGCAATGCCACTAATTGATACAGAGATCGTCCCGTTTGAGTGTTGCAATGCCCCGCTCGCCATTTCGATTACGACAGGCTCACTCACGGCGCCGAACTCAACTAAGGTTTCAAGCTGAACACCAATCATCTCTTGTTTTGCTTCATTACTGTAGGTCACGAAAGCACGGTCAAACCAAGCCGAGCTACCAGCAATATCGGTTACCGCGCTAGCAACGCCACCTCCAGTGCAAGATTCAGCCGTCACTAATACATGTTTATGTTTCGCAAGTAAGTGTCCGAGTTTTTCACTAAGAGCTTGAGTCGTCTGCATCTTTGGCTTCCCTTATCTAGATGTATATCATTTGGATTTGCATCTTTTCGCATGTGTCGCTTTTCGCACGAAACGCTTTCACGTATCCTAAGCCGCAATAGAAATAAACGAAAGAAGTTAACTGTGAAAGCCGATCAAAAACATACTCCTATGATGCAGCAGTACCTAAAACTAAAAGCAGAAAATCCAGAAATTTTGCTGTTCTATCGCATGGGAGATTTCTACGAGCTTTTCTACGATGATGCTAAAAAAGCCTCTCAACTCCTCGATATTTCGCTAACCAAGCGTGGCTCTTCAAACGGTGAGCCTATTCCTATGGCTGGTGTTCCATACCACGCCGTTGAAGGTTACCTTGCGAAGTTAGTGCAGTTGGGCGAGTCCGTAGCGATTTGTGAACAGATTGGTAATCCAGCAATTTCAAAGGGCCCGGTTGATCGCGCTGTCGTAAGAATTGTGACTCCGGGAACCGTAACCGACGAAGCACTGCTTTCTGAGCGTGTTGATAACCTGATTGCCTCTATTTATTACCACAACGGTAAATTTGGTTACGCGACGCTTGATATTACCTCTGGCCGCTTCCAACTCTGCGAGCCAGAAACTGAAGAAGCGATGTCCGCTGAGCTACAGAGAACCTCTCCACGTGAGCTGTTGTTCCCTGAAGACTTCGAACCTGTTAATTTGATGGCAAGTCGTAACGGCAATCGCCGCCGTCCAGTATGGGAATTTGAATTAGATACCGCGAAGCAGCAGCTGAACCAACAATTTGGTACTCGCGACCTTGTGGGTTTTGGCGTTGAAGGTGCGAAACTTGGCTTGTGTGCAGCCGGCTGTCTTATTCAGTATGTAAAAGATACTCAACGTACAGCGCTTCCACATATCCGTTCACTGACCATGGACAAGCAAGATCACTCGGTGATCCTTGATGCTGCGACTCGCCGCAATCTAGAGATCACGCAAAATCTTGGCGGTGGCACAGATAACACCCTGGCTGAAGTCCTAGATCACACTGCTACGGCAATGGGCAGTCGCATGCTTAAGCGTTGGTTACATCAACCAATGCGCAATATCTCGGCACTTGATCAACGCTTAGATGCGATTGGTGAAATGAAAGATTTAGCTCTCTTTGCAGAGCTCCAGCCGACCTTAAAACAGATCGGTGATATCGAGCGTATCCTTGCTCGTCTTGCACTTCGTTCTGCTCGCCCACGTGATATGGCTCGACTTCGTCAAGCAATGGAATACTTACCAGAGCTTGCTGAAACACTGACTCAGCTTAAGCACCCATACCTGACTCAACTTGCTCAGTATGCGTCTCCTGTGGATGAGGTGTCGGATCTGCTAGAGCGTGCAATCAAAGAGAACCCGCCCGTAGTTATCCGAGATGGCGGTGTGATTGCAGAAGGCTACAACGCAGAACTCGATGAATGGCGCGACCTTGCTGCGGGTGCAACCGAATTTCTGGATAAACTTGAGCAAGAAGAGCGTGAACGTCACGGCATCGACACTCTAAAAGTTGGTTACAACAACGTACACGGTTTCTTCATTCAAGTGAGCCGCGGACAGAGCCACCTTGTGCCGCCACATTATGTTCGTCGCCAAACGCTTAAGAATGCTGAACGTTACATTATTCCTGAGCTGAAAGAGCACGAAGACAAAGTGCTTAACTCTAAATCGAAGGCACTGGCTATCGAGAAGCAGTTGTGGGAAGAGTTGTTTGATTTACTACTGCCATACCTAGAACGACTACAAAACATCGCTTCTTCAGTATCTCAACTTGATGTACTACAAAACTTAGCTGAGCGAGCAGATACACTTGATTACTGTCGTCCAACTATGACAGAAGCGGCCGGTATACAGATACAAGCGGGTCGTCACCCAGTAGTAGAGCAAGTGATGGACGAACCTTTCATCGCCAACCCTATCGACCTTAACGACCAGCGTAAAATGCTGATCATCACAGGTCCAAACATGGGTGGTAAGTCGACCTACATGCGCCAAACGGCTCTCATAGCATTGATGGCCCACATAGGTTGCTACGTTCCAGCCGAAAGCGCGACGATTGGCTCTATCGACCGTATCTTTACTCGTATTGGCGCATCGGATGATTTGGCTTCTGGCCGTTCAACCTTCATGGTTGAGATGACAGAAACCGCTAACATTCTGCATAACGCGACACCAAATAGCCTTGTATTAATGGATGAGATCGGCCGTGGTACCAGTACTTATGATGGTTTGTCGCTGGCTTGGGCAAGTGCAGAATGGCTAGCAAATCAAATTAATTCGATGACGTTGTTTGCCACGCATTATTTTGAGCTAACCGAGTTACCGAACCAACTTCCAACATTGGCAAACGTACACTTAGATGCAGTTGAACATGGCGACAACATTGCCTTTATGCATGCAGTACAAGAAGGTGCAGCGAGTAAATCTTATGGCTTAGCGGTTGCCGGCTTAGCGGGTGTTCCTAAAGTGGTGATCAAAAATGCTCGTGCTAAACTAACGCAACTAGAAGCGCTCAGTATCGGGGCTCCGATGTCGAGATCAAGCGACGTTGATATCGCAAACCAACTGAGTTTGATCCCTGAACCGAGTGAAGTGGAACAAGCACTAGCGAATGTCGATCCTGATGATCTAACACCTCGACAAGCATTAGAAGAACTCTACCGCTTGAAGAAACTACTCTAGCTTAAGAAGCACTCTAGTTTAGAATAACCAAGCACTGTGGTTTCTATCTGAATTAAAAAGCTCAATCAGAAGCCAAAACTAAAAAACGCTGACATTAGGTCAGCGTTTTTTTATTTCGATATCGTGGAATATCGTTTAGTCGTTTTCAACGTTGAACAGGTTTTCCATGTTCAGACCTTGTTTGATCAGAATCTCACGTAAACGGCGCAAACCTTCAACTTGAATTTGACGAACACGCTCACGAGTCAGGCTGATTTCACGACCAACTTCTTCTAGTGTTGACGGTTCATAACCAAGCAATCCAAATCGACGTGCAAGCACCTCTTTCTGCTTCGGATTCAGCTCATCAAGCCAGAATATCAACGAATTCTTGATATCGCTATCTTGAGTTGAAACCTCAGGATCTGAATTGTTGATGTCTGGAATAATATCCAATAGTGCTTTCTCACCGTCACCACCAATTGGCGTATCTACAGAGCTCACTCTTTCGTTTAGACGAAGCATCTTGCTCACATCACCAACGGGTTTATCTAGCTTAGAAGCGATCTCTTCTGCCGTTGGTTCATGGTCAAGCTTTTGTGATAGCTCTCTTGCTGTACGTAGGTAGATGTTCAGCTCTTTCACAACATGGATTGGTAAACGGATAGTCCGAGTCTGATTCATCAACGCACGTTCAATAGTTTGACGAATCCACCATGTCGCGTAAGTCGAAAAACGGAAACCACGTTCTGGGTCAAACTTTTCTACGGCGCGAATCAAACCTAAGTTGCCTTCTTCAATTAGATCGAGAAGTGCTAAACCGCGATTGCTATAACGACGTGAAATTTTCACCACTAAACGCAGGTTACTTTCTATCATGCGTTTACGTGCTGCTTCATCACCGCGTAGAGCTCGACGTGCATAAAGCACTTCTTCTTCTGCGGTTAATAGTGGTGAGAAACCGATCTCGCCTAGATAAAGTTGAGTGGCATCTAGGCTTTTAGACGTAACTTCAACTTCTTCTTTCGCTTCGGTTTTCTTAGTGACTGTTCGCTTTGCTTTTCCAAGTGCTTCCGGTTCCGTGGTTACTTGGACAAGATCGAACTCTTCTTTGGTTACTGCATTGCTTATACTCATAACGCCTCCCCCTGGCGAAATTAGCATGACATTACAACTTCATATGTCGCTAAATGACTATGTCACTTCATACAATGTCCTATTAAGAGACCTTGTATTTAAGGCAGATATCGTTTTGGATTAACTGATTTGCCTTGGTAACGAATCTCAAAGTGCAGCCTAACACTGCTGGCTCCAGAGCTTCCCATTGTTGCAATCTTCTGCCCTGGTTTCACACTTTGCCCTTCAGATACTAATAACCGGTCATTATGCGCGTATGCACTTAAGTAATTATCATTGTGCTTCACAATCACTAGATTGCCGTAGCCTCGCAATGCATTACCCGAATAAACAACCGTTCCCCCTGCAGTAGATACTATTGGCTGACCTCGCTGTCCTGCTATGTCTATGCCTTTATTTCCTTGTTCGCCTACAGAGAAGTTCTTAATCACTCTCCCTTTTGTTGGCCATAACCATTTGGATACTTTATCACTTGTTGGTTTGGTGGTCGGTGTAACATTTTGTTTACCTTTAGAACCAACATACTCTTTTGATTTGGATTGTTCAACCTTCTTTGATGAATCTTTTTTAACCACTTTGGTGGTGGTTTGAGCAGGGGAAGATTTAGAGTTTTTACTCGGCTTAGGTATGATTTTAGGGTTACTTGCCGCAGATGACGTGGTTGATGCCGTGACAGGCGCAGCAACAGCTGCTGCCGCCACCGTTGATTTACCATACGCTGGCGCGCTGTAGCTCGGGCGCCATAACTTAAGCTTCTGTCCTGGGTGGATAGTATAAGGGGCAGAAAGCTTGTTATAACTCACAAGATCATTAACGTCTTTATTAGTGACATAAGCGATGAAATAAAGAGTATCACCTTTTTTCACTTCATAATAACTGCCGCGATAACTACCACGGTCGATCGATGAGTAATTCTTGTTAAGGCTTGAAACGGGCGCAGGCGAATTCGCTGCACACCCAACAAGTGCACAGCCAAGCAGTAAAGTACTTCCTTTTAACAACTTCGAACCCATCGACTCTCTATCCACCTACACCAGTAGTATTTTGATTAAGCTAACTCACCAGGAACGAGAGGTACAAATCTCACGACCTCGATAACACTCGATAAAAACTCGTCACCATGGCGAACAATCTTCAACAATTGCTGTTCATCATCACCGACAGGAATCAGTAAACGACCACCATCTTTAAGTTGTTGCAAAAGCACTTGAGGAATCGACTCAGCAGCAGCGGTGACAATGATCGCATCAAAAGGGGCTTTTGAAGACCACCCATGCCAGCCATCACCGTGTTTGGTTGATATATTGTAGAAATCGAGTTGCTTCAACCTACGCTTAGCATTCCACTGTAGCGACTTTATTCTTTCAACCGAATAAACATGATCAACAAGCTGAGCTAATACTGCGGTTTGGTAACCAGAACCGGTTCCGATCTCCAAAACGCGACTGTCTTGTTGTAACTCAAGTAACTCTGTCATTTTAGCAACGATGTATGGCTGAGAGATTGTTTGTCCCTGTCCAATAGGCAGCGCATTGTTATCATAAGCTTGATGATACATTGCCTGTGATAAAAAGCTCTCTCTCGGCAGTTGGTAAATAGCATCGAGAACCTTATGATCCTGAATACCATTTTCAATCAGGAAAGTAATTAAACGCTCAGCTTGCGGATTACTCACTTACTTCTCCCCTAACCATGTTGCCATCGCACCCAACGACTCATGCGCCGTCAGATCAACCTGCAACGGTGTTACCGATACAAAGCCATGCTCAATCGCGTAAAAATCTGTGCCTTCACCGGCATCTTGCTCTTTACCCGGAGGTCCAAGCCAATAGATATCGTGACCACGCGGGTCTTTTTGCTTAATCATATCTTCAGCGTGATGACGAGCACCTAGGCGCGTCACCTGAGTACCAGACAGTTGTTCTATGTCTAAATCAGGAACGTTCACGTTCAACAAGCGATTGGTCGGGATTGGGTTTGCTAAATGTTGTTCGACAATACGACGAGCAATCGCTGCCGCTGTCTTAAAATGTTTTTTTCCCACCAGAGAAAAGGCTACCGATTGAACGCCTAGAAAGTGCCCTTCCATTGCTGCTGCCACCGTGCCTGAATAAAGCACGTCATCACCAAGGTTAGCACCGTGATTAATGCCCGTTAAAACCAGATTGGGCATATCGTTCTTTAACAGTTCATTTAACGCAAAATGCACACAGTCGGTCGGTGTTCCTTGTACTGAATAGGTATTTTCAGCAATTTCTTGAACACGCAGAGGTTGTTCTAAAGTTAATGAATTTGAAGCACCCGAGCGATTACGATCAGGTGCAACAATGATAATTTCAGCAAGATCACGTAATTCATTTGCCAACTCATGAATACCTTGAGCATGCACACCATCATCGTTGCTGAGTAAAATCTTCATCTTGTATCCTTTCTTTTGTTCCAATGCCAAGTGACTAAATTCCAATATCAAGTGACTTAGCTCCAAGCAGAATCGTTATTGCTCGTAGCTTCTTTCTACGTGTACTTCTTCAACCAATTCACGAACAATCGCTGTTGCGAAACAACCCGCATCAAGAGAGAACTTAAGCGTGACATTATCTTCGTTCACTTCCCAAGTTAAATCCGTTGGTTTCAGTGACGCTTCGCGGCGATCATGGCGCATACGGTTACCGCGAATCAGCGCCATTAGGTCAGGTTCAGAATCAAGATGTTTTTGCTCTAACGCTTTAGACTCATCAGTCGTTGGCAAAGCATTATCGCCAGCCAAAGCAACAGTAACCCATGCAGCGCCATTCGCGATGTCTTGGTTTACTGCTTCGATATTGTCCGCAGTTACCGTTAGTTGAGCGCCGTCTTTCATGACAATATCGCCAAGCAATGCCGATGCAAACGCATCTTGCTCAATACGGTCTGACAGGATCAGGTTGTAAATCCACGAGCGAGCCGCAGAAAGGTACAAGCTGCGCTTATTCTGGTTACGAGTACGAACGTTATCACGGCCCCAACGACGAGCTTCAGATAAGTTGTTACCTTCATTACCAAAACGCTGAGCACCGAAGTAATTTGGCACGCCAACTTGAGCGACTTTTTCCAAACGTTTTACGACATCATCACAGTCTGTTACTTCAGACAAAGTCAGCTCGAACTGGTTGCCAACTAAATCACCCGGGCGTAACTTTTTGTTGTGTCGTGCTGTCGCCAAGATCTCAATGCTTGGGTACTGTGCTAAGAACGCTGAAAAGTCAGGCTCACCTTTCGGTAGGTGGACACTCAACCACTGCTCGGTAACCGCGTGACGATCTTTCAAACCCGCCCAACTCACATCTTTCGATTTAACACCGCACGCTTTAGCCAGTTCGTTTGCTACGAAGCTCGTGTTCTCACCCGTTTTACGAATGCGAACCATTAGGTGCTCGCCTTCACCAGTAAACTCAAAACCTAGGTCTTCATTAACGACAAAGTCTTCGGCTTTTGCTTTTAGTTTTGCTTTCGCAGTTGGTTTACCGTTTAGATAAGCCAATGAAGATAAAATATCTGACATGCTGTTCTTTTCGTGTTGGTGCTTACGCACTTTTAGTAATTAGGACCACCGCTTCACATGCGATGCCCTCTTTGCGACCTGTAAAACCTAAACGCTCAGTGGTCGTCGCTTTTACATTCACATTGCCAATGCTGGTTTCTAGGTCTTGAGCAATAGCTTTACACATAGAGTCTATATGAGGCGCCATCTTTGGAGCTTGCGCCATAATAGTAATATCCGCATTACCAATCATGTAACCTTGTTCTTTTACTCGACGGTAAACATCTTTCAGTAGTTCACGACTATCTGCACCTTTCCATTCATCATCGGTATCAGGGAAATGACGACCAATATCACCCGCAGCAATCGCACCTAGTAAAGCGTCACACAACGCATGAAGGGCAACATCACCGTCTGAATGTGCAATAAGACCTTGCTCGTAAGGGATGCTTACCCCACCAATAATTACCGGGCCTTCACCACCAAACTTATGTACATCGAAGCCATGGCCAATACGAATCATCATTATTCCTTATTCTGACTTAAATAGAACTCAGCAAGCGCTAAATCTTCAGGCTGAGTAATTTTAAAATTATCTGAACGCCCTGCCACTAAAGCGGGCGATAAACCTTTCCATTCAAAGGCTGAGGCTTCATCAGTAATCGAAGCGCCTTGTTGCAACGCGTCACTTAATGCCTTCCACAGAGGCTTTGCTCTGAACATTTGCGGCGTAAGTGCATGCCATAAATCCGCTCGCTCAACGGTATGCTCGATCTGCCCTTGGGCACCTCGCTTCATTGTGTCACGAACTGGAGCCGCTAAAATAGCACCCACATCATGGTTCATAGCGCCGGAAATTAGCTTGTCGATATCACTTAGCTGAACACAAGGCCTTGCCGCATCGTGAACCATTACCCAATCACCCAGTTGCTGCTTAGCGATATAGTTTAGCGCAGAGAGTACAGAGTCCGCTCGCTCGCTTCCGCCAGATACCCGGATCACTTGTGGGTTCTGGTTGAGAGCTAGCTCAAGGTAGTATGGGTCATCATCACTGATCGCAACGACAATTTGAGTGACTTGTGGGTGAGACAATAATTTCTCAACGGTGTGCTCTAAAATTGTTTTGCCGTGAATCTTGAGATATTGCTTAGGGCGGTCTGCCTTCATTCGGCTACCGACGCCCGCCGCAGGTACAACGGCAATCACGCTTTGAAGTTGAGTCGACATTAATGGGATTCCTCGCCAATGATGCGATAAAACGTTTCGCCTTCTTTGACCATTCCAAGTTCATGACGTGCGCGTTCTTCGATAGCATCTAAGCCTTGTCGGAGGTCGTCGATTTCTGCAAACATCTCAGCATTTCTAATATGCAGCTTTTCATTCACTTGCTGCTGAACTTGAATTTCGTTGTTCACACCGTAGTAATCAGAGATACCATTTTTACCAAACCACAGTGTGTGTTGTAGCCAGCCAAACACTATGAGCAAAACTAAAGCAAAAATTCGCATAACACCTTTCGCCGGTTGAAAAAGAAGGAACTAGAATAAGGCACATATATACCATAATGAGCTTATTGGTGCGAGATATGTGGTGTCAGGGAATCAATAAGTCGGGGAATTATTGTAATTCGAAACCTATGTGAGAATCCCAATTCCTTTCTCCGTCAGTCTCAAGAATGACGAATTTTAGGCAAAAAAATGCCCCGCATAAGCGAGGCATTTAAAAGCATTAGTGCATAATTCGCTAGGAATTATTGACCTTTAACTTCTTTAAGACCGTTGAAAGGAGCTTTAGAACCTAGAGCTTCTTCGATACGGATTAGTTGGTTGTACTTAGCAACACGGTCAGAACGGCTCATAGAACCAGTTTTGATTTGACCTGCAGCTGTACCTACCGCTAGATCTGCGATAGTTGCATCTTCAGTTTCGCCAGAACGGTGAGAGATTACTGCAGTGTAGCCAGCGTCTTTAGCCATCTTAATTGCAGCTAGAGTCTCTGTTAGAGAACCGATTTGGTTGAACTTGATAAGGATAGAGTTAGCTACGCCTTTCTCGATACCTTCAGCAAGAATCTTAGTGTTTGTAACGAACAGATCGTCACCAACGATTTGAAGCTTGTCGCCTAGAAGTTCAGTTTGGTGCTTGAAGCCATCCCAATCTGACTCGTCAAGACCGTCTTCGATAGAAACGATTGGGAAGTTGTTAGCTAGTTCAGCTAGGTAGTGGTTGAACTCTTCAGAAGTGAAAGTTTTACCTTCGCCCTTCATGTTGTAGATGCCAGCTTCTTTGTCGAAGAACTCAGATGCAGCACAGTCCATAGCAAGAGTAACGTCTTTACCTAGTTCGTAACCAGCAGCTGCAACAGCTTCTGCGATAACTTCTAGAGCTTCAGCGTTAGACTTAAGGTTAGGAGCGAAACCACCTTCATCACCAACTGCAGTGCTGTAGCCTTTAGACTTAAGAACTTTAGCTAGGTTGTGGAAGACTTCAGCGCCGATACGTAGACCTTCTTTAAGAGTTTTAGCGCCAACAGGTTGGATCATGAACTCTTGGATGTCAACGTTGTTATCTGCGTGCTCACCACCGTTGATGATGTTCATCATAGGTAGAGGCATAGAGAACTGACCAGCAGTACCGTTTAGCTCAGCGATGTGCTCATATAGAGGCATGCCTTTCGCAGCAGCAGCAGCTTTTGCGTTAGCTAGAGATACGGCTAGGATAGCGTTCGCGCCGAACTTAGACTTGTTATCAGTGCCGTCTAGGTCAAGCATGATTTGGTCAACGTCAGCTTGAGCTTTAGCGTCTTTACCAACTAGTGCTTCAGCGATTGGGCCGTTTACAGCTTCAATAGCTTTAAGAACACCTTTACCTAGGAAACGTGATTTGTCGCCGTCACGTAGCTCAAGAGCTTCTCGAGAACCAGTAGATGCGCCAGATGGAGCAGCAGCCATACCTACGAAACCGCCTTCTAGGTGTACTTCAGCTTCTACAGTTGGGTTACCACGTGAATCGATGATTTCACGACCTAGAACTTTAACGATCTTAGACATTGAATGTTTCCTTCTCGTTGAATATATAAATGTCAAATTTAAAGGTAGCAGCACAACCTACGCAGCTACCTGTATTCCTTTTATTTCTCTAATTCGCCACGCTGGAACTCACCAGCCGCTTTCACGAAACCTGCAAACAATGGGTGACCATCGCGAGGTGTTGAAGTGAACTCTGGGTGGAATTGAGCAGCAACAAACCATGGGTGGTTCGGGTTTTCAATTACTTCAACCAGCTTCTTGTCCGCAGATAGACCCGATACTTTCAGGCCCGCTTTTTCGATTTGTGGACGAAGATTGTTGTTCACTTCGTAACGGTGGCGGTGACGTTCATGGATCGTCGCGCTACCGTATAATTCGTAAGCTTTCGTCCCTTTCGCTAGGTGACAAAGCTGTGAACCAAGACGCATCGTGCCGCCTAGGTCAGATAATTCTGTACGCTCTTCAACTTTACCTTCACCATCAGTCCATTCAGTGATAAGACCAACTACTGGGTACTTAGTTTCAGAACAGAACTCAGAAGAGTGTGCCCCTTCCATTTTCGCAACGTTACGAGCGTATTCAATAAGCGCTACTTGCATACCTAGACAGATACCTAGGTACGGTACTTTGTTTTCACGAGCGTATTGAGCAGCAAGAATTTTACCTTCAACGCCACGATCACCGAAGCCACCAGGCACTAGGATTGCATCCAGGCCTTCTAAAAGCTCTACGCCACGAGACTCAAGGTCTTGTGAATCTACGTATTTAATATTAACGCTTAGGCGATTTTTCAAGCCCGCGTGTTTTAGCGCTTCATTAACTGATTTGTAGGCATCCGGTAGTTCAATGTATTTACCAACCAGACCAATCGTCACTTCACCCGTTGGGTTAGCTTCTTCGTAAATAACTTGTTCCCATTCAGACAAGTCAGCTTCTGGAGCCGTGATGCCGAAACGCTTACATACAAGTTCATCAGTGCCTTGAGCTTTAATAAGCTGAGGGATCTTGTAGATAGAGTCAACATCACGCATAGAAATAACCGCATTTTCTTGCACATTACAGAACAAGGCAATTTTCTTACGCTCGTTCGAAGGAATGTTACGGTCTGAACGACAAACTAGGATGTCTGGCTGAATGCCAATAGACAGTAGCTCTTTTACAGAGTGTTGCGTTGGCTTAGTTTTCACTTCGCCCGCTGCTGCTAGGTATGGCACTAGAGTAAGGTGCATGAACATTGCGCGTTCACGGCCTAGTTCAACTGCTAGCTGACGAATCGCTTCCATGAATGGTAGAGATTCGATATCACCAACCGTACCACCAACTTCAACGATCGCAACATCGTGGCCAGATGCACCTGAAATAACACGCTCTTTGATAGAGTTAGTGATGTGCGGGATAACCTGAATAGTTGCACCTAGGTAATCACCGCGACGCTCTTTAGCGAGTACGTCTGAGTAAACACGACCTGCAGTGAAGTTGTTACGCTTAGTCATCTTGGTGCGAATGAATCGCTCATAGTGACCAAGGTCAAGGTCAGTTTCAGCGCCATCTTCCGTAACGAACACTTCACCGTGTTGAGTCGGGCTCATAGTGCCTGGATCAACGTTGATGTAAGGGTCAAGCTTCATCATAGTCACTTTAAGACCACGAGCTTCTAAAATAGCAGCAAGAGACGCTGCTGCAATACCTTTACCTAGAGAGGATACAACCCCGCCAGTAACAAAAATGTAATTTGTCGTCATGTTTAACCTGAAATTGGTTGAATGAGGGAAATGGATTACTTCTGGACGGGATGAAAATATACCAGAAGCCCCTTATCGCCACAACGTGAAATCTATCACACTGCAATTTTTTATTTTTTGCTTCAAATCAATTCATGATAAAAGCTTTGATTATCTTTTCTCTTCTACTTTGACCTCATCCCACATAGAATCAAGCTGTTGTAGAGAAAAGTCTGTTAAATTTTTATCTTGCTGACGAACTTTTTGTTCCACCCCTTTAAAGCGACGATAAAACTTTAGATTAGCTTTGTTCAGCGCCGTTTCTGGGTTTTTACCTAAATGTCGCACCAAATTAACCGTCGCAAACAACAGATCTCCCAACTCTTCTTCAATCAAATCTTCGTTCGGTATTACTTGCAGCGCCTCTTCCAACACTTCGTCAACTTCCTCTAAAACCTTATCTGCCACCGGGCCAATAGCGTCCCAATCAAAGCCAAATTTCGCAACCTGCTTTTGAATCTTTGTAGCACGCGAAAGTGCAGGTAGCGAGTTTGGTATTGAGTCTAGAATACTTTCTTGAGTTTTGCCTGCTTGTGCTTTTTCTTTGGCCTTTTCAGCTTCCCAGTTGGCATTAATTTCTTCATCACTGGCAAACTCGGTATCAGAGAACACATGCGGATGGCGACGTGTTAGCTTCTCATTGATACCATCAACCACATCAGAGAACTCAAACACCCCCTGTTCTTTAGCTAACTGGCTGTAGAAAATCACCTGGAACAGCAAGTCCCCCAACTCTTCTTGTAGGTTCGGCCAGTCTTTGTTGTGAATCGCGTCCACCAACTCGTAGGTTTCTTCGATAGTATGCGGCACAATTGTTTCAAAATTTTGTTTTAAATCCCAAGGACAGCCACCCTCAGGATCGCGCAGCTTAGTCATAATCTGTTCAAGGTGTTCAATCGGGTGATCCATCGTTTTCTTCCTATTACTGTCTTTGATTTTTAAACTTATAGCTTCACTGAAACTAAAAGGTTCTCAAACTAAAAAAATACTAGAACTAAAAAAGGTGAGCAGCCAAAACCACTCACCTTTCTGTTTTTCTTGTTAAACAACGCGTCATTCAATGCATTGTTCGGTTTTTACTAAGTACTTGGTTCTTCTAACAAGGCAACAAACTTACGAGACTTCTGAGCATAGCTTGCCTATGTGATGAAGCGAGTATAGTGCAGTTAAGGCCAAGTACGACGTAAAAACTAGCCTAGGCGTTTAACCGACATGACATCTTTGATTTGTTCTACTCGGCTAGTCACTCGACTCAGAATTTCAATATTGGTCACTTCCAAATCAAAATCCATTACCGACAACTGACGTTTATAGTCGATACGGCTCTTCATTGTGGTCACACTGATCTTTTCATTCGAGAACAGTGAGGTGATATCTTTCAACAAACCATTACGCTCTAATGCTTCGACACGTAACGTTAGGATGTATGAGCCAACAAATCCATGCCCCCAAACAGTATCGATAATACGTTCTGGAGCATGTAGGTTAAGTTCACTTAGTTGTTCACAGTCACTACGGTGAACAGAGATACCACGACCTTGAGTGATGTAACCTTTAATCATATCGCCTGGAATAGGCTGACAACAGCGAGCGAGGTGTGTCATTAGGTTATCAACACCTTCAACCACTACCGCGTCTTTATTTGGACGACTCTGTTGTGCAGGCTTATTTTCCGACTCAAGCAGCTTCTCTAGCGCTTTTTTATCTTCTTCTTCCGCCGTTGGTTTATTGACCAGTGCATTGATGTGGTTAACCACTTGGTTGATACGTAAGTCTCCACTGCCGATACCGGCATAAAGCTCATCAGGCGTGTTGACGTTAAAGCGTCTTAGCGCATATTGGTCGGCATCTTTTAGGGTTGCCCCCACTTTCGCGAGTTCAACTTCAAGGATATCTCGACCTGCTTCTAAGTTTTTCTCGCGGCTTTGTGCTCTGAACCATGCGTTGATTTTCGCACGAGCACGACCTGAGTGAACGAAACCTGTGGTTGGGTTTAGCCAATCACGCGATGGATTCGGTTCTTTCTGCGTGATGATCTCTACTTGGTCGCCCATCGATAGTTTATGGGTAAACGGTACGATACGTCCTGCTACTTTGGCACCAATACAGCGGTGCCCTACCATCGAATGGATGTGGTAAGCAAAATCGAGAGGCGTAGCCCCCATAGGCAAATCGACCACGTCACCGCGAGGTGTAAAGGCGTAGACACGGTCATCGAACACTTGGCTCCGAACTTCATCGAGCATCTCACCAGAATCCGACATCTCTTCTTGCCAATCGATAAGTTTACGCAACCAAGTGATTTTCTCGTCGTAACCACTGCGTCCACTTGAAGCACCTTCTTTGTACTTCCAGTGCGCAGCTACACCCAACTCAGAGTCTTCGTGCATTTGCTTGGTACGGATCTGAATTTCAATGGTCTTGCCTTCAGGGCCAAGAACTACGGTGTGGATCGACTGGTAACCATTTGGCTTAGGGTTCGCCACGTAGTCATCAAATTCACTGGGTAGATGTTTATATTTGGTGTGAACCACACCTAGGCCGGCATAACAGTCTTGAAGTTGATCGGCGATAATTCGTACAGCACGCACATCAAAAAGCTCATCGAAGGCCAACCCTTTTTTCTGCATTTTTCGCCAGATACTGTAGATGTGTTTTGGTCGGCCACTGACTTCAGCATTGATGCTTGAACGCTTCATTTCTGCCGTTAAGTCGTCAACGAAGTCTTTAATGTATTGTTCACGTACGATGCGACGCTCAGACAGCTGTTTAGCAATCTGCTTGTAGGTGTCTGGCTGTTGGTAGCGGAATGCGTAATCTTCGATTTCCCACTTAAGCTGACCAATACCTAAACGGTTAGCGAGCGGAGCGTAGATGTTAGAACACTCTTTTGCCGCTGCACGACGCACAGCATCAGGCGCTTTTTTTACCTCGATAAGGTTACAGATTCGTTCAGCGAGTTTGATGACTACGCAGCGGAAGTCGTCGACCATCGCCAGTAGCATACGGCGAACGTTATCTACTTGACCCGAGGCAGCGCTGCCTTCAAGGGTCACGTTTAACTGGCCTAAGGCCGCCATTTCTTCAACGCCATCGATCAACTTTACGATTTCTTTGCCGTAGCTTTCTTCAAACGCTTCGCGCTCAAAAACACCACTTGAGACGACGGGGAAAAGTTGTGCTGCCACTAAAGTGGCACGATCCATAGACAAGGTGACCAAAATTTCGATCATCTCGCGCCCACGCCAAAGCAAGAGCGAAGCTTGTTCATGATCTTTTAAAAGCTCTTCACAGTGAAGATAAACTTTGATCAGTTTATTCGAGGTCTTTGCATCTTGATTCAATGACGCAATCCAACTTTCTAGCTCAAACTGTTCGCTTGGGTTTAAATGTGCGCTTCGTACCGCAACCATCATGTCTTCCTAGTTATTATGTTTTATACCCAATTCAATATGACTAACTGGTTCCAAGTTAGTTCGACTCATATTGATATCAACGCAGTCTTAACTGCGCCTTTGTGATTCATTTTTAAGCCTTGTTTAAGGGCCTCTAAGCCTTGATAAAAAGAGCCATCGATTCTAGATGACTGGTGTGGGGGAACATGTCCAACATACCCAGCTTGGCTAATTGATAGCCTTGTTTTTCTAAGCTCTCAGAATCTCTAGCTAGAGTAGCAGGATTACACGAAACATAAACCACACGCTTCGCTCCTAACGCTGAAATTTGATCAACGATCCCACTCGCTCCCGCACGTGCTGGGTCAAGTAATACTTTATCGAATTTCTCTTTTGCCCAAGGCTGTAAGGATAAGTCTTCTTCAAGGTTGGCTTGGTAAAATTCCGTATTGCTTAACTGGTTTAATGCTGCATTAGACGTGGCCTGTTGTACCATTTCAGTAACACCTTCCACACCGACCACAAACGCCGACTGTTGTGCGATAGGTAAGCTGAAATTACCTAAACCACAAAACAGATCAAGCACCCGTTCATCCGCTTGAGGTTCTAGCCACTCGATCGCTTGAGCCACCATCTGTTGATTGACCTTTTGATTCACTTGAATGAAGTGATTTGGCTCAAACGGTAAAGTCACACCGGTTTCATTATAAGCTGGCGTATCACCCACCAAACGAATCAACTTATCAGCTTCTGGCATAGAATACAGCGTAGCGCCTTCTGCCTGAGCCAACTCAATCAAAGATTGCTCATCTTTTTCAACCAAAGGCTTAAGATGACGTAGCACCATGACAGGGCCAGTATCGCCCAGTACCAATTCTACGTGTCCTAAAGAGGTAAGGTTGTTGAAAGTGTTCAGTAAATTTTTCAGTTTTGGTAGCAATACATTAAGGCGAGGTTCAAGCACGGCACAGTCGGTGATGTTTTCAATCTGCTTACTTTGCTTCTTACGGAAACCGAACTGAAGCTGCTGTGTCTTTTTATCAACAAATAGGCTGATACGCGCGCGACGACGATAACCCGTTTCATTACCCACAATAGGTTGGGCAACTTCGGTTTCAACGGTTTGATATTGGCTCATCAGATGTGAAAGAGACTGTGCTTTGTGCTCAACCTGAGAGGCGTAACCAAAATGCTGAAGATGACAGCCACCACATTGATTAAAGTGCTTACAAAACGGCTTTAGGCGCTTCTCGCTTGGCTTTAATAATTTGATGAGTTTCGCGCGTGCAAATTTACTCTTACTCTCAGTCAGTTGAATGACCACCTGCTCACCGGGCAATGCCCCATCAATGAAAACAGGTTTGTTTTTCTGATAAGCGATACCAGCGCCATTGTGATCCATTCGTTCAACCAAAACCGATTGATGCTTGGTCTCGAATTGAGTTTTCTTTTTTGGTTGGAAAAAACGTGCCATTGCTTATGCCTAATGTATCTTTTAATTAGTAATTGGTATCCAGGGCTCACTATTCTGCCTTGGAATCATTGTCGAACGTCACGGCTTTGATTAAGCTTACCGTTCACTTAACCGCCATTGTGTGCGTTATTTTCCCATATCCAGACCTCGATGTAATTAAAGAACATGACCAGATATGGCTTAAGAGCCCGTGTAATTACCTTAACTCTAGCTCCAACATTGATTATTGGGTTGCTATTGAGTGCATTTTTCTCATTTAACCGCTATCAAGACCTTGAGGGTCAAGTAATGAACACTGGTACTAGCATCATTGAACCACTGGCTATTGCGAGTGAATCAGGCATGCAGCTCGAAAGCCGAGAGTCTGTTCGACAGCTGATTAGCTATGCGCATCGAAAAAATTCTAAGCTGGTGCGCAGTATCGCGGTGTTTGATGAACGTCACGAGCTGTTTGTAACCTCAAACTTCCACCCTGACTTTGAAAGCCTGACCTACCCCAAAGATAAACCGATTCCGCATTTAAGTTCATCGAACCTGCTCGATAACACGCTGATTCTTCGGACGCCGATTATTGCTGAAGGTCAGTATATAAACTCAGCCAATGGCCAATCTCAAGCCAACCAAGCGATCGGTTATATCGCGATAGAGTTAGACCTTTCGTCACTTCGATTACAACAATATCAAGAGGTGTTTTCTGCATTCTTAGTGTTGGTTCTCGGGCTTGGGCTTTCAGGTGTGTTTGCCTTCCGCTTAATGCACGACGTGACCCAGCCGATCACACACATGAAAAACATGGTCGACCGAATACGTCGTGGTCATCTCGATGTACGTATCGAAGGCAAAATGCATGGTGAGCTAGACTCGCTGAAAAACGGTATCAACGCGATGGCAGTATCGCTGTCGGAATATCACGTTGAAATGCAACACAGTATTGACCAAGCGACCTCCGATCTACGTGAAACACTTGAACAGTTAGAGATTCAAAACGTTGAATTAGACATTGCGAAAAAGCGTGCTCAAGAAGCGGCTCGTGTTAAGTCTGAATTCTTGGCGAATATGTCTCACGAATTAAGAACGCCGCTCAACGGTGTGATTGGCTTTACTCGCCAAATGCTCAAAACCCATCTATCGAACAGCCAAACTGACTACTTGCAAACTATTGAACGCTCGGCGAACAACCTACTCAGTATTATTAACGATATCTTGGATTTCTCGAAACTTGAAGCTGGCAAGCTAGCCTTAGAGAACATCCCATTTGAGTTCCAATCCAGCCTCGAAGAAGTTGTGAACCTTCAAGCAACTAATGCTCATGAAAAAGGCTTAGAACTGACCCTCAAGATCGACCCTAAAGTACCGCCAGGCGTTGTTGGTGATCCACTACGTATCCAGCAGATCTTGACTAACCTAGTGGGTAACTCCATCAAATTTACTGAGCATGGCAACATTGATATCAGCGTTGAACTTCGCTCACAAAGCGAAGACAATATCGAGCTTCAATTCATGGTTCGCGATACTGGTATTGGTATATCTGAACGTCAACAAGCTCAGCTTTTCCAAGCCTTTAGCCAAGCAGATGCAAGTATTTCTCGTCGTTATGGTGGTACAGGTTTAGGTCTGGTTATCACCCAAAAATTGGTGAGCCAAATGGGTGGTGAAATCAGTCTAACCAGTCGCCTTCACCAGGGTTCAACCTTCTGGTTTACGTTGAGGCTTTCTACCACTGATATGCCGATGACGGAGCTGATTGAAACTCAGTGCCTGCAAAACAAACAACTACTGTTGATCGAACCAAACATGCAAGCAGCGTCAATTACCCAACAGATCTTAACCCAAGAAGGGCTTGTGGTCACTTATCGCTCGGTGATGCCTGACGAGTCACCCTCGTATGACTACGTTCTGCTAAACCTTGCATCAAACCAAGAATACCAATTTGATACCGTAAGTGGTTGGGCTATTGGCGCTAAAAAAATAGCTCAGAACGTAATTATTGGTACACCAAGTACCGAATTAGCGTTAGGTGAACAATTGATGAAAGAGGTGGATGTTCAGTGCATCACCAAGCCTCTTTCTCGTAAGAAACTGCTGCAAACCCTAGTATCGAACCAAGCTCCAACCTTGATTGCACCGGCGATTGAAACGCACTCGGAAGAGAAGCTTCCATTTACCGTATTGGCTGTCGATGACAACCCTGCAAACCTTAAATTGATTACCGCACTACTGAAAGAACGCGTAGAAACCGTCATCAGTTGCACTAGCGGTCAGCAGGCAATCGACAAAGCGACAGAAACACCATTTGATATCATCTTCATGGACATTCAAATGCCACAAATGGATGGTGTGACCGCTTGTCAGAATATCAAAAAACTAGCGAATAATGCGAATACTCCGATCATTGCAGTGACCGCTCATGCCATGGTTGGCGAACGTGACCGGTTGCTTGAAGCGGGCATGGATGACTACCTAACGAAACCTATTGAAGAACATATATTACAACAGGTTCTGATTCATTGGAGCCCAACCTCTGAGGTTGAGCATATCGAAAAAATAGACCCAGACCACCCAGCAGTTTCAGTCGAAATCGATCATAGCCAAATATCAGAAAGAGAAATAAGTGTGCACAAAAACATCATCATAGATTGGCAAGCTGCAATGAAGCAAGCAGCCAATAAAGAAGACCTTGCACGAGATATGTTGCAAATGCTAGTGGACTTTATTCCTGAGGTTTATGAGGCAACAGAGAAAGCGATAGAAGATAGTGATTACCCTGTTGAAGAACTAATACACATTATCCACAAGATGCATGGCAGCAGCTCATATAGTGGTGTACCAAGGCTTAAATCGGTATGTGCAACGATAGAGAAAGAGCTGCGATCTGGCATTTCCGTTGAAGATATTGAACCGGAACTTTTTGAACTTCAGGATGAGTTAGATAAGGTTCAAGCAACCGCGGTTCATTATTTAAAACCATCTAGCATCTGATATCTAGTTAGCGATTTAGCGTTTAACAACTCAGAATACAAACCAATAAAAAAGCAGAGCTCATAGACTCTGCTTTTTTATGTTTGCTGATTAATTAGGCACTAGATTTAGATTAGCGGCAACAGGTTTAGGATTCGAGTAATACCGTTGCCACAGCATAGTGGCGCTCATCCGAGATAGTGAGGTGGATCGACCTGGTTCCACTCGTATCGGCGATTTCACGAGCTTTCTTATGTAGGAGCAATACTGGCTTACCATGTTCATCATTTGAAATCTCGAAGTCATGAAAGGTCACACCAAGGGCAATCCCCGTACCTAACGCTTTAGACGCCGCTTCTTTTGCGGCAAAACGCTTTGCAAGGTAACGCCCTTTTTGCTTAATTTTCTGAAATACTTCAAATTCAGAACTCGTCAAAATACGCTGAGCAAAAGCGTCACCACTTCGTGATAGTGCCTTCTCTATGCGTTCAATTTCTGCGATATCGGTACCTAATCCAACAACAGCCATTATTAACCTTTACTATTCAACTTGTTACTACTCAACATACTACGACTAAGTTGTCGCTTATAGTTACCGCTTACCTAAGTTATCGCTTGCCTAACTACTTGTTATTACGTGCTGTTTCCATAACGGATTTCATGTCTGCAACGGCTCTGTTCAAGCCATCAAAGACAGCACGTCCCATTATAGAGTGGCCAATATTCAGCTCATAAATCTCAGGAAGCGCCGCAATAGGTGCTACGTTGTGGTAAGTCAGGCCATGACCCGCATTGACTGTGATACCAAGATCGTCAGCATAGCTTGCGCCAGCTGCAATCTTTTTCAGTTCATCTTGCTGATCTTCTTCTGTTTTCGCATCAGCGTAATGACCAGTATGAAGCTCAATGAACGGCGCACCACATACTTTAGCTGCATCGATTTGCTGACGATCCGCATCAATAAATAGCGACACCTTAATACCAGCAGCTGACAGTTTTTCCGTCGCCGTTTTGATCTTTTCAAGTTGGCCGACAACGTCTAAACCACCTTCAGTGGTCAGCTCTTCACGTTTCTCAGGAACCAAGCAAACGAACTCAGGATTAGTATCGAGTGCAATTTGAACCATTTCGTCCGTCACAGCCATCTCTAAATTCATTCGCGTTTGAATAGTTTCAGCCAGAATACGCACATCACGATCAACAATATGGCGACGATCTTCACGTAAATGGATAGTAATGCCATCAGCACCTGCACGTTCAGCTATCTCAGCTGCGTGTACTGGATCTGGGTATTTAGTCCCACGTGCATTACGTAGTGTTGCAATATGATCGATATTAACGCCTAAAAGGATTGAGCTCATTTTCCAATACTCCGTGCTCTAGAGAGGGCTATTGTTGGCATAAATAGCTCTCTGCTTTTTAATGGTTTGCTGCCAAGATACGGCTTTAAGGCTATGCGTGTAAAGCGTTTTGCTGCTTTTAACTGTTCTTTAGTGATAAACCTACGCTCGCTGATTGCGATAAGTTCATCGCCCATAAATGTCAGATTATCTCGACGCACTGAAGCAATAAAACCTTTCTGTTCTCGGTATCGATAAGTCATGTTTGGCGCGACCAGTTCACCGCTACCAGCGCAATGCAAAAAGTCGACGCCATATCCCATCGCGGATAGTAGAGCCAACTCAAAACGACGCAATGCTGGCTCCGGATTTTCATTATGGGCCAGTTCTGTTAAAGCATGAAGATAGTCATGAAAAAGTGCAGGCATTGGTACTTCGGCCATCAACACTCGACCAATCAGCTCATTCACGTACATCGCTGAATACAAGTTTATCCCCGTAAGAGGAAGCCCTAAACTAATTGGCTCAGCTTGACGTAAGGTTTTCATTGAACTGTTGCCAGACCACTTTAGCAATAGCGGCGTAAAAGGTTGTAATGCACCTTTCAAATTGGAACGCTTGCTTCGAGCGCCTTTAGACATCAAGGTCACCCGACCGAACTCTTCGCTGAAGACGTCCAAAATCAGACTCGACTCACTGTATGGTCGACGGTGCAACACAAAGCATCGATGTAAACCTTCGCTCAATCACTTACCCTTCTTACAGATACAAAAAGAGAGAGTTCGCACTCTCTCTAGAAATTATATTAAGTTCAACTTTCGTGATATCAGAAAGTGACGTTCAATATATTATAGATCGTCGATGTAACCTAATGAACGAAGTGCACGCTCATCATCAGCCCAACCCGATTTAACCTTGACCCAAGTTTCTAAGTAAACCTTACGGCCAAATAGATCTTCCATATCAATACGCGCTTCACGACCAATCGTTTTGATCTTCTCGCCCGCTTTACCAATCACCATTTTCTTTTGACCCGTTCGTTCAACAAGAATCAGGGCGTTGATGTGGAAGCCATCGTTGTCTGGGTTGTAATCGAAGCGCTCTATTTCAACCGTTACTGAATAAGGTAGCTCTTCGCCTGTGAATCTCATCAGCTTTTCACGGATAATCTCAGACGCCATAAAGCGCTGCGAGCGATCCGTCACGTACTCTTCAGGGAAGTGATGGGTCGCTTTTGGTAAATGCTCACGTACATGCTTACGCAGTACATCAATGTTTTTACCTTGCTTCGCCGAGATTGGCACAACATCAACGAATTCCATCTTTTTAGAGACTTCCATCATATGCTGCATGACGTTAGTACGATCCTGAACGTTATCAACTTTGTTAATACAAAGTACAACTGGGAAGTCAGTCTTCTTCAGTTTGTTCAGAACCATTTCATCGTCGTCAGTCCAGTGTGTTCCATCCACAAGGAAGAAGACTAGGTTCACATCACTCAAAGAACTGTTCGCCGCACGGTTCATCAAACGGTTGATTGCACGCTTTTCTTCAATATGAAGTCCAGGAGTATCAACAAAGATCGCTTGGTAATCACCCTCAGTTTCAACGCCCATAATACGGTGACGTGTCGTCTGTGGTTTACGTGATGTAATAGAAATCTTCTGCCCCAGAATATGGTTCAGAAGCGTCGATTTACCTACGTTTGGGCGACCGACAATAGCGATGAAGCCACAGTGTTGGTTTTCCGGTAGGCCTGTTTTTTTGCTATCAGATGAAAAGAATGCATCGATATCGAAATCTTGGTTGTTATCAGACATTGCTTAGTTGCTCTAATGCTGTTTCAGCAGCCGCTTGTTCTGCCTTGCGGCGGCTAGTGCCTTTACCGATAACAGGTTTATCCACACCTGCCACTTCACACTCAACCGTAAACTCTTGGTTGTGTGCTTCACCTTTAATATTAGTCACTGTGTAGACAGGTAGAGGATTTCTTCGACCTTGTAAAAACTCTTGTAGGCGAGTTTTTGGATCTTTTTGAGATACTCCAGGCTGAATAGCTTCTAGGCGAGATTGGTACCAGCTCAAAATAATGCGACGAACCGTCTCGGTATCACTATCTAAATAGACAGCACCGATGATCGCTTCAACCGCATCCGCTAGAATAGAATCACGACGGAAACCGCCACTCTTCAACTCACCTGGACCTAATTTTAAGTAATCTCCTAGTTCGAATTCACGACCTAGTTCAGCCAATGTATGACCACGCACTAGTGTTGCACGCATACGGCTCATGTCACCTTCGTTTACCTTAGGAAAACGGTGGTAAAGATCATCAGCGATAACAAAACTTAAAATTGAATCGCCCAGAAACTCAAGACGTTCGTTATGTTTACCTGCGGCGCTGCGGTGAGTCAGCGCCAAGTGGATAAGATCGGCATCATTAAACTGATAGCCAATCTTTCTCTCTAGTTTATCAATTGGAGAATTCATGCTCTCTCGATGTGTTAATTGATCGATTAATGAATCCCACCGATGCGATTAAAACGCACACCAGTAGGAATCCATGTTGGAAGTACACTGTCTGAACCATGTTCAAATTCGAAGCTGATCCAAATCGCAACGGCTTTACCAACAAGGTTTGCTTCAGGGACAAAGCCCCAGTAACGGCTATCGGCACTGTTGTCACGGTTATCACCCATCACAAAGTACTGCCCCTCTGGAACAACCCACTCGTTAACACCATTGCGAGGCTGATATGCTTGCACACGATCACGGCGTAATGGGTTAACTAAAATTTGGTGCTCTACGTCTCCAAGCTGTTCATTCAGCTGAATTAGAGGCACACCATCTTGAACAAATTGGCTTTCTTCAACGTGACTTAGTTTCACTGGATCACAGCTACTTGTACCCTTCGCTTGAATGCAGATCTCTTTACGACTGCTGTAACGAATGGTGTCACCCGGCATACCAACAACACGCTTGATGTAGTCGATACTAGGCTGAGGTGGGTACTTAAATACGATTGAATCACCACGTTCTGGTTTGCCCGTTTCAACCAGTTGAGTACGCCATACCGGGTCTTTTAGACCGTACGCGTACTTCTCTACCAAGATAAAGTCACCCACCAAAAGAGTTGGCATCATCGAGCCAGACGGGATCTGAAACGGTTCATAAATAAATGAACGCAGAATCAAAACAAATGCAATGACCGGGAAAATGGAAACACTGTTCTCAACCCACCAAGGCTGAGCCGTAACTTTTGCGCTCGTTTCAGCGTCTAGGCCTGTCGATTGTGCTTCAACGGCAGCCAGTTTCTGCTGGCGCTTCTTTGCCCACAACCACTTTTCCAACGCCCATACAATGCCAGTCACTAGAGTTACGATCACTAAGATAAGTGAAAATGTATTAGCCATTGATATCCCTTAAATTTCATTTCTTTAAAAATAACGAAAGTGAAAGAGTATAACCCTTTCACTCTACTTAATATTTCTAATTTGTATCAATCATGCTGACTAAATACTAGGAAGATTACGCAGGAAACATCGCTTAGTTCTAGGCGTAAAGTGCAGTGACTAGTGGACCTAATTGCAATCTTTGCAACAAAGAAATAAACGATTTAACCAGTAATGTTCAGCAGATAGTTAGTGCGATTGATACCTAGTCTTTTCCAACGTGAAGGATGGCAAGGAAAGCTTCTTGAGGCAGTTCAACGTTACCGATCTGCTTCATACGCTTCTTACCTTCTTTTTGTTTCTTAAGAAGTTTCTTCTTACGACTGATATCACCACCGTAACATTTTGCGATTACGTTCTTACGCAGTTGCTTCACTGTAGAACGAGCAATGATGTGGTTACCAATCGCAGCTTGAATCGCAATATCGAACATCTGACGAGGGATGAACTCTTTCATCTTCTCTACCAGTAGACGACCACGAGACTGAGCAATGTCTTTGTGCGTAATGATCGCTAGTGCATCAACCGTTTCACCATTCAACAATACATCTACACGTACCATGTTTGATGGCTCGTAGCGTTGGAAGTTGTAATCCAATGATGCGTAACCGCGAGACGTTGACTTCAGACGGTCGAAGAAGTCTAGAACCACTTCTGCCATAGGAAGATCGTACGTCACAGCAACTTGGTTGCCGTGGTAAACCATATCTACTTGTACGCCACGCTTCTCAACACACAGTGTGATTACGTTACCTAGGTAGTCCGAAGGTACCAAAATATTACAGCGTGCAATTGGTTCACGAATTTCTTCGAGGTCATTAACCGCTGGCAGTTTAGCCGGGCTATCAACGTACAGAACGGTTTTATCTGTTTTTACAACTTCATACACTACGGTTGGTGCCGTTGTGATGAGATCTAGGTCGTATTCACGTTCTAGACGCTCTTGGATGATCTCCATGTGAAGCATTCCTAAGAAGCCACAACGGAAACCAAAGCCAAGTGCTGCTGAACTTTCTGGTTCGTAGAACAGTGATGCATCATTCAGGCTTAGTTTGCCTAGTGCGTCACGGAAGTTTTCGTAGTCATCAGATGAAACAGGGAACAGGCCTGCGTATACCTGAGGCTTCACTTTTTGGAAACCAGGTAGACGTTCAGTACAGCCACCTTTAGCAAGCGTCAAGGTATCACCAACAGGCGCACCTAGAATGTCTTTAATGCCACAAACAACCCAACCTACCTCGCCAGTATTCAGCTCAGTGGTGTCGATTCGCTTAGGTGTGAAGATACCTAGACGGTCAACTCCCCAAACTTGGTCTGTCGACATGACTTTAATCTTGTCGTTCTTCTTCAGCTTACCGTTTTTGATACGTACCAAAGAAACTACGCCAAGGTAGTTATCGAACCAAGAGTCAATAATAAGGGCTTGTAGAGGCGCATCTGGATCACCTTCCGGTGGTGGAATAGCCGTTACGATGTTTTCTAAAACATCGTCAACACCTACCCCTGTTTTCGCAGAACAGCGAGTCGCTTCCATCGCATCGATGCCAACGATCTCTTCGATTTCTTCAGCAACACGTTCTGGTTCAGCTGCGGGTAGGTCAATCTTGTTCAAGATTGGCACCACTTCCAGCTCCATTTCGATTGCTGTGTAACAGTTTGCTAGAGTTTGTGCTTCAACACCTTGGCCAGCATCTACTACAAGTAGCGCGCCTTCACAAGCCGCTAGAGAGCGAGATACTTCATAAGAAAAGTCTACGTGTCCAGGGGTGTCGATAAAGTTAAGTTGGTAAGTTTCTCCATCTTTAGCTTTATAATCTAAAGTCACACTCTGCGCTTTAATTGTAATACCACGTTCGCGTTCTATATCCATAGAATCGAGGACTTGAGCTGCCATCTCACGTTCACTTAATCCTCCACAAACTTGGATTAAGCGGTCAGAAAGGGTCGACTTACCGTGGTCGATGTGGGCGATAATCGAAAAATTACGAATGTGCTTCATAGGCTTGGTATGACTAAACTCTTTGTATAGGGATAATAAGAAAGCCGCTATGCTTCCAACCTAATATTAGCATTGGTGGCGGCATTTCAATCAAGTTGGCAGATTCTACCCAATTTAAGGGCAAGACGCATCATAAATTAGACGAGAGACTCACCTAGAATTCGAATCAAGACGACTTCTTGCTTGGATTTGTCTTCCATTGGTTTGGCTAACCGCTTCGCCAAGGCAATACCAGCAGTGGTAAATAGTGCAGCACAGAGTATAACAACCCCTTCGCCCCCTTGGAGCAAGGGTTGTAACAAGAGCTGTCCAAGGCCAGCACCAATTATCAACATGAAAAGTGGGACGAGGTAAACAATAGCCGCCGACTGAAGCAGACTTTTTTCTGGGAAGCCAATCTCTACAATTTGTCCGGCTTTAACAAGGCTTTTGGTTTTAAACTGCCAAAACAAAGCTTTATTGCCAACGGCCTTGGTGACGATACCGGTTCCGCAGCTTTTTTGAGAAGAGCAACTACTGCAACTGGTTTGCTGTTCGCAGCTCAGTTGAACAAAATATTGCTTACCTTTTTGCTCGACTGAGCTAACGGTCGCCAGCGCGGTCATCATTGCACTGGTACCGAGTTATTGAACGTTACTGATTGAGCGATACGCTTAGCCGTTGCAGGCGGAATATCGCCGACTACAGATATTTCCCTGTTGCCCATCACTAAACTATGTAAGGTTCTGCGCCCTTGACGTACCAATTGCCCTTTCAATGAGTGCTCATCTTTGTCGGCGATATACACCGAAAAACTAAACAACCCATCACTGAAAAGTTGACTCTCAACCATTTTTTCGGTCACCGCCATTTGATAACGGCTAAGCTCTTTTGACTTAAATCCTTCAGGAATCCAAGAAGCTTGCCAGTTAGTTTCACTCACCAAGCCTTCTGGTAATGACAAAACCTTCGGCAGTTTAACTTGATTCAAGCCACCCATTGCTTCTGCGATCTTATCATTCACCACGTAAGAGATAGTTCGGTACTGTTCTAGCACTTCGCCATCACGATCCAAAAGATCGGCACGTAAAGGAAGATGAGTTTTCTCGTCTACCCAAACTACGTAAGAATAACGAAGGCCATCTTTCGGCACCACGCGTAATACTTGTGTTGTGCTCCCCGCTTCACGAGATCGCCCAACTTTTACGAAGTCGTAGTACCGGTTAAGAGAATCGATATCTCTATTAATCATCGGAATGACAGGGGCAACCATGCTACCAGACAAAATAGTAAATGGCTCAGTCCCCGGCTCGACGTAGCTAACTTCATTGCCACGTCGAATGACTTCACGCACAGGGCCACTGAGATAAACAAGGTGTGCGAGCTGTTGATCGTCGTTAACTGCATGACGATAAAGCAGAGGCTCAATACTGCTCTTCTTTATCAATATATAGGAGAGTTCGTAATTTAGATGCTGACTGGCCTCATTCATTTGATGCAATAACGCCTTTGCAGAGAGTTCTTCTGCAAAGGCTGTTGGAGACATCAAGCTGAACAGTGTCAGTGCACTGACCAGGATTTTCTTCATTCAATATCCGATTCTAAATGTGCATCTTCCATTGATGATGCGTCACCGTTTAATCTTAACTGCAGTTCATAATCTTCCAGCAATGCATGAACGCGTTTACGTTGTTCTTGTAAATTAGCCTCAGAGACAGGCTTAGAAACAGAGTCTCGCGTTAGGCTTACTGGTTCTGCAGAGCCCGCAAATGGAATCGTCTGTAGTACAGGTAACTGCTCTGGTGCTGCTGGATCGCTACCACCATACTGCTGAACACCTAATACAACCGCTAATGAAACACACGCTGCCGCGGCAACTTGTCCAAACTGTTGTAGCCATGCAGGAAGCTGACGTTTCGCTTGCTGAGGCTTTGGTTGCTCTTCGATTGGAGCAACCGTAGGTTCAACATTCACTTGGTGCAGGTTTGGCATTGCACTATGCGCAGGCTCGGCTTCAAGCTCCGCTGCCACACTGTCAGCAATGTTCCAATCTTTCGTTTCTGGCGCATCCCCACGCATCACGTCACCAATTAAATGGTAACTCTGCCAGGTATTCATGCTTTCTTGATCAGATTCAAGATCTACTATGAGAGCTTTATCGATCGTTTCACCATCCATGAGTGCCGAAAGCTTTTCTTTATCAGCCATTATTTTCACCATAATTATTACAAGTTCTAGCGTTGCAAAAGAGGTTTAATTTTCTTTTCCACCGCTTCACGAGCTCGGAAAATACGCGAACGTACGGTTCCTACAGGGCAATCCATTACTTCTGCAATCTCTTCGTAGCTCAAACCTTCGAGCTCACGCAGCGTCATTGCAGTTTTTAAGTCTTCTGGTAGCGCTTCAATCGCACCAAAAACAACTTGTTTCAACTCTTTTGACAGCGTTAAGTTCTCAGGGTTCGATATTTCTTTTAACGCGCTGCCTGTTTCGTAATATTCTGCATCTTCTGCATCTACATCCGTTGCTGGTGGCCTGCGGCCCTGGGCAACGATATGATTTTTAGCGGTGTTCACGGCAATTCGATACAGCCATGTATAGAAGGCACTCTCGCCACGAAAGTTAGGTATCGCGCGGTAGGCTTTAATAAAAGCTTCCTGTGCTACATCAGGTACATCACCGGAATTATTCACGTATCGAGAGATAAGATTACAGACTTTATTTTGATACTTAACCACTAATAAGTTAAACGCCTGCTTATCTCCACTCTGAACTCGCTCAATCAACACTTGATCGGTTAGCTGCTCGTTCATTCGAGCGGGTACTCCTATTGTTATAACCCTTACCTTCACAGATATGGGTACTAATTATGCGAAATGTAGTATTGACACCACCGTCTACAAGAGCACTATTGTGACTAAGCCAAATACTGAAAGTTCCAACTTTCTTAAAATTATTTGCCATTATTGTTTCACAATGTGATGTAATGAAAATAGCTATCCCTATCAATTTGGGAAAACTTGAGCAAAAGCAATGGTATTGAGCAATTAAATATTTCTAGATAGCTGTCTATATCTTGATTTTGCATAGCGTTTTAGGATGACTCAGAAGATTATAACAGTCTTACTGCAACTCCTAAAACAAGACAAAGTCAATTGAGTGTAGACAATTCGACTATAGCCCGGGATTTAATAAGTTTTATGAACGCAAACCGTGAACATCAGTGTGATGTATTAGTGGTAGGAAGTGGTGCGGCAGGCTTGTCATTAGCTTTACGCGTAGCAGAACATGCAAAAGTAATTGTATTAAGCAAAGGACCACGCAGCGAAGGATCGACGTATTACGCACAAGGTGGTATCGCCGCGGTGTTCGATGAGTCGGACAGTATTGAGTCTCATGTAGAGGATACTCAAATTGCTGGGGCCGGGTTATGCGAAGAAGATACCGTTCAATTCATTGCTGAAAATGCGAAAGAGTGCGTGCAATGGCTGATTGATGGTGGTGTTCCATTTGATAAAGATGAGAACAGCACGGAAGGTCAGCCAAAATATCACCTAACTCGTGAGGGTGGACATAGCCACCGCAGAATTCTGCACGCTGCTGATGCCACCGGCATGGCGATGCAAACTTCGCTACAAGATAACGTCAACAACCACCCAAACATCGAAATCTTCGAGCGCCACAATGCGCTAGATTTGATCACTGAAGATAAGGTTGGTGGTTCGAAAGATAAAGTTATCGGTGCCTACATTTGGAACCGTAACCAAGAACACGTTGAAACCGTGCGCGCTAAATTTGTTGTATTAGCAACAGGCGGCGCTTCAAAGGTTTACCAATACACCTCTAACCCAGATGTCTCTTCCGGTGATGGTATTGCTATCGCTTGGCGTGCGGGTTGCCGAGTAGCAAACCTTGAGTTCAACCAGTTCCACCCAACGTGCTTATTCCACCCAGAAGCGCGTAACTTCCTACTAACGGAAGCACTGCGTGGTGAAGGTGCCTACCTTCGTCGTCCAGATGGCTCCCGCTTCATGAAAGATTTCGATGAGCGCGGTGAATTGGCTCCGCGTGATGTAGTTGCTCGTGCAATTGACTTTGAAATGAAGCGCCTAGGTGCAGATTGCATGTATGTCGATATCAGTCACAAGCCTGAAGAGTTCATCACCACGCACTTCCCAATGATCCACACGCGTTTGATGGATTTGGGTATCGATATGACCAAAGAGCCGATCCCTATCGTACCAGCTGCTCACTATACTTGTGGTGGTGTGATGGTAAATAAGCAAGGTCAAACCGACTTAACTAACCTATATGCGATTGGTGAAGTGAGCTACACCGGCCTACACGGTGCGAACCGTATGGCTTCTAACTCACTGCTTGAATGTGTGGTTTACGCATGGGCGGCAGCCAAAGACATCGTTGAAAACATCGACCAGTCTCAGCTTTGTGCTGAACTACCAGCATGGGATGAAAGCCAAGTCACCAATAGTGATGAAGAGGTTATCATTCAGCACAACTGGCACGAACTACGCCTATTCATGTGGGATTACATGGGGATTGTTCGAACCGATAAACGACTAGAACGTGCACTACGCCGTATCCAGATGTTGCAACAAGAAACTCATGAGTACTACAGCTACTTCAGGGTTTCGAATAACTTGTTAGAACTGCGTAACTTGCTACAGGTTGCAGAGTTAATGGTTCGTTGTGCAATGCAACGTAAAGAGAGCCGTGGCTTACACTACACGTTAGATTACCCTGAGCTTGCAAAAGACAGTGGCCCAACAATTCTTACACCAGAGAAAACCCAATCGTAAATATGAGTAACAGATAAATAAAAAGGAGCAAGTGCTCCTTTTTTTATCTAGCGCTCTCGTTGTAAGAGTGCCAGAAAATGGCGATACTCACGCTCACGACAGCTGTCTCGCCATAGTAAGACAGAGTGTCCACACTCGAATTGCAGTTTGACAAAGAACTGTGCCCAGGCTTTGTCAACGGACTTTAATTTATAACGTTGGTCATTCAGTTTTATCTCACCATCGTCTTTATAATCAAAATGCCCATAAGCGGAATTTAATATCACATTATTTGTTCGAAACAAGTTGATCATTAAAGGCAAGCAATAGAGGCTAATAACGAGCGGAATGGAAGAAAGAACAATGAAAAACAAAAGGCACCCAAAAATAGTGCCTTTTGCGAATGATGCTGAATATGAAGGGTTAAGCTGAAGCTTAACGAACCTTGCTGAGGTTATGTGCGACAATTTTATCAACCATTGATGCGTGACCTAAGTTCTCACTGCGTCCATGTCCCATTACCCAAGTAAACAGATCTGGATCATCACACTCTAGTAGAGAAACAAACTCGCGCTGCTCCTGCTCTTGCAATGAATCAAAACACTCTTCAAAAAATGGCATGATGACAACATCAAGTTCTAACATGCCCCGACGGCAACCCCATTTAATTCGTGCTTTCTGCTCTGCAGTGTACATTGGCTATCCTCACCTATAATTTTGCTTTCTCAGAGTGTAACAAGTCAGGCGCCCTGCAACTACTATGTGAGTCACAGTCCCTATCTAAGCTCACAAAAAAACCTAGGCTGACAAAGAAACAGAACCGGATTAACATAGAGGAAAACAAAATTCTTAGGAAAGATAATATGGATTGGAAAAATACATTTCAGCCGCTCGCTCATACACAAAATGATTCGCTTCCAGAACTAATGATGACACACGTGTCTGACTGGAGTGCCATTACCATGGTAGGCGATGACAAAAAATCATACTTGCAAGGTCAAATTACATGTGATGTCGTCACTCTTCCTAGTGATGAATCCACATTAGGCGCGCACTGCGATGCAAAAGGAAAGGTATGGAGCATCTTTCGTTTATTCCACCACAATGGTGGCTACGCACTCATGCAACCTAAATCTGCTATTGAGATCGAATTAGTTGAAATCAAGAAGTATGCCGTATTCTCTAAGGTCGATATCGAACAAACGTCTGACGTTGTTATCGGTGTGATGGGGGCGTCTGCGAATCAATACATTGATTCTATTTCAGAAAGCCAAGGCAATGTGCGTGCTATCTCTGGCGGCACAGCCGTCTTAGTATCAGACAACCGTTGGGCTCTGCTTGTTACAGAAGAAGCCGCTGAAGCCTTGGTATCAAGCAGCACTGCGGAAAAAGTATCAGAGGCGTTATGGCAGTATCATGAGATTCTTGATGCTCAGCCTAATCTATCGAAAGCAGAGCAAAACGAACACATCCCGCAAGCATTGAACCTACATGCTCTTGGCGGCATTAGCTTTTCAAAGGGTTGTTACACAGGTCAAGAAACCGTAGCTCGCGCCAAGTATCGTGGCATGAACAAACGTGAGATGCGTATTGTTTCAGGCACAACAGCGGACGTGTTGTCTCTAGAAAGTCCTATTGAACTAGAGCGTAGCGTTGGTGAGAACTGGCGTAGTGCTGGCCGACTCTTAAACGTATATCAATTTTCTGATAACCAAGCGATTGGTTTGATGGTGTTACCAAACAACCTTGATGACGATGTTCAGCTTCGATTGACTGCACAACCTGATCAAACGTGGAACATCCTACCATTGCCTTATAGCCTCGACGAAGAGTAATCACGTGGAAACACCGATTACACAATGGCTGGATCAACAGCAGGTGAACTATCGCCTGCTGATGCAAAGCAAACCAACCACCAGCATCGAAGAAACAGCACAAGAACGAGGTATCGACACCTCTCAAATGGTGAAGTGCATCCTGCTGAAAGATATGGGTAACCAGTATGCGTTGGCTTGTACTACTGGTAATCGCTCTGTCGACCCCAAGAAAGTACGTTCGCTACTGAATTACCGCCGAATGACCTGCGTATCACTCAATGATGTTGAGGCCATCACCGGCTTTAAAGTTGGATGTGTTGGCCCTCTAGTCCTAAAAAGACATATGCCGATCATTTTTGATCCTTCCATTCAGAACAACTCAACCGTGACTATTAGCTCAGGTGATCGAATGGCTGGTGTAGCAATGGAACTCAATGATCTTATGGCCCTATGCGTACCGATCGTTGCAGACATCAGTCGATGATCCTCTCGTTCGCGTCATAGTTCGCAAACTTCATCCTATTATTTCATTGAGTACATTTTTAATGTGAACTTCATCATAAGAAGAACACGTCATGAATAAATAGTTAATCAAAATAAAAGCATAAGTAGTCAAAATATAAGATTTACGTTATTGTGAGTTTGCTGACTAGCCTTTAGGTAATCAGTATAAGTGAATCCACTGAGTAATATCAGTATCCACTTTTGTGTAATGCATCTGTGACTATTCGCCCGTTTTAGACGGGCTTTTTTTTGTCCAAAATTTACAATTTGATTACACAAACAAAAAAATCCCGCCTATTCTTATATTTGTAACATTGTCACTGCTTAATACCGGACAGGAAAGTTTACGGCAGTTCACTACTCAACATTATTTTGGGGAGGAGCTCACGTAAAAAAAGATATTTACTGAAGAAAGTGCTTCGAACAGCACAAATATCTAATTAACGTCAACTCTACTGCGTATTACTCCATGCTTATCACAATTATGATCTCGGAGTTTTTCTATAATATGCAGGCTAAGTAAATATAAGGATAATTAAGAATGAGACTGTTTAAGCTCTATACACCGAGTATGATTGCTAAACATGTAAGTCGACTTTTCAAAGGACGAATCTACATTTACGGCGTAGGGAAATTTGAGTTTGATAACGGCAAGCTAGTCCTGCCAGATCGAGCAGAGAAACGCCACTTTCAAACGGTGAAAGAAATAAATAGTGAAATTATGAAGCTGCGCTGTGCTTACGCCTAATCTGATTATCTAAAGAATTCAAAACAAAAAGGGTTGGCATGTGCCAACCCTTTTTTCGTACTCATGACGCTGAGAGTTACTCTCTGGCGTTAGTTCAGGTGAGAACATTGAACGACTACCGATGAGTCACTGGACGCTTCGCTAACTCAGGAAGATTTCCTGATAGACCAAGTGCCCGCTTCATTATTTCATCTTTCGCACCAGGTAATTGGCCGGCCAGTTTCATACCAATGCCACGAATCAGCTTCTTCGCTGGATTGTCGCCTTCAAACAGATCTTTAAAGCCCTGCATGGAAGCAATCATCTTCGCCGCTTCTGCTTTTCTCCAGCGCTCATAACTGCGTAGGTTACGCTTGGTACCAATGTCCTCGCCAGCGGCCCACAGTTTTAACAGCTCTTGCGCTAAACTTGCAGCATCTAATAGGCCAAGGTTAACGCCCTGCCCTGCTAATGGATGAATAGTATGAGCAGCATCACCAACCAAAGCCACACGCTCTACCGCAAAGTCACGTGCATAACGCATCCGCAGTGGGAAGGCAAAACGGTCACCAACCACTTCGCATAATCCAAGCTTCGAATCGAACTCTGCCGTTAGTTGTTTATTGAATTCAGCATCCGACATGGACACAAGATTCTCGGCACGATTAGGTTCGGTAGACCAAACAATCGAGCTCATGTTGCCCGGCTGCATTGGTAAGAATGCCAGTGGGCCTTGGGGTGTGAATATTTGACGAGCAACACTGTGGTGCGGCTCTGTTGTTTTAATGTTGGCGACAATCGCACTGTGACCGTAATCCCAATGCGTCAGCGGAATATCTTGTTGTTTACGAACCCAAGAGTTTGCGCCGTCCGCTCCAACAACTAACTTAGCTGTCAGCGCTTGACCATTGTCTAATGTTAACCAAGCTTCACTTTCACCGATCGCCATCGTTTTGCATGTCGCTGGCATGTAGAGGCTTACGTTGTCCTGCTTCTTAACCTGATCAAGCAACGCTAATTGAATCACTCGATTTTCAACAATATGGCCTAGGTTAGGCTGTGCCAAGCGTGTTGAGTCAAACTCGATACGAGCGAAGCTGTCTTGCTCCCACACTTCCATCGCTTGATAAGGTGCGGCGCGTCTTTGTTCAATGCCTTGCCAAGCACCTAAATTACGCAGAATCGATTCGCTCGAACGACTCAGAGCCGATACTCGAACATCCGGCAATTCGTTCAGGCCTTCGCTAGGTGCTTTGCCCTCAATCACGGCAATTCTTAGATCACTGTCTTTCAACGCAGCCGCGAGCGCTAGGCCAACCATGCCACCACCAACAATCGCGATATCAACACTTTGCATCATTATTTATTACCTTATCTTTCTACTAGGCCAAGCGTATGACGCAAAAGTGGACCTTTAAGTGGTGGAAGGTTATCCATGACAGCTAACCCCAGATTACGCCCGATACGAGCAGTTAAAAATTCGTTTGAGAACAGATGAACGAGACTTGATGTCAGCGTGATCGTTGCATCTCTGTCTTGTTCTCTACGCTTTCTAAAGTTAACAAGACCTGTGTAACGGCCTACATCATCCAACTGACAACACAACTCTTCAGCCAAGGAAGCCACATCTCGGATACCTAGATTAAAGCCTTGACCGGCAATGGGGTGAAGCGTTTGCGCTGCATTACCAACAATGGCGAATCGATGTGACACGTTCTGCTGTCGATGGCGAAGAAGCAATGGGTAGCTAGCACGCTTACCAACCTTCTCTAATCGACCCAGTCGCCAACCAAAGTCACACTGAAGCTGCTCAAGGAATTCGTTGTCGTTAAAAGTCATGACTTTATCGGCTTGGTCCGGCGGCATACACCAAACCAGAGACAAACGATTATCGCTCATCGGCAGTAGAGCAACTGGCCCATGATGAGTAAAACGCTCAAATGCGCGGCCTTGATGGGGTTCGCTAGCCACGATATTGGCAATCACAGCGACTTGTTCAAAGTCATGCTCACTCAATGGGATATTAAGTTGCTGACAACAGGTTGAAATTGCACCGTCGGCCGCAACTAATAACTTAGCCGTAATGGTTTGTCCACTATTGAGGTCGACAGTCGTCAGTGATTCACTGCGCTCGATTTTCGCAACCGAATCAGGACACAACATCGTAATTGCCGCTTCTGATTCCAGCTTCTGCTGATAAACTCGACCAACATCCGCTAACTCGACCACATAGCCAAGTGCATCTACAGCCAGTTCTTCACTGTAGATATCCGTCATTCCGGCATGGCCTCTATCCGATACATGGATATCTTTAATCGGAGAAGCCACGGAAGCGATAGATTGCCACAAGCGCAATGAATCGAGAATCTGCACCGTGCCATAAGACAAAGCAATCGAACGAGAATCAAACCCTGGGTGAGCTTGATGATCAACCTGATAAGGTTCAACAACCGCAATCGATAGCGAACCTTGGCTTAGGTGATTCAGAGCAAGGGCTAAAGTTGTTCCCGCCATTGCGCCACCCGCAATTACAACATCATACTGAGCCATCATAACCTCAAATCGACAAACGATTAGTGAATGGTTGGCGCCGCATCTTCAGATGGGCGTGCACCAAATTCAGCATGAATCGTTAGTGCACACGCTTTTACGTGCTCAATAACGTGCTCTAGAAGCTGCGCTTGCTCTTCCAGATCATCTTCCTCGTCAATGCCTAGCTTCGCCATCTCTTCAAGATCCGCCAACGCTTCTTTAGCGCCATCAGACGCTTTGTTTAATTGAGCGCCAACAAGACCCAAGCCTGAAATAAAATGATTAATCCAATCAGATACGCCGTCAGCCAGATCAAAAATGCTCGCGCTTGCGTCCTCATCCGGCAATAACATAGACAGCTCCATGCCTGAGCCTGTAATTTCGCTGGTTGTTACTTTCAGTGTTGCTTCCGCTAAGGTTAACGCGCGATCTGGCCAGCCCATACCTTCGTTGGTGTAATCGAAGATCAATGGTTGCCAGCTTTTATCTGCAAGGTTTAAGCCTCCGCTTAACATACCCGTTAATAAACCATGCATCTCAGCAGGGGTAACGGCTAGACTTGCCGATTGAAGTTCAGTCGCAACCGTTAGGTAGTCAGGTAAAGTAGTTTCGCTCATCAGATAGCTCGCTCAGTTATTCTTTATATCGATAGTATAATCGTACCACTTCACCCCAATTCTGGTAAGCGTCGATCCCTAGCAATTGAAGGGTGACTGACTAGCAATTGTTCAATTTGCTGAATTACTGTGTGCTCAAGCTCTCATTTACAAACAGTCACTCTGAAAAGCTTGAATCTTAATAGCGGTTTACCTATAGTTTCTCCCTCAGAGGAGATTGCTTCCTCATCGGTACTTGCACTTTTTCTTTCTCAAAAAATGGCAAAGAGCAACAGCCTTAAAATAGCGCGTTAAAGAGTTCATCCATCATGAGTAATCAAGCGGTAGACGTTGAAATATTAGGAAAACTGACTCGAGTGAATTGTCCACCAGGGCAAGAAGAGTCATTGATTGCAGCGGCGGCCGATCTCGATAATCGATTGAAAGAGATGGCTGAACGTACTAAGGTAACCAATGAAGTAAAGCTGCTGACTATCGCAGCTCTGAACATTTGCTACGAATTACAAACCAAGAAGTTTGAAGCAAATGATGAACAAAACGCACTGACCGAGCGCATGGAACAGCTCACGACATCACTTTCGGATGTCCTCAGTAAAGTTAAGCACGGACAGCAATAGCGTACACAAAATTTACCCTGGAGTGTTTGTCAGAGGATTCACGTCCCCGAGCCGATAAGCAATCCCTAAGGGTTAGTACTTGAATGCTATTGAGCATGCTCGGCCCGACCGAGAAGCCTACGGTAATCATTGCTGATCCGCCTTGAACTCGCTGGTTCAAGGGCCATCTATTCTCAACGGCACTTTGGGGTATCCCTTCTTATGAAGACGCTCACACGCAGCGAATTTCGCAAACAGATCCGTATCAAACGCAATGCCTTATCTGGCGAACAACAAACTCAATCCGGTTTAGACCTCGTTAAGCAGTGCATGCAGCTTGATGATATTCAGTCTGCTCAGCATATTGCTCTTTATATTTCGATTGATGGCGAACTCGATACTCAGCCTTTAGTCGAATGGTTATGGGCGCAAGGTAAGCAAACTTATTTACCAGTATTGCACCCTTTCTCTGCCGGACATCTGCTGTTCCTGCACTACTCGCCAACCACACCCACGGTTTTGAATAAATACGGCATTGTCGAACCTCAGCTCAATCAATTGCTCGTTAAGCCGTGCCAACAACTCGACCTTATTCTTACACCACTGGTAGGCTTTGACTCTCAAGGGCATCGCTTAGGCATGGGCGGCGGATATTATGATCGTACTTTGGCTCAATGGTTTGAAACTGGCAAAGGTGCAACGCCAATTGGTTTGGCTCATGATTGCCAGCATGTTGATTCCCTACCGATTGAAGAATGGGACATTCCTTTACCTAAAATAGTGACTCCGAGTAAAACTTGGCAATGGGAAAACAACTATTAAAGCGCTATAATCGCGCCGCAAACGTTAACCTCAAGATATAAACGTTAACTTCAATACGCGAACGATTAATTCAAAGCGCAAGACCTTATTCAGGAGAATGGCATGACTCAAGATGAAATGAAAAAAGCGGCTGGCTGGGCAGCACTTCAATATGTTGAAGAAGGCAGCATTGTCGGTGTAGGTACTGGCTCAACAGTAAATCACTTCATCGACGCACTTGGCACAATGAAAGACAAAATCAAAGGTGCGGTTTCAAGCTCTGTAGCCTCTACTGAAAAACTAGAAGCGCTAGAAATCAAAGTATTTGAGTGTAATGACGTATTCAAACTAGACGTTTACGTTGATGGTGCAGATGAAATTAACGCTTCACGCGACATGATCAAAGGCGGCGGTGCTGCTTTGACTCGTGAAAAAATCGTAGCGGCTATCTCAGACAAGTTTATTTGTATCGTAGATGGCACGAAAGCGGTTGATGTTTTGGGCAAATTCCCTCTTCCTGTTGAAGTTATTCCAATGGCACGCTCATACGTAGCTCGCGAGCTAGTGAAACTTGGTGGTGACCCAGTTTACCGCGACGGTTGTACAACAGATAACGGTAACATGATCCTAGACGTGTACGGCATGGCGATCGAAAACCCAAAACAATTAGAAGATAATATCAATGCTATCGCTGGTGTAGTTACAGTTGGTCTGTTTGCTCACCGCGGCGCAGATGTGGTGATCACTGGCACGCCTGAAGGTGCAAAAATAGAAGAATAAATACCAAGAGATTGAGTTTTTCTGTTACTTCATTACATACGGTGCCCAAGGGCGCCGTTTTTTTGCTTTGTACCCGTAAAATTATGTCTTATTCCGTAATTTTCTTACCCAAAACATTTTTTTTTTGTTACTTTATTGTTCAGAAGACGCACAAGGAAAACGTTTGTCTCCTGACAAAATGGTGAATTAGTTCCCCTCTCAGCCATTTTGTTGCACGTGCGCCGCATTTGCCCCACCTTTCCACTTTAAGGACGAGAACAATGGCCAAAGTTTCACTGGAAAAAGACAAAATAAAAATTCTACTTCTAGAAGGTCTTCACCCTTCTTCTGTAGAAGTACTGCAAGCCGCTGGTTATACCAATATTGAGTATCATAAAGGCTCATTACCAGAAGATGAGCTTCTTGAGGCTGTTAAAGATGTTCACTTCATTGGTATACGTTCTCGCACAAACATCTCTCAAGAAGTTATTGATGCGGCGGAAAAGCTTGTTGCTGTCGGCTGCTTCTGTATCGGTACAAACCAAGTAAACCTTCAAGCTGCGGCGAAGCGCGGTATTCCTGTATTCAATGCGCCATTCTCAAATACACGAAGTGTTGCTGAATTGGTTCTTGGTCAGATTTTATTACTATTACGTGGTATCCCAGAAAAGAACGCTCTCGCTCACCGTGGCATTTGGAAGAAGAGTGCAGATAACTCTTACGAAGCTCGTGGTAAGCGTTTAGGTATTATTGGCTACGGTCACATTGGTACTCAACTGGGTATTATTGCGGAAAATCTTGGGATGCGAGTTTACTTCTATGACATCGAGAACAAACTGTCTTTGGGTAACGCAACGCAAGTTCATACCATGACTGAATTGCTAAACAAGTGCGACGTGATCTCTTTGCACATACCTGAAACCAAAGAAACTAAGAACATGATGGGGAAAGAAGAGTTCGAGCGAATGAAGCCTGGCTCTATCTTTATTAATGCGGCACGTGGCACTGTGGTTGATATCCCTGCTCTGTGTGGTGCTCTAGATTCTGGTCACCTTGCTGGTGCAGCGATCGACGTTTTCCCAACAGAACCAAAAACCAATGCAGACCCATTTGAGTCTCCATTAATGCAGTTCGACAATGTCATCTTGACTCCTCACGTAGGTGGTTCAACACAAGAAGCACAAGAGAATATTGGTGTAGAAGTAGCAGGTAAGCTAGCGAAATACTCTGATAACGGCTCAACGCTATCAAGTGTTAACTTCCCAGAAGTATCACTGCCATTGCATACTGGAACGTCTCGTTTGCTCCATATCCACGAAAACCGTCCTGGCATTCTAACTCAGATCAACACCATCTTCGCAGAAGAAGGCATCAATATCGCAGGTCAGTACTTACAGACGGCGGCAGATATGGGTTATGTGGTTATTGATGTAGAAGCAAATCGTTCAGAAGAAGCACTGGCTAAACTGAAAGAGATCGAAGGCACAATCCGCGCTCGTCTACTTCACTAATCATCAAACTCGATCATTAGTAAAAAGGCTCTCATAATGAGAGCCTTTTTAGTATTTGGCCTATCGTAGGTAATTAGATCATAGTGATCTAATACCTCTCAGATGTGTGTTCCCTATTCTTCTAGTTGATAGATCACATTAACACGATCGCGGATAGTGATCGTTGAATCTTCATAAGAGTTCGACTCTGTTCTCGCATCCATCGCCATTGAGCGCATTAGCACGGGCTGAGAAGATTGTGCGTTGTAATCTACACGCCATACATCACCTAACTCACGTTCAAAACCACTCGCTAGCGACTTAGCTTTCAACCTTGCATCTTTAATTGCTTCTAAGCGCGCTTGTTCTTGGTACTTAGCTTCGTCACGAACCTGAAGCTGAATATTATCGATCTGATTAATACCCTGCCCAATAGCAATATCCATGTACTCATTTAAGTTAGCTAAATCGTTCACTTGAACCGTCACGTTACGTGAAGCTCTATAGCCAACTAGCTCAGGCTTGCCATCTTTAGGGTAATGGTACTGAGGAGACAGATAGAGATTAGAGCTGTGTACACTCTCTTCCTTGACGCCAGCGTGATGCAGCTTGTTGAGGAAACCCGTTACAACTTTATCAACGGTTTTTTTTGCCTGTTCAGCCGTCATCGTCGATTCTACGACTCTAACAGAAAATGTTGCCATATTAGGTGTCGCAACTACTTCACCATAGCCCGTCGTTGAAATATGCGGAAAAGAGGGAGAGTTTGCCAATGATGGAAAACTCACAGCACTCAACGCTGCAGTAAGAGTAAGAGACGTTACTAACATCTTTGGTGCAAACTTCATTAGGTAGACCTGTGCTAAGCAAATGTACTTTCATCATAGAGCAATTTGTCGTTTAGCCAATCCTAACATCTCATTTCTAACAGAACATTGACGATGAAAAAATCGACAGATTACTGAGGCAAGTGGTTGTGAGCATAACTTAATATCGCTTGAGATATCTCTTTGAGTACCCCACTTTCTAACTGACAGTGGTGCCAGTAGATGCGATAAGACAGCAGAAAACCAGGCGTGATATCAATCAATGCCCCAGACTCTAACTCATCAATGATCTGCAATCGAGGGATCAAACAGTAGGCAACACCTGATAAACCCAAACGTACAAACGCTTCTGAGCTACCTACTGTATGATTGATCACACTGTCTCTTGGTACGTTAAAATGGTCATGAAGAAACTTCTTATGCAGGTCATCATATTGGTCATAAGAGACCGCTGGTGCCTTGCTTAATGTGGCGTAGTTTACGCCCTCAGAAAAATAGCGCTGATGGAAGTCAGGGCTCGCCACACATACATAATCCATTCTGCCGAGATAATCAGCACTGCAGCCTGGAATCGCTTGAGACTCCAAACTGATCGCGCCGGCAACCTCACCACTTTTTATCTTATCAATGGTTCTCGCCTCACCATGAATCGCGAGGTTCAGTTCCACTTGGCGAGACCTCATCACATCCGATAATGCTGGTAACAGCCATGTCGCCAAACTATCTGCGTTGGTTGCTATCGATATAGACAGAGGATGATGACCATCTTCATTCATTAATTCAGGGACAAATTCGTGCTCTAACAAACGAACCCGGCGATACAAACCCAATAATTTTTTACCCGCTGGGGTTGGCCTTGGCGGGTTTTCTCTCACCAAAGCAGGTTGAGCTAGCCACTTTTCCAGTTGTTTGATACGTTGAGACACCGCAGACTGGGAGATATATAACTGCTCCGCAGCCCTTTCGAAGCTACGTTGTTTCACCACAGCATCCAGTGCTTCTATCCACTTATAATCCAATCCACGCATCAATTTGCTTCCTTTTTGAGCTAACTCAACATAACATTAGCAACTCTAATAATAGATTAAAATCATTAATTATACTTATTTAAAAAGTCAGAGTATCTTCGCCATATAGCACGTAAATATCGTTAAATCAGTGGAGGTTAAAATGAGTTTTTGGGTTTTATTACAAGGTTTTGGTCTAGGGGCAAGCATGATTATCCCTATTGGCGCTCAGAATGCGTACGTCTTAAATCAAGGGATAAAGCGCAACCATCATTTAACCACTGCGACAATTTGTAGCCTGCTCGACACTCTGTTTATCTCATTGGGTATTTTTGGTGGCGGTGCGATTTTGTCGCAAAACGAATTGCTACTCACCTCAGTAACGTTAGGCGGTATCGCTTTTCTAACCGTGTATGGTTTGTTGTCGCTACGCAGTGCCTTTAAAGCGCCCTCAAACGAGGAGTCAAAAGGGGAGATACTGGCTCGTGGTAAGCGCACCGTTATTTTGGGTGCATTGGCGGTTACCGTATTAAACCCACACCTCTATTTGGATACCGTAGTGATTCTTGGTTCGATTGGCGGGCAGTTTGAAGGTAACGACAGAATTGCTTTTGCTATGGGGACTATCTTGGCTTCGTTCGTTTGGTTTTACTCTTTGTCATTGGGCGCAGCAAAGCTAGGTCCAACGCTATCTAAACCGAATGTTAAGAAAGGTATCGATATCGCAGTCGCAACCATAATGTTTGCCATTGCACTTGTGCTCGTTAATGGGCTGATTGAACAGTACTGGTTAACCGCTTAAAGAACCGAGATTACCGACCAAGCCAGACATGCCGTAAGTGACCCAATAATATAATGAAGCTACTCTAGAATGACTCGAATTTTATTGTTCAGTTCACTCAGCGCAGCTTCAAGGCTTGGTTCAGACTGGCTCAAGTGCTTTATCAAGGTCATGAAATAGCTATCCATAATCAATGGCATTTTTTCAGAAATAGATACACCGACATTAACCGTCTGAAAGAGTGCCTGATCAAAGGTGCGGTAATAGTCTAGATCCCAAATGACCTCTTTGAGTAACGCTCGACTTAACTCAACATTATCAAAATAATAGCGGTAGTAGCGTTCAATCAGCGAGATCCCAACATCCACAGTACACTTATCTTGCTCAGTGGCTAACACTTCCTGACCAATCTTTTCCAACTGCGATAGCATCCCTTCTCGCAGAATCGTCAACTTGGTTTCAAAATGACTAAACACCGTGCCATCAGCCACACTCGCGTGACGAGCGATCTGACGAGTTGTGGTGTTGTCATAACCATTCTCCCCAAACAACTCCCAAGCAGACGCTAAGATCTTCTGTTTCGTTATCTCTCTCTTACTCACGAAAATACACCCTTCTCAAATCAAGCTTGATCATACTCTTAGTGCTTTAATTTGACAAATTGAGCGCGCTCAATTATAAAAATGAGCATGCTCAATATAATTTTGGAGATACGGACATGATGAATATTTTAAACCGACTGGGACAAGTACTGATTTTTCTGCCCACGATCTTTTGCTTCTCTTACCTACTTCGACCACTACTGATGATAATTCTGATTCCCGGCGGTTTATGTTTATTGGCGATTTTGGGAGGGCAAGAAGTAAGGAAGCCCTTATATGCGATGTTGAAAACATCATTGTGGCCGATGTCTAATCAAAAAAGAAAGCTGAGCATTAAGGCAGTAAACGATAAGAACGATTAACGAGTAGAAGGGTTAATATTGAGAACCCACAAAAAAAGGCGGATAACCTAAGTTATCCGCCTTTCCTTATAAAAGCTTATAGCTATAAAAAACTAACTAGAAATTAAGCTTCTACTTTATTCATGTGTACATCCATTTGCGGGAATGGAATTTCGATACCTTCTTTATCCAAGCCTTCTTTGATTTCTTGCATCAGGTCGAAGTAAACATCCCAATACTCTGCAGTTTTAACCCATGGACGAACTACAAAGTTTACTGAAGAATCAGCTAGCGTATGGACACCAACTTTCACACCTGGCGTTTTTAATATACGTTCATCAGATTCACAGATCTTAGTCAGTAGTGCTTTTGTCTTCTGAAGATCAGCATTGTAAGAAACACCAATCATCAAATCAATACGACGAGTATTATGACGAGAGTAGTTTGTAATTGGGCTACCGATAACGCTACCATTTGGCACCACTACCATTTTGTTATCTGGCGTTGTTAGAACCGTTTGGAAGATCTGAATTGAATCAACCGAACCTGCTACACCACCAATTTCCACATAGTCACCAGACTTAAATGGACGGAACGCAACGATAAGTACACCAGCAGCAAAATTAGATAGTGAGCCTTGCAGCGCAAGACCTACAGCTAAACCTGCCGCACCAATTACAGCGACTACAGATGCAGTTTGAACACCTAAGCGACCAAGAGCAGCAATTAAGACAATAACAAACAACAAGTAACGAACTAAACCGTGGATAAACTCAACAACGGCTCGGTCCATCTTCTTCTTCTCAAGAACCTTGGACACGCTGTTCGCTACGGCTTTAACAACAAGGTTACCAATAAATAAAATTATCAGTGCTGAAATAATATTTACGCCATATTGGATAAATAGATCTGAATTATTTGTTAACCACTTCTCTGCGTGAGACAAGCTGTCCACAAGTGGGGTTTCAATTGATGTCGAACTATCAGCCATAATGTGCATCCTCTATATAATATGCTATGGGCTAAACTGCCTTAAGCCAAACTTACTAGACAACAAAGCAAACAGTTTAACTCCTGTTAAATTATTGTGTTAAAAGTAAATAAAAGCCAAGTCCTTTTTATAAACTGAACCAAGTCCAGTTTTTCGGCACGATATCCTATCTTTGACAGATTGCAAAGTCATATTTATGTAAGCTTTTGAAAAATAAAACTTACCGATAAACACAAATACCGATAACTAAAAGACTACGAAATTTATGCACGGTAGGCTAGGGTTTTCACATATTTAATACAAGTTTTCATCAGGTATAAAAAAACCCGCTCATTAAGCGGGTTTCTTAAAACTCAAAGAGTACTTAATTCAAAGAATTATAGTACGTCTACAGCATTAAGGTCAGCAAATGCTTTCTCTAGACGAGCAACCATTGAAGCTTGACCTGCACGTAACCATACGCGTGGATCGTAGTACTTCTTGTTTGGAGCTGATTCGCCAGTTGGGTTACCGATTTGACCTTGTAGGAAATCGAAGTTGTCAGCAGAGTACTGACGGATACCGTCCCAAGTCGCCCACTGTGTATCAGTATCGATGTTCATTTTGATAACACCGTAACCGATAGACTCTTGGATTTCTGCTTCAGAAGAGCCAGAACCACCGTGGAATACGAAGTTTAGAGCGTTAGGTGCAATACCGAACTTCTCTGAACAGTATGCTTGAGAATCACGTAGGATAGTAGGAGTCAGTACAACGTTACCAGCTTGGTAAACACCGTGTACGTTGCCGAAAGAAGCAGCGATAGTGAAACGAGGGCTAACTTCCATTAGTTTCTCATAAGCGTACGCTACGTCTTCTGGAGAAGTGTAAAGTTCAGATGCGTCCATATCAGAGTTATCTACGCCGTCTTCTTCACCACCAGTACAACCAAGTTCGATCTCGATTGTCATGTTCATTTTAGCCATGCGCTCTAGGTACTTAGCACATGTTTCGATGTTCTCTTCTAGAGACTCTTCAGAAAGGTCTAGCATGTGAGAAGAGAATAGAGGCTTACCAGTTTGTGCGAAGAACTCTTCACCAGCGTCTAGTAGACCGTCGATCCATGGAAGAAGTTTTTTAGCAGCGTGGTCAGTGTGCAGGATAACTGGAACACCGTAAGCTTCAGCTACAGCGTGTACGTATTTTGCACCAGCTACAGCGCCAAGAACTTGTGCGCCTTGACCTTCAAGTTTAACGCCTTTACCTGCGAAGAATGCAGCGCCGCCGTTAGAGAACTGAACAACTACTGGTGATTTAACTTTAGCAGCTGCTTCTAGTACTGCGTTTACAGAGTCAGTACCAACAACGTTTACAGCAGGAAGAGCAAATTTGTTTTCTTTTGCTACTTCAAATACTTTCTGTACGTCATCGCCAGAAATCACACCAGGTTTTACAAAATCGAAGATCTTAGACATGGAAATAGTCCTATTTATTCTATCGTTTTAAGATTAAAAAACTTAAGTTCAAAAACTTGCAATCGTTTGCTCACAACTTATCCCATTCTAGCAAAAAAGTGTGATATGCAGCAAACGTTAAAAGGCGAGATTCACATCTCGCCTTTCTAAATCAATTATGCTTTAGCACGCTCTTCAAGCATTGCTACTGCAGGAAGTACTTTACCTTCAACGAATTCAAGGAAAGCGCCACCGCCAGTAGAGATGTAAGAAACGTCAGCTTTGATACCGAACTTGTCGATAGCTGCTAGCGTGTCACCACCACCTGCTACAGAGAAACCTGCAGATTCAGCGATTGCTTTAGAGATACCAGCAGTACCCGCTTCGAAGTTCTTGAATTCGAATACGCCTACAGGGCCGTTCCAAAGGATAGTTTTCGCGTTGCCGATGATTTCAGCTAGTGCTGCAGTTGAATCTGGGCCAAGGTCGAAGATCATGTCGTCGTCTTGAACTTCAGAAACGTGCTTGATTTCAGCTTCTGCGTTTTCGTCGAATGCTTTCGCACATGCAACGTCAGTCGCTACTGGGATAGCACACTCTTTCATTAGCTTCTGAGCCGTTTCAACTAGGTCTGCTTCGTATAGAGACTTACCTACGTTGTGGCCTTCAGCAGCGATGAATGTGTTCGCGATACCACCACCAACAACAAGTTGGTCAGCGATTTTAGATAGCGACTCAAGAACGGTTAGTTTAGTAGAAACTTTAGAACCACCAACGATAGCCACTAGCGGACGCTCTGGGTTGTCCATTGCTTTGCCAAGAGCTTCAAGCTCAGCAGCAAGAAGAGGGCCAGCACATGCTACAGGAGCGTAAGTACCAACACCGTGTGTAGAAGCTTGAGCACGGTGAGCTGTACCGAATGCATCCATTACGAAGATGTCACATAGTGCAGCGTATTGCTTAGAAAGTGCTTCTTCGTTTTTCTTCTCGCCTTTGTTAAATCGAACGTTTTCAAGAACAACGAGTTCACCAGCGTTTAGATCTAGGCCGTTAACGTAATCCTTCGCTAGCTTAACGTCGCAGTCTAGTGCGTCGTTTAGGTAGTTAACTACAGGTGCTAGAGAGAACTCTTCGTTGTATTCGCCTTCAGTAGGACGACCAAGGTGAGAAGTAACCATAACTTTTGCGCCAGCTTCTAGGCAAAGTTTGATAGTTGGTAGAGATGCAAGGATGCGTGCATCTGAAGTTACTTTACCGTCTTTTACTGGTACGTTTAGGTCAGCACGAATAAATACGCGTTTACCTGCAAGTTCCAGGTCAGTCATCTTGATCACAGACATGTTTTGTCCTCTCAAATTTAAATAAATATAAAGTTTTGGAAACTCAGCAACCCTGCTAAGCCTATAAATTATTCAACTGGTAATTTTTAACTACTCATAATATGTGGATACTTTGTATTTATTTCAAGCTAAAAAATAAATAATCCACACATTTGCTTCTAGGTCTTACTTCTTGCCTTCAGAAGCTTGCATTGCAAGAACCGTATCCAGCATTCGGTTCGCAAAGCCCCATTCATTGTCACACCAAACCAGCATTTTCACTAAGGTGCCATTGCTCACTCGTGTTTGCGAACCATCAACGATTGCGCTATGGGGATCGTGATTAAAGTCAATGGAAACGAGCGGCGCTTCAGTATAGTCAACTATATTGTGTAATGTACACTGGGATGCATTAACAATGGTTTGATTTACGTCATTAACTTTCACATTTGTATTAATTGTGACACTTAAATCCATCGCGGTTACGTTTACCGTCGGCACACGCACAGATATCGCTTCGAACTTGTTAGAAAATTTCGGGAAGATTCTTTCAATACCTTTATGCAGTTTGGTATCGACAGGAATGATGGATTGGCTCGCCGCTCGAGTACGGCGAAGATCGCTGTGGTACGCATCGATCACTTGTTGATCATTCATTGAAGAGTGAATAGTCGTGATGGTACCGGACTCGATGCCAAAGGCGTCATCAAGAACCTTAATGATAGGGACAATACAGTTAGTGGTGCATGAACCATTGGAAACGATTCGGTGGTCAGCTTCGATAGTATCGTGATTTACACCATAGATAATGGTGTTATCGAGGTCGCTAGCACCTGGATGTGAAAACAACACTTTCTTCGCGCCAGCAGCGATGTGCGCAAGGCCGTCATCTCGGCAGCCGTAAACACCAGTACAATCGAGAACAATATCGACTTCAAGATCACGCCAAGGCAACAGTTCAATATCAGCCAGATGTAAGATACGAATGGTATCAAACTCGCCTTTATCTTCAGCACCAATGCCATGATGAACATAGATGTGCTCTTGATCGTTAGAGATTTTCTTGCCGAAGCGGCCATGACTGGTGTCGTACTGCAATAGGTGAGCCATAGCGTCAGGCTGAGCAAGCTCATTGACAGCTACTACTTTGATTTGTTGGCTTTTGCCACTTTCATAGACAGCGCGCAATACATTACGCCCTATTCGTCCAAATCCATTTATCGCGACTTTTAGCATAGTTCCGTACATCTAACCAAAATTTCGTGTCACAGATGATAACTGAATCCTATTCAAAGCGCATTAATTGAATACTAAAGCTGCCATAAGCACATAACTTTAGATACAAATAAACGCCACCAACCATAGCGTTGATAGCGTTATTATTTATGTATCAGAGACTATAACTTATTGTCGTCAGCTTTATCGGAAGTAGCCCGCACTTTTAACTTGGGTTAGCAGATAACGCACTTGATGACTCAGCAGTACCTTCATTCATAAGCTCAGCCACAAATTGTGCTCTTGAGCCCAAAATAATTTGCAAGCCATTTGAACCTACTTTTATAACTCCCATTGCACCTAGGTCTTTGATTCCTTGCTCATTCACAAGTGCCTGATCTTTAATCTGTAAACGTAACCTCGTAATACATGCACCTATAGAAGTAATGTTAGCAGCACCGCCAATCAAGGTTGTGATTTCACTAGCTAAATCTTCATTATCCAAAGTGATCGCCTTACTTTGAGTATCCTCACGCCCAACGGTTTTTAAATTAAACTTTCTAATCGCAAAACGGAAAACAGTGTAGTAAATCGCAGCCATAGTCAGTCCCCAAAGAATCACATTGATCCAGTTGGTCTTAAAACCATCCATAGCAGGAAGCACCCCAAATGAAACAAAATCAATAATACCCGCAGAGAAGGTTTTTCCTATGTGGACATCCAACGCATAAGTTACGGCATAAGATACCCCTGCCATAATAGCAGAAAACACATAAAGCAAAGGCGCTACAAAGATAAATGCAAATTCAACAGGCTCTGTAATACCGGTAACAAAAGAGGTGAGAGCGGCAGATCCCAAAATACCCGCTGCTATTTTTTTATTTTTGTCATTCGCTTCATGATACATAGCTAAACATGCAGCAGGGAAAGCAAACATGTAGATAGCAAAATTACCCGATAGGAATTTGCCAGCTTCTTGGTATTCACTGGTTGAGAACGTTTTTACTCCATCTTCAAGCATTTTAAACCAAATAGTATGATCGCCATTTACAATGGTACCCGCGGTAGTTGTGTACTCACCGAAAGAAAACCAATAAGGGCTATAAAAAATATGATGGAGACCAACTGGAATTAAAGCGCGCTCCATAAATCCGTAGATGAACGTTGAGACGTACATGTTTCCGCCATTCGCCATATGTGATAGCGCATCAATACCAGATTGAATATATGACCAAATATGGGGTAACACTAAACCAATTAAAAACGCAGAAAATGCAGTCACAATAGGTACAAAGCGTTTTCCGGCAAAGAAACCAAGGAAATCAGGCAGCTTAGTATCATAAAAACGTTGATACATAACGGCTGCGAGGATACCGGCTATGAGTCCGCCAAAGACACCTGTTTGCAATGAAGGAATACCCATCACCATTGCATAACGGCCACCTCCCATCGCCATCTCAGGTGTAATGCCGAGCGCCACCCCCATTGTCGCATTCATCACGACCATGGCGACAATCGCGGCTAAAGCGGCAATCCCTGACTCCTTAGTCAAACCAACCGCTGCTCCTACCGCAAACAGTAAGGCTAAGTTATCAAATATAACACCACCAGCACGCATCATTAGGGGAATGTCGAGCTTAGCACCGAAGGCAAGTAATAACCCCGCTGCGGGTAATATAGATATGGGCAACATCAATGCTTTACCAATTAAGGAAAGCTTAGATAAGCCGCTTTTAAAACTATCTAGCATAATAAAGTCCTTTAATATCGTTAGAATACCAATGAACTTTATCAAGCTAATTGAATCTCAAGGTTACAAATAGCAAGTAGTTTGTAACCCGATTTTTACAAACTAAATATCAACAGAAAAAAGGCACCTTTAGGTGCCCTTGTTTTGTAATCATTATTAGTTAATTAGCTAAACGACAGTAATCTGAACCATCACAATCAATATGTGACCTTATGCTACCGTAACTCTTTGGATCCCAAACATATAACACCTCTCGTACATTCGACGTCAGTGGGTCAATATACCCTTGGTCATATTGAGTTACGTAGTATTTTTTAAACTTATTAAGTTTAATCGTCTCAGTAGTTCCTGGCTCTAGCGGAATATCATGAAATTCTTCACTTATTGAATTGAGAGGTAATCTATCTCTTAATGCTTCAACTTCAATGTCAGATTCTTGTGGGTTTGCATCTGTATAAGGTTGGTCTTGACCAAACATTATTTTGCATTTAGCTTCATTACCTAACTTATAAGCTGCTGTAATAACCGCTTCTTTTGTCATAAAATGATCAATATGAGTTCCATTAGCTAATAGGGACTAATAGCGTACAGTTGTCAGATTTTAAAATTGTAGTGAAATTATCAACCATACTATTAAAAGTCTTTATTTCTGATTGTCGAAAATTTTTAAACGTTCCTCCAGGACCTCCCCCTGCGGTTTGATCACCTACGTACTTTCGCAATGGAGCATCATAGTACCCATAGCTACGAAATTTAAATTTATCCCAACTAGTAAAAAGATCGGTTAATGCATCATAGTCTTCACTATAACGATTTTTTGTAATCGTCAAAACTCGTTCATTTGTTAATACGTCATGATGGTTTGTTGAATAGTTAGAAGCACCAAACATCACATCGACAATTATCTCATCATTTTCATTAGCCAAATTCAAACTAGATATATATCCAGAGAAAACCAATAATGCATCATCATGATGTGGACTAACGATCCTATATTATTCAGCCATAGCCGGTACAGAAATAATTAAAGAGGTAAAAGTAGCTATTATGGGGAGTGATTTCATAATCTAATTTCCATTATTTTATATTTAAACCTTCATCAATATTATTCTCCTTACAAAACCCTAGGTTTCATTTTGTAATTTATTTGTAAGTGAAAATTCATAAAAGATATAAAATAACAATATCTAAATAACTTTATCACGAGAATTTTATAGGCCTTAACTATCGAAATATTTCATTATTAATGGCATTAAGGTGACCGATAAGGGTTTTAGACGTTATCGATGAATCAATAAAATAACGATAAAGTTCATTCGAAACTGCATTTTGAATTACGGGGTTAACAGCCATTGAATCGGTCAAGCTTGGCATTGCCGAACCATTCCGACTCGCTCGTATATAGTCATCATAAGATTTCTGTTGGCACCGCGATAAGTCATCAATAGGAATATTAGTTTGTGCTGGTATTGAGCCCTTTTTTTTACTGAACTCTAAAAGAAACTTAGGGGCAGATAGCGCGGCCATAATTGAGGTTATATTCTGATCTTCATTTGAACGAGTGGAAAAAAAGGCTAGGCTATCTACATTGTAGATAAACCCATTTTCTGTAGAAGGAAATGGGCTACATTGAATGTAGTCAGGAATGCTAGAGCCTGAGCTTAGCATTTCTCCTAGAGCCCAATCACCTGTAAATTGAAATGCGAATTCCCCTTTGAGTAGTGCTTTCGTTCCTTGATCCCAACTTATTTTTGATAAGTCATTTCCAACAATATTCGCGAGAGATCGAAAGCGATCTAGTGCTTCTAGTGTTTCTGGGCTGTTCAAAGCTTCAGGGGCTAAATCAACAAAAGCCTGGCGATAATAGTGAGCACCACCCACTCCGAATGCAATGTTTTCAAAAATTTGAACAACTTGCCAAGGGTCTTCCCCCAAAGCAAGTGGCGTAATACCTTTGTTTTTTAGTACATTCAATGCTAGCAATAGTGAATCCCAATCATTAGGGGGAGACAACTGGTGTTCAGCTAATACCTCTGTGTTTATCCACATCCAGTTTAGTCGATGAATATTAAGAGGAATGGCAACATAGTTCCCATTGTATTTGTGAATGGCTTGAATATCAGGGTACAGCGATTGATCCCACAGATTCAATTTAGCGACTTCATTCATGTCCATTAAGAACCCGAGTGCTGCCCAAGACTGAATAGCAGGTCCTTCCATCTGCGCTATGTCTGGTGAATAGCCAGCAATCGCTCTCGCTTGAAGGATAGATTTAGCAGGCCCACCTCCTCCTCCTGCAATTGGATCACTTTTTAATGTAAAAGGCAGCAGGCGAAACCGGTCTTCGATCACCGACAATGCAGAATCTTCACCTTCTGCCGTCCACCAATGCAGCATCTCTACAGAGGGGTTAGATAATATAGGTTGTGTAACGAAAAGAGTGACTAAGAAGACCCATATTCTCATAAACTGCTTACCAAAATAATGTCGACTTCTAGCCCTCCTTCTGGTGCATTAGATAATTTAATATCCCCTCCATGACTCCTTGCGATACTTCGGGAAATCGCCAAGCCTAAACCGGATCCATCCACGCTTGAATCGCTACCTCTAAAGTAAGGTTCAAATACTTTTTCTAGTATGCTTTCGTCAATCCCTGTACCTGAATCTCGCAATACAATATGGATAGAGTCAGAGTTAACAAACATGCTGATATTCACGACATTCCCATACTTAATGCCATTATCCACTAAGTTAAAGAGGCAACGCTTAATTGCTAATGGTTTACCATAGAATTTAACATCTGGCATATCGACAAGGTTTACGCATAAGTTATCTTTGTTATGAATAGCCGCACATTGTTCAAAAATATCATTCATGTCTATCCACTCAAATTCTTCATGAATATCATTATCTCGCATGCACTGTAATGCTCCGTTTAACATCATCTCAACTTCATTCAAAAGTTTTTCAAATTTAAGCCTTGTCGTATTGTCGCTGAGCATTTCTGTACGAAGCTTTAAACAGGCTAAAGGTGTTTTTATGTCATGTGAAATGGCATTAAAGAACATATTTCGGTCACGTAAGTTCGCTTTAATGCGACGATTCATTTTATTGAAAGCATGGATCGCAGCTCTGGTTTCTGAACTGCCCTCTTCTTTGATTTCTTCAATCTGCATTTCCGAACCCATAAGCGTTGCGGAACGAGCAAGAGATCGAAAAGGACGAATCTCTTTTTGTAGCACAACGTATGAGACCCCCATGAGCATAAAAGTGACAATTAAAAGAAAGGTGATCTGGCGGCTATCTATAAAATTATCGGTCAAGCTATCGAAAGACAGCGGAATAACGGTCGCTAAATAGAGCCACTCATTATTTTCTAGTTGAACTTGAATAACAGCTATTGGGAGATCGAGTTTGCCTAACACTAAGCTGTAATCTTTCCACAATGCAGGCAGCTCATTCAGCTTGATACCTGAGTTGAACAATAGAAGATCGTCTCGCTTGGTCAAAGTGACATGTACTGAGTGTGACGTTTTAAGTTGTTGTTCTAAAAGATCTGATGCTTGCACCTGCATTTGAGGCACTAAAGAGTGATGACTAAGCGAAGGAACAGAAAGCCTATGATTATTCATGGAAATAAAGAATCGTGTTCCCCCAATATTTCGTAATTGATCGAGAACCAAATGACGATAATTGACTGGAAGCCCTGAAAAGTAATTTATAGTGTCCGAAGCTGCAGAGGCTATCGCAAACATAGCATGGCTCGCCGATTCTCGTTTAGATACAGAGGTCGTGGAAAACCAAGCTGCACCTGCCAGAACTTCAGCCATGACAATAACCAAGAACGTAGACAACGTAATACGTACGACCATTGACTGAAAGAAGTTTTTTTTCAACATTGAAGTCCATGAGAGTCGATCACAAGCATGTAGCCACGATGCCTCACCGTCATAATCGTATTTCTATCATCGTCCCTCAATTGCCTTCTCAACCGGCTAATTTGTACATCAATCCCTCTCTCTAGTGGCTCTGCATCCCTCCCCCAGAGTGCTTGTGCAATGTCATTACGACTTAATAATTGATTGGGAGAGTCAAGCATAAGAGTAAGCAAGTTATAATCGGCACTAGAAAGAGAGACTGCCTCACCATCTTCATGTTTCAATTGTCGTTTTAGGGTATCGAACGTCCAATCCATAAACTTTAATTTACGTTCATTTGTGCATTGACTGAATGTTGAACGCCTGAGTAGAGCTTTGATTCTTGCCAATAGCTCACGAGGATTAAACGACTTGGTTATGTAATCATCAGCTCCAATTTCTAACCCCGCAATACGATCTGCATCATCAGTTACTGCGGTTAGCATAATGATAGGGACTTGAGATCGTAAGCGTAACTTTTGGCACAAAGTTAAACCATCATCCCCTGGTAGCATGATGTCTAAAATAATGAGATCTGGGGTGACAGTTTCTAGCTGTTTCCACATCGAGTTACCTTCAAGTGCAGTAACCACAGTGAAGCTTGAGCGTTCTAGATATTCGCTTAAAGCATCGAGAATTTCCTGATTATCATCCACAATCAAAATAATCTTATTAGCCATGAACCAACCTATGCCACTAAATGATTATCAATACATTTACTCACTTTATAATTAGTTTCAAGAGAGTTAGTAACAAAATGCGTCCAAAACCCTAAATGTAAGTTGTAAGTTACAAATAGGTTGCCCTTATCATCCGATAATTTAGGCCTTCACCTTTATGTGCACCTCCTTATAGTTTAATAAAAACAACATATTAGAATGCCGAACTGAGTAAAATGGGTATAAACCCTACCTTATGAATTTGATTAATACATAGATACTGTTCATATTATCTATGAGAGTGTCATTTTCTATTGGCTGTTTCTAACCTCGTTTTATCAACCAAAGGAAATGACTATGTCTGGATACCCAGCAGCTCACTTTTGTAAACAATGCGAACAAAAAACACCTCATCGTGAAGTGCTTGTAAGAAAGACCAGCAGCTACGATACGGATACTTCTCTTTTAGGTAGGATCAAATTAATGATTCATACTTTTATCAATGGCGGCAAATACTATGCCATGGACAGGTATGTCACGTGTAAAGTATGTGGTCATAAAGAGAAAGATAACTGGGGCAATGAATTTGAGTAATCATTACATATCTTCAGTTTGAACTAGTAAAAAGGCCGAGACAATGCTCAGCCTTACTACAACAATCATTAAAATGCGACGTCTAAACCTAACCAGTAGCGACGACCATCTTCGACATATCCGTATTCTTCGTAACTGATTTCCTCGTCCAGCAAGTTATAGATCGCACCTTTGATACGAGTGTTATCGGTTAACTGGTATGTCACACCGGCGTCCACAAAGGTATAAGCGGGCTCTATGGTACTGTTTCTTGATGGACCCGTAACCGGATCCATTTCTTTACCTCGGTAAGTAACTTTAGCCCAACTCTCTAGGTCTACTGTTGTTTGCCAAGCCACATCAACGTTAAATAGATGCTTTGGTAACTGCTGTAACGGCATGCCTTTGTATTCACCTGTTTTTTGTTCGGAATCGGTAAATGTGTAGCTCGAGCTGATATAAATAGTTTCTGTTAACGGCGATGCTAAAGTCGCTTCAATACCTTGTGTGACGGCTTCATCCACGTTGATACGGTACGTAGGATCTGCTCCCCATTGGTTTGGTCCATCAGTACAGATGGTATCTGGACAAACAACACGTGTGATTTTGTCTTTGAACTCATTATGGAATGCAGTCAAAGAGACATCTAAACCAGAGTCACCTTGATACAAGACACTGATTTCTTTGTTTAGCGACGTTTCAGGGTCAAGGTCTGGGTTACCGTAAATATTACCGCCACCGCTGACTTGTGCCCAACCAGGAGTAATTTCACGTAATTGCGGAGAACGGAAACCGGTTGCCACACCACCTTTCACAGTCCAAGACGGGTCGACACGCCATACACCATAAACACGTGGGCTAAAGTGCGCGCCATAGTTTTCGTCATGATCTAGACGACCACCAAACGTAACGCTAAACGGATCGGCGACTCTCCATTCATCTTCAATGAAAACTGCCCACTGCGTATTCGATGTTTCGGTCTTCGATGACGCTTTGTTGGAAGTAAAATCCTCAAGCTCCGCATGAGTGGCGTCCACACCGGTCGTCAGCGTATGGTTTCCAATACCAGTCACTAAGCTCGACTTGAACGTGGTATTGGTGATCATCATCTCACGAGATTTGTTTCCGCTCTCTTCACGTTGCAAGTAAGTATCTGATAGGCCAACCGAGTCCCAATCGCCGTTGTGACTCAGTGTGACGTAATTACGACTATATTCGTTGATCGAATCCTCACAACCTCTTCGGCAACCCGTAGTGGGTACGGAGAGTCCAACGTTCCCACGACGACTTTGTGCCGATGTGCCCCCTTCTAGTTGCACAGAATGGCGGTCATTAACCTGGTAGGTCAGTTTTGACGAGATACTTTGCATATCTTTATCTTCATAACCGTATTCAATATCATCTTCTTCTCTTGCGGTATACTGACCGTATACTTGGAGAGATAGGTTTTCGGCTAGCGGCCCATTGACGAAGAAATTCGCGCTCTGTTCTCCGCCCGAGCGACTGTTGTCTTGCAAAACCGTGCCTAGCTGAACGTTACCCGTCCACTCCATCGCGTCTTTTCGTGTGATCACGTTAATCACACCACCAATCGCATCAGAGCCATAAAGCGTCGACATTGGGCCACGAATGACCTCAATTCTCTCAATCGCTTGAAGAGGGGGTAGCCAACCTTGTTCAATACCAGGGCCGTCACTATTTGGGCGAGTTTCACGCGTGCCTTGGCGCTTACCATCGACGAGTATCAAGGTGTATTTAGAACCCATACCACGAATACTGATGTCGGTAGTGTCGCCACCACCAGTCACGACAACACCAGGCACACTTTTTAGTGCATCAGTAACATCACGATAATAACGCGAGTCCAACTCCTCACGCGAAATCACACTAATACTTGCAGGTGCGTCCGCTTGAGATTGTTCATAACTTGATGCAGTTACAACCACTGTTTCCATTCTAGAAACCGCATCATTGGCAAAAACATGAGGGACACTGACAAAGGCAAAAATACCAGTTGCAGTAATAACTGGCAGTCTAAGAGTAGACATCTACATCTCCATAATTGATAATGATTATTATTTTCAAACGCAAATTATTCACAAATAGAGTGAGATGCATAGTGATAGTTATGGAACGGTTCCTCCCATTTATGGAACCATACATAACTCAGTAAGGAATAAATGAAATATGCACGACTTAGCATCAATTCGAGCCTTTGATGCGCTCAATCAGCATAAGAGCTTGACCGCCGCTGCCAAGGCCCTTAACCAACCTAAATCAACGCTGAGTCGTCGCTTGGCACAATTAGAAGAAGATTTCGGTCAAGCTCTAACAGCAAGACAAGGCAACCGATTAGTTCTAACAAGAGCAGGAGAAATTTTTGCCCACTACAGTCGCCAGATTCTTGAGCTAAGTGAAGAGAGTTATGATGCGCTCCAAGGTTTAACGAACCAGGTCTCAGGGCCGCTGCATATTGTTTGTCACACAGCATTAATTAGAAGTTGGCTAGGCGGTGTGCTCAATGGCTTTCTCGCCGATAACCCTGACGTCAGGGTCCAACTCACCAGCGACTTTTCTGAAGCGCATCATGACCCAGATTTGTTCATCTGGCTCGGTGAGCGTAAGGATCTCGGTTGGCGCAAAGAAGTATTAGGCTCATTTCGTTACACGCCCTTTGCCTCTCCAGCTTATCTAGAACAACATGGTTCGCTCCAACACCCCAAAGAACTTGAAGCGCACCCTTGGATAGACTTTGGCTCGGTACAAGAAAACGGATTGATGCTCACGCACCCTCAACACGGTGAGTTCTTCTTAGATCCATTTATTAGTCGCTTATACAGTGACAACATCGCCATGCAGATCGACAGCATCGCGAATGGTCATGGTATTGGGTTGCTGCCAACTTGGACAGCAAGCGGTTATGAGCAACATCACCCGGGTCGAATCACGCCTTGCTTAGAAGGTTGGCTTTCGGAGCCCATATCCATTAACTGCTATACGCCAGCAGGAAGACCACCACTGCGCTTATCCGTACTTTTAGAGCGTATTTACCAAAACATTCCACAAGGTTGGAAAACCTGACACAATTAAAAAAGGCCATCGCAATGATGGCCTTTCTAAATTTAGCATCTAACAGTCGTCCTTTACGTTCGACTGTTGGGGCAGTCTAGCAGTTACGCTAGCAGCTCTTTCGCTGTGTTTACTACGTTTTCAGTAGTGAAACCGAACATCTTGAATAGCTCACCTGCTGGTGCAGATTCGCCGAACGTTGTCATACCGATGATCTTGCCACCGAAACCAACGTACTTGTACCAGAAGTCAGCGATGCCAGCTTCTACAGCGATACGTGCCGTTACGTCAGATGGAAGTACAGACTCACGGTACTGCGCGTCTTGCTTGTCAAACGCGTCAGTAGCAGGCATCGAAACTACGCGTACTTTCTTACCTTCAGCCGTTAGTTCAGCAGCAGCGTTAACCGCTA